>CAYTJV010000140.1:0-14622 GCA_964438165.1 uncultured Planctomycetaceae bacterium | reverse complement strand
CGAAGCGGGCATCCCCAGGAAGAACGAGGCCTTCCGGGAAGTGCTTTCCAGGGGCGACATTTTCGAACTTTCGGCGACCAACGAAGAGGTCATTGACCTAATGCGGTGCGTTGCCGCCAGAGGTACGGACACCACGTTGTCGTGCCAGATGAGGATCTCGGCGACTACCCCGAAAACGAGCGGCATTACGAGCCTTCAGGCCAAGTCCTTGACCTCGACCACCTGATGATCCACGGCCAGGAAGGATCGGAATGCCCGTTCCCGTGCCGGTACTTCGGCGAAGAACTGCCCGAGGATGGCATGAAGCCAACCGACTTCTGGCGGCGGGAGGAAGAGGAGTAACGGCAACCTCGGGACAATTCGGCCTGAGTTCCTCCGTTCATTTGAGTCCCCGGCCTGAGTAGAATAGGGCACGTGAGGTTCAGGCGGGGTTGGGGGCAGAAGGAAGACAGGGCCTAAAGCATGGATCATCTGGACGTTCCGCAGACGTTGGGGCTCGGTCTTCTGCTGCGGGATACGCCAAGAGCACATGAGATTGAGCGAGGAGTGGCTCATCTCGGCCATTTCTTCGTGCCACTATTCTTCGTGGCGGTGCCCGAATCGGAACTCCACCAGGCCATGGCTCGACTACGGGCCGATCTTCTTGCCGACAAGAAGAAGGGATACCAGCTTCGAGTGGCGAACCTGGGTACACTGGTGATCCAGGGAAATGTTCCTTGCATTCGTTGCGGTCACGGCGACGACTGTCCGATGAGCGGAATCAAGATGCTGCACGGGCCGGACGCCTCCGTAGCTTCGGTCGGCGTCAAGACATTCGAGGAGGATTCTGCCCTTGTGGCGGCAGCCAAGGAACTCGCCGAGAAGCTCCGTGAAGCGGTCGTCGGAGAACCAGCCTCTCAATCTGGATGAAGTTCGGAGGGGAGTGAGAGATGATCGAGGCCCTCGTCTTCGACGCCTATGGAACACTATTCGATGTCCGCTCCGTTATGGGGCGGTGCGAAGAGGTCTTTCCCGGCCACGGCTCTGACCTGACTAGCCTTTGGCGGTCGAAGCAACTCCAATACACGTGGCTGCGATCCCTGATCGGGAGGTACGAGGACTTCTGGCAAATCACCCGAGACGGATTGGTTTTTGCGTGCCGGTCTCTCGGGCTTGCCGCTTCGCAAGAGCAGATCGAGTACCTGATGCAGGCATACCTGACCTTGAGCCCCTTCTCCGAGGTCGCCGCTGCCCTCGATGCCCTCAGCCACATTCCCTCCTCGATCCTGTCCAACGGCACGCCGACCATGCTGCACAGGGCCGTCAAAAGCGCCGAGTTGGAAGGGAGATTTCAGCACATCATCAGCGTGGACGAAGTGCGGACCTACAAGCCGAGTCCGGTGGTCTACCAGTTGGCCGAGAAGCACCTTGGCGCTCGGCGTGGCGAGATTGGCTTCGTCTCCGCGAACTGCTGGGACGTGGCCGGGGCCAAGGCATTCGGGCTCCAGGCGTACTGGCTCAACCGAAGGAACGATCCGTTGGAGGAGCTTGGGTTCCAACCGGACGGGATCATCTCCACGGCAACGGACCTTACGGGGGTTGTGGCATGATGAGCGATGTTGCCTCGGGGGGATGACGGTTAGCACCTGCTGAATCAGCACTGAATTTTGCCCCTTGACTCCCTGGATCTTGTTTCCGAGAACTCGGCCCTTCAGCAATGGGCCGAGAAGCCGAATGAACCAGGGAGCCTTGGCCGAAGTGCCGTCGATGGAACCGTTGATCAAAGTCGCCAGATGCGTAAGCAGTTGGCTCAGCGGCCAATTGCCGAGCATCTTCGTATTGGGGGATGCGACCAGTTTCTCGGCGTCGGCGACGACTTCATCGAGCGATCCGAAGGTCAACTCTCGACGCCCTTGGACAGTCTTGGTATCAACGGACATGGATGCAGGCTCCTCTTACCGATGCGTGCCGCAGGTGGAATCGCTACAATCATTCTAACCGGTTGGCAGGGCTGAACGAGCCGACTGAAGACGAGCCGGTGATTAGTGGCGGCAGTCCCGACGCTATGACCGCACGTCTCGCCTACGGCAGCCGGGATGTCGAAGAGCAGCTTGCCTTGATCGAACTGGTCCGCAAGCAGATGGATCGCATCTTACGAGCGCTAACGGCTTGACGTACCACGGCAAGCCGCTGACCGATTGGTGGATCTTCCTCGGGGACTTCGACAATGCCATGAAGAACAAGATGAAACTCGTTCGTGAGTAAAAGTCGGAAAGGAAAGCCATGAAGATTTTCTTGAGGAAAGCTGTGGTTGTCGGAGCGATGGCGCTCCTGATCCCGCTCGTTCGCGCAAGAGCCGATGGGGCGGATTCACCGAAGCCAGTGGCGATCAAGCTCGACATTCCGCCTCCGCAGGAGTCCGAAGGAGGCTTGATCGTGGCCGACGTGGACAAGGACGGGGCGATGGACTATCTGGTCACCGTCCCCGGCCACGTCGCCGTCTACGCAAACGACGGGCGGAAGCTCTGGGTCAAATCGACAGACCTGGTGGTCGGAGGCCAGAGCGAAAGCCAGGGGTTGCCCGGCCACCACGGACCCGGAGTGGCCGCTGCCGATGTGGATGGAGACGGCAAGTGCGAGGTGATCTTCTTGACCAAGGATGCTGTGCTGCACGTCGTGGACGGGGCGACCGGCAAGGAGAAAGCGAGGGCCAAGCCACCCGTGCCAAAGGGAGCCGAGCGGTGGGAGTTGGCGTTGGTTGCGAGCTTCCGGGGCACGGGGGACCGGGACATCCTGCTGCAAGCCACGAACAAGGACGGCTACCGCATGGGACGCTACCTTGCCGCTTATGCGTTCGAGTTCCTGCGGGATGGCAAAAAGCCACTCTGGACGACCGATGCGTTCGTGTCGTGCGCCCACAACGGTGCTCGCCTGGCCGACTTGGATGGCGATGGGCGGGACGAGGTGCTGGGGGCCACGATCCTCGGGCCGGACGGCCGGGTGCGAAGTCGAGCCGCTGAGTTCCGGGGGCACATCGACAGCGTGTTCGTGGCCGACGTGAGGCCAGAGAGACCTGGGCTGGAAGTGGTGCTGCTAGAGGAAGGCTCGAACGAGGTGCAGGTCGTGGGCATTGACGGGCCGATCTGGCGCAAGAATCTGCGGCGGCAGGAGCCCCAGAACGCCGCTGTCGGACGGTTCAAGCCGGGCTCCGAGGAGAGCTTCATCTGGTGCCGGTCCCGCTACGACGAGCACCAGAAGCCGTTCGTGTTCGACTCCTCGGGAAAGGTCGTGTTCGAGTACGAGATGGATCGGGTTGCCCCGCCCGGCTGGACGACCAAGGGCGTGGAGGTCATCCACACGATCGACTGGACGGGCAAGCCGCAGCAACTGGCCTGTGCCAAAGAGCGACACAAAAGCGGCGATGTGGGGCTCTTCGAGCCGCTCACCGGGCGGTTCGTCCTGCGGTTGCCGGAGAAGGCGGATCGGCTCTATGTGGCGGATGTGAGCGGCGACTGGCGGGAGGAGATCCTGGTCCTCAACGGCAGCGAGTTGCACGTCTACTCGAACCCTGAGCCGAACCCTCGCCCCGACCACAAGCGGCTCTGGGAGGATCGCAACTACCAACGCTTGAAGCAGGCGCACAACTACTACTCACCGTGAAGTAGTACGTCGATGGGCACTCTGCCGTCGTTGGATTGGCCAGCCACCCTCGGCCATTTGGCTTTGTTCGCCAGCCAGCTTGGACACGATAACCGGAACAGCCGCCTGGCATTTTTGAAGAGAATTTTCTCTTCGACCTGTCTGGGCAGCTTCAGGCTTTTCCCCTCAGCCCATGCTTCTCTTGGTTGCGCTTGTTCAGACCATCGGCTTTGCCGCATCCCAGAAGGAGATGCCGCCAGCCGGAATGACCACGACGGAGCCGGGCCGAAGACGACTTGGTTCCCCCCGAGCAGCACCGTGCCGGTTTCCGAGAGAACATAGTAGACCTCATCCTGGCCCGGATTTCAAAGAAGCGTCGAGCGTTGCAGACGTGGAGGTTCGCCGATTTCAGTTCGTGGTGAATTGGCGAAGAACGCCATCCCTCCAGATCGAGTGCAAGGGCATGAAGGGGCTGTACCCGGACGACGTGCACGCCGTGGTGCTCCAGTAGCCGACTGCCCGGCAACCGCTGCTCCGAAGCCCGTCTCAGCACTTCTTCGGGCACGCACCTGATGTTCGTCAGCACCTTGGCAGCCTTTCGGAATCGGCGTAGATGCGATCCCGCTCGGCACGAAGAAGAGCGATTTCCTCGACGCTGATGCCATTCTCTGCCGCCAGTTGAAACGTGCTCTCGCCACGCTTCAGGGAAATCTCCTTGAACTGATCGGAGGCCAGTTGGACGCCCACCCTCGCCAAGACCGTCTGGGTGGCCCGGAAGTAAAGCCCCTCCGTGTCCATCAGCACGCCATCGTTGTCCCACAGGACTGTGAACATTCTTGGGGCTTGCCTTCCAGGCTACAGGGAATGACGGGGAATAGTCCAGCACGAATGATGCTGTCTCATGCCGATGTGCGGATAGTAGCTTTCCGCCTTGGGAGCCGCCAGCAGAATCAGCGTTGAGTGAAGCCCCGTCGCTTCATGCGTGCGACGGATCAATTCCCGGCCAATTCCCTGTCGTTGGAAGGCCACGTCCACTGCCAAGTCGGACAAGTAGGTGCAGTAGTTGAAGTCGGTGATGGCTCGTGCGACACCGACCAGCTTCCCATCGATCCGGGCGGTGACGATCACGTCGGCGTGCTCAAGCATCCCACGGATCGTGTCTGGCTCGTCCACAGGGCGGCGTTCAGCCAACGTAGAGCGATGAAGAAGGTTGATGAACTCGTCGGGCGAAAGATCGGATTCAAGGTGGTATAAAACGTCCATGGCGAATCCACAAACGGGGTCACCTGACCACTCTCCGCAGCTTCCCGGCCAAGAGTGGCGACAACAGGAGGAAAACCATGCCAAAGGGAAGCAGCCCGCCCTCGATGATATTGTAGTCGGCGGCCAACCGCTCCCAGGAAGCACCCAAGACAAACCGCCCGAAGAGAAACTCAAAAGCGAGCGTCAGGCCAATCCAAAGGACTCCTACCCTCAGCAACTCGGAGGACCGGGAGGCACCGATCCATCGCACGAACGTCAGGGCAACGGCGAAGATAATCACCGAACCGGTGAACACGCCGATCTGGCTGGAACGGAATTCGCCCAGGTATGGCGCCAGAAGAAAGCCTCGGGCGATGCCATGCACGATTTCGGCCAGGATCAGCACGAACCAGACGGCTACGGCTCTGCGAATCATCCATTCTCCCATGTAGAGTCCATCGGTGCGGTTCGATGCACGTGGCGGCTCGATCAATCCTCTTCTGGCGCAAGGCGGGGTCACTCCCTTAGTTCTTACCCCGCCCTGCGAATCAGCGACTCCTTCTCGTGCCGTGACATGGCCTTGATCGCTGCTTCTCGTTTCAAAGCGAGGCTTTGGCTGGCCTGGGCCTCCTGGTAAACCAATGCGACGGGAAGGCGGCTCCGAGTGTAGCGGGAGGCAGTCCCGGCATTGTGCTGCTCGCATCGACGGGCAACGTCTTTGGTGATCCCAGTGTACAACGACCCATCACGACACCACACGAGATACACGAACCACTTGCTACGGGAACTTTTCGCCATGCTTTTGCTTTGCCTATGGAACGGGTAGTCGGCCGATGCAATACAGGTGCGAGTCCGTCCGATAGATCAACTCGTCCCCTTCCAAGCAATCTTGCCATTCTGCTTGTCGAGCCCGATCAGGTAGCACGGTCCCGTGTGATGGTCCCAAGGGAACAGGACGGAATCCTCCAGGACAAGAGGGCTCAGTCCGTACCCCCAGGCCATTTTGGGATCGCCAAACGTCGGAACGTAGCGAGTAACCCAGACCAGTGTGCCGTCATGAGAGTAGCGAGCGATGTTGAGCATATCGATCATCTTTTCGAAAAAGGACTCACAGCGAATCGCCGCAAGTCCTTTACTTTATTGAAGATGCGAGAGATCGGATTTGAACCGATACCCCTTTCGGGACTGGATCCTAAGTCCAGCGCGTCTGCCAATTCCGCCACTCTCGCGACATTGCCGTCACGTTGCACTCACGCTGCAACTATTAACGCTCCTGTGACTTCGGATAGAATCGTATTGTACTCGCGTTTCGTCCCCCGGGAAGACACATCGTCAACAAGTGCAGCGAAGCCCTCCGTCCATCATAAGGGAGGAGCAGCGCTGCCGAAGCAAAGGACACTGCGACGTATCGACCGCGGCAAGAAGGCGTCCCGCGTCCTCGAGAAGAACACATGGCCACAAGCGCGTGGACATCATCAACCGGGTGGACAAGAAGGCCGTCCGCGCCAAGGAGGGGGTGCATTTCGGCTTCGGCTTCGCCGTTCCCGACGCGCAGGTCCGCCTGGACGTCGGCTGGGCGGTGATCCGGCCCAATCAGGACCAGACTCCCGCCTCGTGCCGGAACTGGTTCTCGGTCCAGCGGTTCGTCGATGTTTCCAACGCCAACCACGGCGTCACCTGGGCGACGCTGGACGCGCCGATGGTCGAGATCGATCGGATCACCGGGACACTTATCGGCTTGCCCAGCGACCCCACGGAATGGATTTTCAGCAACCCGAAGTCCTGGATGGATCGAGCCCTGGAATCGCCGACGATTTACTCCTTTGTCATGAACAACCACTGGGGCACCAACTACTGTGCGGACCAGCAGGGGCTGGTGGAGTTCCGCTACTCGATCCGGCCTCATGGCGCGTACGGGATTTCCCACGATAGATGTTCGGCACGTCATCATCCGCAGTTCCGTAGGCGACGGCATCGGAGTCCAAGGCGGTCGGGACAATCGCGTGGAGAGTTGCCTGGTGGAATGCTGCCGAAGCTCATCTGCTTGCGAAGGCCGGAATCATTGCCCTGGCCCAGCTCCTTGCGGCTTGGCTTTCAAGGACTCTTGGTACTGTCCTTGCTCCAACAAGACCTCTTGAAGCTCCTTAATGTGGTGTCGCTGGACGACTCGGGGAGTCGTCGTGTACTTTTTGCAGAGGAACGCCGCCGCTCCGGTGGCCACACCGGTCTGACCGCCGTTGAGCATCGTCTTGGTAGCCGCCCCGGCAATGTGGCTCACACTGATGTGCTTCCCGGCCATCATCAGGTTGTCGATGTCCTTCGAGTACAGGCATCGAAACGGCACGGCGAAGAGCGGCACGGGAACGAACTTCCAGTCTCCAAGGCGGAAATCATGCTTGTCGCCAGGATAGTGCAAGCAAAAATGGCCGCTGCACAGGGCCACCGCGTCGGAGAACAGCTTCCCCGAGCGAATATCGTTCTCGGTCAAGATGTAGTCGCCCATCAAGCGCCGAGACTCGCCACCGGCCGGGACATGCCCGACCCGCTCCAGTTCCAGCCTGGCATACTTCTCGGGGTTCAGACGCTTCGCCGTGGCGAACGTTCCGTAGATCGCACAGAACAGATGGTCCCGGATCATCTCGGCATCCTGGAAGGGGTCGAGCCGCTGGCCGTATTCCCAGAAGTGCGTCAGGCCGCCCTCGTTATCGTGATCGTTGGTCACCTGACCTCCCAAATCGGCATAGTCCTTGGACACCGCCGTCGCCCAGGGGACATCCGGGAACGTGGTGAGGCGGTCGGCCATCCGGGTGGCGAAGACCACGGTGTTGCCGTGGTGCAGCTTGTCGGCTTTGTCGGGGGCAAGGCTTTCGTTGAACTCCGACTTCGCCTCCCGACCGAGCCGGCATTCCGCACCGGCCAAGAATCCAACCGAGCCGGCGCCGGTGCAGTCGATGAAGAGGGGGGCCGAGAAGCGGAGTTCCTGGTTGCTGGCGGTGTTCTTCGCATCCACGCTTTCGATGCGGCTGCCCTTCCTCTGCGCCCGGAAGACGTGCCAGCCGAGGCAAAGATGGATCTTCTTCTCGGCCCGGATGACCTTCTCACGGTCAGGACCGGCAACCTCATTCACGACGGAGCGGTTCTGCCCACGGACTGTAATCCCGATCTCCGGGCTGGCATTGCCGCCGAGGACCGGGCGGTTTTGGATGAACGCAACCTGGAGGCCCAATCGCGCCGCCGAGAGCGCCGCCGAACAGCCTGCAATCCCGCCCCCGACAACCACCGCATCGAACTGCCCGGCCGAGGGCGGAACCTCGGGCAGGCCGAGCAGTCGTCGCCGCCATGCGGCCGTCTTCTGGTCGGGAATGGCCGGAGGAAGCGACTTGTCGTCGGTGGTGAAGTAGAGGGCATCGCAGCGGCCATCGAAGCCGGTCAAGTCCCTGAGTTCAATCCTTACCCGCTTCTTTCCGATCTGGACCTTCCCTCCATCCTGCCAGATCCAACCCTGTCCCCGGTTGCCGAAGGTCGCCGGGAGTTCCCACCCATCGACGATCACCTTGAAGCGGCCAGGGTGGTGCGATGGCGCCCAATCCTTGGTCCGCACCCAGAGTCGATAGACGCCCGTTTGGGGGAACTCCTCCTGGGCAACGGCGTTCGCCACGGGCCTTCCGTGGCCGTGCGCCAGGAGATATGGCGATCCCATCACGTCGAGGAACTGCGGGTCGAGCGCCCAGCCACCATGGTCGGCGAGGCCCTCGGCTTCGACCAGGACCTCGGCGGCCGAAGCGGAAGACGAGATCAGCACGACGAGTACGAATACGAGATGCCTCAAAAGTGGGCTCCTTGGGCGTGTCGGTTGCAATTCGGCGGATATTGCCTTGTGCGAAGATTATCGTCCCTTGGCAGGGGATCTACAAGCTCGCTTCGGTTGCAGCGTGGCGACGGGTAGGGACCCGCTGCTAACCAAGCACCGTCGTGGCGAACCGGGGCCTTGCTGACAGCACCCCGGCCACTTACGATCTCTCTGTCCGGCCAGCTTGAGTGCGAGTGGGGAGCTTTCCGACGGTATAATACAATTTGTTGAGATACGCGACTCTTTGGGGGGGCATTGCCTGCGATACGCCCCGCAAACCATGGCCTCCCAACCGGGCAGCAATCCTGAACCCAATGGAATCCGCACGGCTTATGGAGACACATGACTGGATTTGGGCCGTTCTGGGCCTTCTGAGTGTCCCGTTGTTCGTGGCCGTCAACGGCCTCTTCGTAGCAGCCGAGTTTGCTTTGGTGGCGGTGCGCAAAACTCGCATCGAGGAAATGGTGAATCGGGGCCAGAAGGGAGCCAAAGCCATCGAGGCGGCCGTCACGAACCTCGACCGCTCCATCGCTGCCACGCAGTTGGGGATCACTTTGGCCAGCATATCTCTGGGGTGGACCGGAGAACCGGCACTGGCTCGCCTCGTTGACCCGTTGTTCGTTTTCCTTCCCGGAAGCTGGAGTGCGGCTGCGGCTCACTCGGTGGCTTCGGTGATCGCCTTTCTCCTCATCACTTTCATGCACGTCGTCTTCGGGGAGTTGATTCCCAAGACGATGGCGTTGCAGAAGCCCGACGGCACGGCCCTCTGGGTGGCTGCTCCACTGAATCTGTTTGCCAAAATGGCACGACCGCTGATCTATGCGATGAACGGCACGGGCAACTCCATCCTTCGGGCCTGCGGCTTTCAGCCTGCCAGTGGCCGTGACATGGTCCACTCGATTGAAGAACTGCGACTCTTGATCGAGGACACGGAAGAGGCCGGCGTCCTTGGTGAAACCCAGGCGGAAGTGGTGCAGAAGGTATTCCGCCTTTCCGGGAAGCGAGCGCGGGACTGCATGATCCCACGGGACAAGGTGGCAGCCCTCGAACTCACGATGCCGCCCGAGAAAGTGCTGGAGTCGGTGAGGCTGGGCGCGCATACCCGGATGCCCGTCTACCAGGGGGAGTTCGACAACATCGTGGGCATCGTGAATACCAAGGATCTATTCTACCTCTTCAGCCTGAAGGGGAGCGTCGTCCTGCACGATGCCATCTATCCGCCTCTCTTCTTGAAGCCTGATGAGGACGTTGCCACGGCCATGCAGACATTCCGAAAAGCACGCCGTCCGATGGCCCTTGTCCGAGGCGAAGACGGAAAGATCCTGGGGCTTATCACGTTGGAGGACATCATCGAGGAGATCGTTGGTGAGATCGAAGATGAACACGACCAGCCGCCTCCCGGAGTTGTGACTCGTGCCACACGCCGAGGGCTCGGTTCAGTGCGGGACATCCCCAAGTGACGGCAATTGGGGAAAAGGGGTCGGGCACCGCCGCTCTGAAGCCCGCGGAATGGTGGGACTCGCTCCGCTCGGCCACCCTACAGACTACAACTGATGTTCAGGAGCTTTCGGCCGGTGGTGCTCAGCGGGTAGGCCGTCAACTCGGCGGGTCGGAGCCAGCGCATCGTCGGCGCGTCGCGTCGCCGGGCCGGGCCGGCCACGTACTCGGCATCGTAGCACAGCAGCGTGATGCGGAACCGGGTAACGCCGTGGCGAAGCGTCGTCCGATGTTCGCGCAGCCGGATGGCGATGCCGGTGAGGCGCGAGACGCCCTCGGCCAACTCGCGGTGGATCTCCGCAAGCGTATGGGCGTGGATCTCGAAGCGAGGGAAGTCCCAGAGTCCGGCCCAGCGCTGGCCGTCGGGCTGCCGGATCAGCAGCAGGCGGCCGCGGCGGTGGACGAGCACCGCTGCCTCGCGGCGTGCCTCCGCCGGACGCTTCGGCTTGGCAACGGGGATCTCCGCTTGAAGCCCGGCCGCACGCGCCCGGCACAGCACGGCCAAGGAACAAGCGTCGCAGCGAGGGGCCTTGGGCACGCAGACCGTGCTGCCCAGTTCCATCAGGGCCTGATTGAGCGTGCCGCTCCCCTCGCGCGGCAACACGGCTTCCGCCGCCGCCCAGAGGATGCGGCTTCCCGCTGCCGACGTCGGGTCGCCGCAGTAGGCTAACAGCCGTGCCCACAGGCGCGTGGTGTTGGCTTCCAAGATGGGCTCTCGGGCGTCGAAGGCGATCGAGAGGATCGCTCCGGCGGTGTAACGTCCGATGCCGGGAAGATGCCTCACGATCCGAGGATCGCGCGGGAAGCGGCCGCCGTGCTCGGCAACGAGGAACCGGGCCGCCTGGTGGAGCTGCCGTGCCCGGCGGTAGTACCCCAGTCCTTCCCAAAGCCGCAGGACCTGCTGCTCGTCGGCGGCAGCCAGGGCCTCGATCGTCGGCATCGCCTCGACGAACCGATCGAAGTAGGGCTTGACCGTGGCCACCTGCGTCTGCTGGAGCATGATCTCGCTGAGCCAGATGCGATAAGGATCCCGCGTTCGCCGCCAAGGCAGGTCCCGCGCGCTGGAGGCAAACCACGTCAACAGTCGCCGGCGCAAGGCGCGGCACAAGGCAGGATCGGGCAGGAAATCCTCGGCTTCGCTCGGGGGCGAGGCTATCGTCCGGTCGTTCGCGACGCTTGGGTTTGGGGATCTGGGTTGATTTCGGATTTCGGACTTCATGGATGCAGGATACCACACGTCGCCCGACGCTGCCACGAAGAACAGTTGGGGGCACTATCTCCCCCTGGACCGCTGGGCCGCGACACCGTAGGCTTACTAACAACCGCCGGCCATAGTATCAGGGCAAGAGAAGAGAAAAGAAAATGAAAGGACAGGAACATGTTGGCAAATAGGCGACAAGGTCATCTTCCTTTCCTCTCATCTTCTTTTCTGACATCTTGGCGGGTAGTTGCTCACTAAGCGGCACGGCACAGGGCAACCGATCGTGAGCGCGCGACGAAAACGTGATCGAAGGGGGAACCGACCCCAGCGCCGCCCGCCGCGGAGGCCGGCGAAAGGCGGGTCGAGCTCCGCCGAACCCGCTTCCCCGCCTACCGCCGCCCGACAGATCGCGGTGCGCCGCGTGCCCGGCGCCAATGCGTGGGAACTGGTGTATCCACCCAACGTGCTCCGCCGCCGAGAGGATCTTCAGGAGGTGCGGGCAATGCTCGATGCCGGCGAGATCGACGCCGCCATCGACGAGCTGCGATGGCTCCTGGCCGGGTGCCGTGAGTTGCTGGAGGCGCACAAGCTGCTGGGCGAGATCGCCCTGGCCGACGGCGACCTGACGCTGGCCCGAGCCCACTTCGGCTACGCCTACCAGATGGGCCTGGAGGCCCTCCGGCAGGCGAGCGACTTCACCGGGCCTTTGCCCTATGCCCTGGAGGCCAATCAGCCTTTTCTGGAGGCGGGCAAGGGACTGGCGTATTGTCTGAAGCAGCAAGGCGATGCGGAAGCAGCGGTTCAAGTGACTCGGCGACTGGTGGATCTCGACCCCGACGACCCCTTGAAGCTCCGCCAGTGGATGCAGTCGATCGAGGAGCCGTAGGGCGGCCTTTCCAGGCCGTCAGCCAGCGGCCTGGAAAGGCCGTCCTACGTGACTTGTCGGGTGAAAGCGTGTGGCGAAGGGTTTGTTCTCCATCGTTCCGACTGCTACTATAGATGAGACGTTTTTGGCCCCAGGTGTCAACTCTTGTTTCATGGAGCACGGCGATGTACAGAGCGTTGATCGCGTTCGGTGTGGTCCTTGGTTTGGTACTGAGCACGGCAGACGGCGCGGAGCGTGTCAAGGCCAAGAGGGGGGAACGCCCCAAGGCCGCTGCGGCCGCACAATCGAAGCAGGCCGAGCCCGCCGCCGGCAGGCAGGAGGCGCTGGATCCCGCCATCGAAGCGATCCAGAAGAAGGCCGAAGAACTGAGGAAGTCGATTGAATCGAAGAAGGCCGAGGCCGAAGCGGCTGCGCGGGAGGCTGCCGAGGCCAACAAGCTGGTCCAAAAGAAGCAGGCCGAGTTTGTGGAGGCCATGAAGAAGGCGACGGAAGCCAACATGAAGGCCCAGATGAAGCAGGCCGAGGCCCAGGCGGTCGCCATGCAGGCCGAGATGATGGCCAAGCAGGCCGAGGCGATGAAGAGGGCCGTGGCCGACGTTGCCAAGAGGCACGCCGAGATGATGAAGCGGATGGAGGCCCAGAAGGCCAAGGCCCAGGCGGAGCGCGAGGCCTCGCAGAAGAAGGCCGAGGAGGCCCGCAAGAAGCAGATCGAAGCGCGGATCAAGAAGCAGGCCGAAAAGGAAGCCGCGAAGAAGCTCAAGGGCGCCGAAAAGGCCCCCGCGCCGGGGCCCAAGTCCGACAAATCGGCGTCAAAACCAACCGAGAAGAAGCCCGACGGAAAGAAATGAGCGATGCGAGCACGCCTACGCGTCTTGGTATTGACTGGTTTGCTGTCGGCGTCTTACGGCCCGGCCCCGGCCGAGGACTGGCCGCAATGGCGAGGGCCGCGGCAGGATGGGATCTCGCGGGAGACCGGGTTGGCGAGCAAGTGGCCGGAGAAAGGGCCGCCCGAGTTGTGGCGGATTCCCTTGGGCGCCGGGTTTTCGTCCGTCTCGGTAGTCGGGGGCAGGGCCTACACCATGTACGGGACGCCCGAGGGGGAATTCGTGGCCGCGGTCGACGCCGACAGCGGCAAGCTCCTTTGGAAGGTCCCCAGCGGCCCCTTGTTTCGCAACTCCTACGGCGACGGTCCCCGCGCCACCCCAGCGGTCGACGAAGGCCGGGTCTACTCGCTGGGGGCGGCCGGCTCGCTCTTGTGCCTGGAGGCCGAGACCGGCAAGAAGGCGTGGGGCTATAACGTGCTCGAGAAATTCGCCGCCGAGCCCCCGGAATTCGGCCTCTCGGCGTCGCCGGTGGTAATGGGGAACATGCTCGTCGTCGTTGTCGGCACTAAGAGCCTGGCCCGAGACGGCGGCGGGCAGGCGCAAACTTCCGAAGTCTCGGAGACTTCGGAAGTTTTTGGGACAGTCTCCAAGAGCGGAAGATCGCTGACCGCACTCGACAAATCCACCGGCGCGGTCCTCTGGACCAGTTTGAGCGACAAGGCCGGCTACTCCACGCCAATCCACATTAAGGTGGACGGGGTTCCGCAGATCGTCGTGCTCATGGGCGAGGCCTTGGTGAACGTGTCGCCCAAGGACGGACGCGAGCTCTGGCGTCAACCGTGGAAAACCACGCTCGACGCCAACGTGGCCACGCCGATCTTCCACGGCAACCGCCTGTTTGTGTCCACCGGGTACGGCACGGGCTGCGGGATGTTCGAATTGTCGGCCAAGGACGGCAAGCCGGCTGTCAAGGAGCTGTGGAAGAACAAGAACATGAAGAACTACTTCTCGACGTCCGTCTTGCTGGACGGCTTCCTTTACGGCTTCGACAACACCGTGCTGGTGTGCATGGACTTCCAGACCGGCAAAGTGACCTGGCGCGAGCGGGGCTTCAACCGCGGCTCGCTCCTGGCGGCCGACGGGAAGCTGGTCATCTACGGCGAGCGGGCCGTTTTGGCCCTGGCCGAGGCGCGAGCCGACAAATACCGGGAGATCTCCAAAGCCCAAGTTCTCAGTGGCAAGACATGGACCGTGCCTACGCTGGCCGACGGGAAGCTGTTTGTGCGGAATGAGGAGTCGCTGGCCTGCTTTGACCTGCGGGGAAGAACCGCTCGATGACCTCCGGCGACGGCGGCCTGGTGACCAGCGAAACGGCGACCAGGGCCAAAACGCTGGCGGCGAAGATGGTCGCCACGGGCATCATCCCCAGGAACAGGTATTCTTGATTCGCGCCCCAGCCGGACTCGTGAAACAGGAGTATCCACACGATCGCGGCCGCCGCGGC
>CAYTJV010000139.1:0-14643 GCA_964438165.1 uncultured Planctomycetaceae bacterium | reverse complement strand
GGTGGACTACACGCCGCGGGTGCGGGAGGACTACGGCCCGTTCACCTCGCCGGAGTTGGAGGCCATTTCGGTGGACGGCCGGTTGGCGGTGATCTACAGCAAGTTCGATTTGGGCAACGGCTGGGAGCAGTTCCCGCACCCGTACAGCTATGGGCTGAAGGACGAATCGGCGCTGGAGATCGGGACCAACGTATTGGTGTATGCCACGACGCACTGAAGAAGAACAAGAATGAAAATGAATAGCGAATACGGAATAGCGAATACGGAAGGCAGAATGGGTTCGGCCAGACGCTCCGCTCATTCTGACTTCGCTATTCGCTATTCAGTATTCGCTATTCATTCTTTCGACGGCCTGGAAAGGCCGTCCTACGGCTGATAGCTGACTGCTGAAAGCTGATAGCTCTTTTGGAGGAGCGAGCAATGTCGCCTGCGGCACAAGAGATCATTGAACGGCTGGATGGCACGCGGCAGAGGTGGTGGATTTTCACCTTGCTGTCGACGGCGGTGCTGGCCGCCTGCATCTCGTTTGGGATCCTGCTGGTGTTCATGCTGGCCGACGCCCTGCTGCGGTTCTCGCAGGTGCCTCTGGCCGTTATGTTCGGGCTGTGGTTTGTCGTGACAACCGGGCTTCTGGTCTTGGTCGGGCGGCGTCTGGCCCGTAGCGAGCGGAGCCTGGAAGCCACGGCCCGGCGCGTGGAGGTGGAATTTCCCGAGCTGGGCAGCGAGCTGATCAACCTGGTCCAGTTCTCCAACAACGCCCAGAACGGCGATCCGGCGTTCTGCGAGGCGGCCATCCGCAATGCGGCCCAGAAGGTCTCTCGCGTGCATTTCGACCAGGCGGCGACCAAGGAGTCGCGCTTGGCCCGCTTCTTCTACTGCATGCAAACGCCCCGCGACATGGCCGAATCGCTGGGCCTGCTGGGCGTGCTGATCGTGTTGGCGATCGTCTGCCAGATGTTCATTCCCAGTTGGGGCTCGGCGGCCAATCGGCTGTTGAAGCCGTGGAGTTTCGTCCCGTCGACCGGCTCGGTGCAGATCGTGAGCGTCACGCCGGGCAATACGGAGGTGCTGGTCGGATCGAGCCTGGAGATCGCCGCGGAGATCAGGAATCCCGATGAGACGGCCTACAAGGCCACGCTCTACGTGACGCCGGACGGCGAGGCCGAAAACGCCGTGACCATGGGCTCCAATGAGAGCTTCACGCATTATAAGGTGGCCCTGCCGTCGATTCTCAAGCCGGTCAAGTACCGGCTTGAGATCGGCGACTCGCAGACGGACGTTTACCTCGTCAAGGTCCGCGAGAAGCCCACGATCGCCGAGGTCAAGGTGACGCTCAACTATCCGCAATACCTGGGCCGGCAGCCCGAGACCATGGTTCAGAAGGACGCCGACCTGGAGGCCCCGCAATACACCGTGGCCGACCTGGAGATCCGCCCGTCGGCCAACATCGCCAACGGCTACGTGCAGATGGAAGGGCAGCGATTCGCCGGCCGCGTGGACGACGGCGGGAGGCTCCTCGTGGTGAAACTGCCGATGCTCAAGGACTCCGCCTTCCAGATCCACATGACCAACGACGCCGGCCACGGCGATCCCAACCCGCGGGTCAACCGCATCCACGTGCTGCCCGACAAGGCGCCGACGGTCGAGTTGTTGAAGCCCGGGCGGCAAGAGTCGGCGGCCCCCGGGGCCGGCGTGCCGGTGATGATCCGGGCCAACGACGACCACGCCGTGGGCCGCGTGTGGCTGGAGATGAAGATCAAGAGTGGCGACGTGGAGGGGGTTGCCGAGACCAAGCCTGACGCGGGTAAAGAAACCAAGGGTGAAGAGGGCAAGCCGGCGGGGAAGGTGGACGGGGCGAAGGGGGAGGAGAAGAAAGAAGACAAAAAGATTGATGACAGAAAGATGGGGGAGAAGAAGGCGGAGGATGAGGCGCCGGCCGTGAAGGTGCAGGAGTGGACCAAGTTCGAGGGCAATACCACGGTGGTGCTGAATCACCGTCTGGAGCTTTCGTCCGACAAGGTCAAGCCGGGCCAGAGCGTGATGATCCGCGCGGTGGCGGCCGACAAGCGCGATTTCGCCGACTGGGGCCTGGACCTCGGGCCTCAGAAAACGGAAAGCGGCTGGCACGTGATCAGGATTATCTCCGCCGACGCCAAGGCCCAGGCGGCCATCGACCAGGCTGAAAACTTGCGCAACATGATCTGGAAGATCCTCGAGAAGCAGGTCCGCGCCCGCATGACGGCCGGCTCGATCAAGCAGAAGGCGGAGCTCGCCCAGCGCACGGCGTCGGCCACCGACGCCCGCACCGAGCAGGTCGCCATCCAGAAGTCGGCCATGGACATCGTGGCCTCGATCAAGGACAACGACAAGGACGACCGCAAGACGATCAAGCGGGTGCTGAACCAGTTGGCCTTCGGCGAGATGCTCCAGGCCGTGCAGTTGGGCGACGAACTGGTGAAGCAGAAGACGGTCGAGGGCTTCGACGCCCCGCTGCCCAAGCTCCTGGCTTCCCAGGACAAGATCATCGAAGTCCTGCGCAAGATGCTCGACGTCACGCGCCAGGCCCAGCATGAGGCCCTCGCGGAGATGAAGAAGCGGCCCGGCAGCGATCTGCCCGACGACACCAAGAAGAAGCTCGAAGAGCTCAAGAAGAAGCTCGACGAATTCCTCAAGGCGCAGAAGAAGGTGATCGAGGCATCGGAGAATCTCGCCAAGAAGCCGACCGAGGATTTCAGCGAGCAGGAAGAGCAATTGCTCAAGCAACTCGCCCAGACCGAGGACGAATGGTCGAAGTTCATGAAGGAATTGCAGACCGACTTGAGCAAGCTGCCCGAGCAGGATTTTTCCAACGCCACCATGTCCAAGGAGCTCAACGAGATCCAGACTGAGTTGAAGATGGCCGAGGACGCCCTGCTCAAGAAGTCGGCCGACATTGCCGTGCCGCTGGAGCAGTTGGGCTACGAGCGGGCGGAGGAGATCACCACGAATCTGGAGAAATGGCTCCCCGACACGCCCGACCGCGAGAAGTGGAGCCAGGAAGAGGCCCTTAGCGACGCCGACAAGGAAGCCCCGGCCGCCGAATTGCCCGGCGAGCTTGAGGACCTCATCGGCGACCTCATGGAGGACGAAGAGGACCTGATGGACGAGATGGAGGACATCACCTCCAGCGCCATGGATTCGCTCGACAAGGGCGCCGGCTGGGACGTGACCGACGGCCCGATCTCGAACATGAGCGCCAAGGGGGCCACGGGCAACCGCTTGCCGAACACCAACGAGATCGGCGGCCGGGCCGGCGAGGGGCGCCAGGCCAAGTCGAGCGGCGAGTTCGTCGGCGACGAGGCGGTCGGCAAGGGCGGGCGCAAGACCCCCAGCCGGCTCACGCCCGATCCGGTGATGAAGGGCCAGATCAAGGACCACAGCAAGGACCCGACCGGCGGCGCGACCGGCGGCGGCAAGGAAAGCGGCCAGGGGGGCGAGGGCCTGGAAGGGCCGGGGTTGAACGCCCCCGGCAAGCGCGACTTGCAGCGATTGGCCGGCAAACAGGCGGCGTTGCGCAACAAGGCCGAGGGCATCGATGCCCAGTTCCAGGTGAGCAACTACCATCACACCGACCTGAAGAAGGTGATCGACTCCATGTCCCAGATCGAGGCCGATCTGAAGGCCGGCAACTACCAGAACGTGCTCCGGCAGAAGCAGGTGCTCCTGGAGAAGGGCAAGAACGTGAAGCAGTACCTGGAGGGCGAGTTCCAGGTCAAGAAAGACGCCACCGCCAATCTCCCCACGGACATCCAAAAGGAGATCCTCGGCGGCATGCAGGATCCCTCGCCCCCGGGCTGGGAGGAATTGAACCGGCAGTACTTCGAGCGGCTGTCGGCCGCGGGGGGGACGGGCGGTGGTGCCACGGCATCTCCTGAGGCGGGCAAGGCCGCGGCGAATCCAAAGTGAGGAATGAATAGCGAATACTGAATACGGAATAGCGAATGCAGAATGATATGAGTCCATTCTGACTTCCATATTCAGTATTCGCAGATCACTAAAGGACGCTAACAGAACGCTTCGCTGGCCGGATCATTCTGACTTCGCTATTCCGTATTCAGTATTCGCTATTCATTCTTGTGAGAGGAGTCTATAACGTGCACCATAATCCATTTCACGTCATTAGGTTCGCTGTCCTGGCCGCCTTCGCCGCCGCGATATTTGGAGTTGCCGCCGCTGCCGAAAAGGGCAACAAAGTGGTGATCCCCTTCCCCTTGGTCTCGAAGTTCGACGACGGCCGCTACGGCCAGTTGGTCGCCGACAGCCTATGGAAGAAGCTGTCGCGGGAGAGAGCATTCATCATCCCCGAGTCGCCCGACGACGTGAAGGACCTCTGCGCCACCAACGGCATCAAGATCGGGCCCGATACGCCGCTGCCGGAGGTCGAGGAGGTGGTGCGCAAGACGTTCGACGCCCAGATCGGCATCTGGGGGAGCGTCGAAAGGGCCCCGGGCGCCGAGGTGGAAATCTATGACCTCTCGCTCCGCTGCGTCGACTTTTCCACGCCCGGCGAGCCGAAAGTGATCTACGAGAAGATCGGCGTGAGGACCAACTCGGTGAGCGAAATCCCGCACCTGTACTGCAAGGAGATGCTCGACAAGCTTTTCGAGCGGGCCGCCCCGGCCCCGCGCGGCGTGAATCCCGAAGCCGAGGAGCGCTGGAAAACCGACAGAAGTCTCGTCGTCGGCGACTTCGAGCAGGCCCCGCGCGGCGTACCCAAGGGCTGGGAGCCCCGCGCTGGCCAGCAGCGCGAGCCGCTGGGGAACCTCGTGAAGCTGATGCCGGAAGGCGGCAACGAGGGCAACCACGTGATCCGTTTCACGATCCCCAAGGCCGTGGCTGAGGCCGAAGGGGTGATGTACTACAGCCATCCCTTCCCCGTGCGCGAGGGCGCGACCTACCGCTTCCAGGTCCGCTGGCGCTCCACCAGCCCGAGCCCCAAGGTGTTCATCAAGTGCTACGACGAGGTGCCCTCGGAGTACAAGGGAACCAAGAAGGGCGCCGACGAGACCGACACCAGCACCGGGACCCAGCAATCGGGCCTCGACCGCCGCGAGGTCTACCGCAGCCAGCAAAACCTCAAGGGCGAGAACGGCCAATGGCGCGTCCACACCCAGGACTTCACGCCCAAGCACAGCAAGTACTCGCCTAAGTTCGGCAAGATCATGCTCTACGGCTACTTGACCGAGGGGGTCATCGACTGGGACGACATCGTGCTCAAGGAAATCGTCCCGCCGCCGGCCGGCTTCGACAAGGGCGACAAACGCCACTCCCAGGCGAGCAAGGTCACGATGAAGGAAATGGAAGAAAACGAGCGCCGCGGCGCCCAGACCCGCGAAGCGATCCGCCGGGAGAACAAGTCTCAATCCAAGAAGAAGCCCGCCAAATCGGATGACGAGTCGGAGGAGTAGTTGAAGGAGACCGCGGACGCGGAGGAGGAGTCGCAACAAGGGGCAGTTGGGGGGGGATTATGATGCAATCGTTCACGCTCGAGTATTGGGTCGACGAGGGCTGGTACGTCGGGCGGCTGAAGGGTGTTCCCGGCGTATTCAGCCAAGGCAAGACTCTGGTCGAATTGGAGGAGAACATCACCGAAGCGCACCGGCTGATGATGGAAGAAGAGGATGCCCCGCCGACCAATGCCGTACAGACCAAGCAGATCGAGGTCGATGTGTGAAGCGGCAGGTGCTTATCCGCCAACTGACCGCCGCTGGGTGTGTGCTCGCACGGCACGGGAGCAGACACGACATCTATTTCAATCCGCATACGCGGCGCAAGGCCCCGGTGCCCCGGCATTCGGACCTTGCCGATAGCCTCTGCCGACTTATCAAGAAGCAACTCGGCCTTCAATGACCGAGGTTCTGATCCACAATCCCCAGAGTTGTCTGAAATGCTCAACCTTCGTTTCTGGAACATCGCCCTGCGCACGGCCCACATTGCCGCCATGGGCATACTGCTGGGCGGCCACGCGTTCGACGTGCCGCGCTCGCGGCTGGTCGCGGCCCTCGGGTGGACGGTGGGCACGGGGATCGCCCTGGGAGCAGTGGAGTCCGGCGGGCATCTCCTCTGGTTCCACCAGGGGCGGGGGCTTATGACCCTGGCCAAACTGGCCCTGGTGGCCGCCGTCCCGTGGTTCTGGGGGTACCGCTTGCCGATCCTGTTGGTCGTGGTAGGATTGGCTTCTGTGGGATCGCACATGCCGGCGCGGTTCCGCTACTATTCCATCGTATACGGCAAAGTGATCTCCTGCTCCGGCGGCCCCGGCGCCGCACGCCTGGACGCCGACCCAGAAAGCGAACCCTAGCCCATGCACCCCGCTCCCTACTCGCCCGAGGATTTCAACCGCAACCCGCTGATGTTCTACTACGAGGTCACTCAGGCCTGCGATCTGGTGTGCAAGCACTGCCGGGCCTCGGCCCAGGAACACGCGGCCCCCGGCGAGTTGACCACGGAGCAGTCGAAGGCCCTGGTGGACCAGGCGGCTTCCTTCCCGCGGCGGCCCACGGTCGTTTTCACCGGCGGCGACCCGCTCAAGCGCGCCGACTTGTTCGATCTGATCCGGCACGCGACGGCCCAAGGGCTCCAGGTGGCGCTAACCCCATCGGCCACGCCGCTGGCTACCCGGGAAGCGTTCCAGCGGGCCAAGGAGGCGGGCATCCACGCCCTGGGGATCAGTCTGGACGGCGCCGATGCCGCGACCCACGACGCCTTCCGCGGCTGGGAAGGCAGTTTCGAGCGCACCCTGCGCATGCTGGCCGATGCCCGGGAGCTTGGCATCCCGGTGCAGCTCAACACCAGCATCACGCGGCGGAATTTCCACCAGATCGATGCCATTGCGGAGCTTCTGGCTGCCCAGGGAATTGCCATGTGGTCGGTGTTCTTCCTGGTGCCCGTTGGCCGGGGCGTGGAAGAAGAGCGGATCAAGCCGGAAGAGTATGAAATCGCCTTCGAGCGACTCTGGCGCCACGCCCAGCAGAAGCCCTATGCGGTGAAGACCACCGAGGCCCCGCACTACCGGCGCTACGTGCTCCAGCATGGAGGAAACCCGCTGGCCGCCCCGCGAAGAGGCAAAGCGTCCGCCTCGCGGCCAGGCGAAAGCGAGCCGGTCCCCCTTTCCAAGCACCGTGCGCCCTTGGGCGTGGGGGACGGCAAGGGAATCATGTTCGTCAGTCACACCGGCGAGATCTACCCGGCCGGTTTCTTGCCCTTGCTCTGCGGCTGTTTCCCGCGCGACAACGTGGTGGACGTGTACCAGAACCACCCCACGTTCCGCATGCTTCGCGATCCGGACCAACTCAAGGGCATCTGTGGTGTGTGCGAATACCGCTATGTGTGCGGCGGCAGCCGTGCCCGGGCCTACGCCGTGACCGGCGATCCGATGGCCGCCGAGCCCGATTGCACCTACGTACCGCAGACTGACGCGCCGATCCTTGCCCACCCAATGTAAAGCCGCGACCACTGGTCGCGAGTTTCCGCCGTCGCATCCTGGTTCCCAAGCTCTGCTTGGGAACTCTCTCTCGGGAAGCTCTGAGGAGAATATCATGCGGTCTTGGATCTGGCCCCGACAAGGAAGAATCGCAGTAGGACGGCCTTTCCAGGTTGTTCGGGACGGCATGGAAAGGCCGTCCTACAGGATTTACTTTGTCGCCGGGGTAATACTCGCCGCCTTGTTCCTCTTGGCGCCAGCCTCGCTTGTCGCCCAGTCGTTCCAGGCCGACAAGCAGGGAATCGTCTTCCGCCAAGGGAAGCAGATCGTGCGGTTCGATCGCGGCCAGTGGTCGGCCGGGATCGAAGGGGCGGGCAGGGTCCGCTGGCACGAGTTGCTCTGGCACGACAAATGGGTCTACGAGACCCTGCCGGGCGGCAAGATCGACCAAGGCCCCGCGCTCGGCGACGACGGCAACATCACCATGAGCGGCACGTTCTCCGCGCGGGAGAACTCCCGGCCTGTGAAATACGCCTGCCGCATCACGCCGAGTGCCGAAGGGGTTCGCGTGCGTTACACGTTCGAGAAGACCGGGCCGCTAAAGCTTTCCCGCGGCATCTGTCTACACGTGTTCGCCGACGAGAAAACGGTCTCCGGAACCCACCGGGTGTGGATGCGGCCCGGTTGGCATGGCACGCTGGCCGGCCACGGCAGCGGGAATGCCGATGCCCTGATCCTGGAGCTTTCCCAGCGCCGTAGCCTATGCCTCGCCATGGCGGGATATCGCCAAGTCGATAGTGAAGGCAGCCGCGGCTTCGGATACCGCTATGACCTCGTGCCGCGTGACTTCGAGCCCGGCAAGCCCGTCGAGGCCGAATACACGATTTCATTCGTCGACATGCCGGAGAGATTTCCCGGGCAGATCGAGCCGGCGCAGAAACCGTTGGCGATCGGCAACGTTACGCCTAGCGCGGCCCAGGTCCCACAGTACGGTAAGCTGGAGCTACGCGTGGACCTCGGGGCCACCTACGAAAACCCCTTCGACCCCGATGAGGTGCGACTCGATGCGGCGTTCACCTCGCCCTCGGGCAAGCAAGCCGTCGTGCCTGGCTTCTTTGCGGTCGACTACCGCCGGAAGGTCGTCGACGGCGCCGAGGTGCTCCTTCCCGAAGGGAATGGCAGTTGGGTCGTCCGCTTCGCTCCCACGGAAATCGGCCGCTACACTTGGCGGCTGCGAGTGAAGGACAAAGCCGGAGAAGTCACCGGCGACGACGGCTCCTTCGAGGCCATCGCCGGCAAGAGCCCAGGTTTTGTCCGCACGAGCAAAATCGATCCGCACTACTTCGCCTTTGACAACGGCCGAGGCTTTTTTCCCATCGGGCACAACTACCCGATCTACCACACCAGCGGCCAGATCGGCGGCGAGGCGATGCGCAAGTTCGCCGCCGCGGGCGAGAACCACAACCGTTGGTGGATGTCGTCCTCCGGGTTCGGCATCGAATGGGCCGATCGGCTCGGTTGGTATCGCCAGGATACCGCGGCCCGGCTTGACGCGATGTTCGATCTGGCCCAGGAGCTTGGGCTGTACTACATGATGTGCATGGACACGCACCAGGACTTCCGCGAGGGCGGCTGGCTCCGCAACCCGTTCAACGCCAAGAACGGCGGCCCGTGCAAGGCACCGGGCGAGTGGTTCACCGACGAAACGGCCCGCAAGCTCTATAAGAAGCGACTCCGCTACACGGTGGCCCGTTGGGGCTACAGTCCGCACGTCTTGTGCTGGGAATTCGGCAACGAGTTCGAGGGCTGGGATCAATCGCCAGACAAGATCAAACTCCCCTGGCACAAGGAAATGTCCGACTACCTGCGCGCGATCGATCCGTTCGGGCATCTCATCACCACGAGCTTCTGGAGCAACACCGGGCCGGAGGATTTTTGGCGGCTGCCGAACATCGATATTGTGCAGACCCACTGCTACACCAACGACGACGGCAACGTGGCCGAGCCGGTGCGCCGCTATTGCCTGCACCAGTGGCAGCGGTTTGCCAAGCCGCACGTGTTCGGCGAGTTCGGCATCCGCAGCCACTCGACGACCGCTGACAAGGATCCCAAGGGCTGGGGCATCCACAACTCGCTTTGGGCCGGGCTGATGAGCTTTGCAGCCGGCGGGCCCATGCCCTGGTGGCACGAGAACTACATCGACCCGCTGGACCTGTATTTCCATTTCACCGCGATCGCCCGATTCACCAAGGACCTGCCGCTGGGCACGGAGAAGTGGGAGCCGCTGGCGACGACCGGGCCGGAATTCGTCGACCGCTCGCGGCCGCTCCATACCCGCGATGCCGTCGTCATCCCGCAAAGCCGCTGGGGCAAGCCGGAGCAAAACGAATTTGTCGTATTGGCCGACGGGAGCGTCGCCGAGGACCGGCTGCCGCTTCAGCTTCTCCACGGCCGCGGACACCGCGATCTCAAGAACCCACCTGCCTTCGTGGTGAGCTACCCGCGGCCGGGCAAGGTCGTGATCCACGTCGACAAGGTCTCGAACTCCGGCCGGCTCCAAGTCTTCGTCGACGACAAGCTGCAGCTCGATCGGGATCTCCCCTGCGGCGAGAAGCTGGGCAAGTCGAGCGTCCACCGGCCGCAGTGGAACCTCTGGGAAACCACCTACGACGAGGACATTGCCGTCGATATCCCCGCCGGCCGGCACCGCATCCGGGTCGATAACTTGGGCAACGACTGGGTCGCCGTGACCAAGTACACCTTTGCCGGCTGCCAAGTGCTCGACAAGCCGAACGTCTTGGTCTGCGGCATGAAATCCCCGAGCGTGGCCATCTTGTGGCTGCAAAACCGCGAGAGTTGCTGGTATAACCATGGCAAGGGCGGTAAGGTCGGCCAAGTGGAGGCATTCACCCTGACGCTCACCGGTCTCAGGGATGGCAAGCACCGCCTGGAGTGGTGGGAGACGTGGAAGGGCCAGCCGGCGCGGACCGAGCAAGTCGAGGCCCGAGACGGCCGCCTCACGCTGACCGTGCCGCCTCTGGCAACGGATGTGGCGGTGAAGATTCGCGTGTCGGATTGAGAATGAGCGCGGGACGATGGGCCGCTTGTTCGACGTCATTCGAGAACGGGTTTCTCAGAACCGATACTTCGATGAGTGATCGATCATGCGAATCGAAGGCAAGCGAATCAAGCGGGCACGGCTCGTCCAGAAGGGACGATATGTGGTAGCGGTTGAAGTTGAAATGGTAATCCCGCCGGACGATCCCAGCGAGCCCTGCTACGAAGCGGAGGCGGTTGAATTCCTGCGGGAAGTGGCGGAACACGCTGAAAAGGGCGATCTGCCGTGGCTGCGTCGTCATGGCAAGGTGTATCAGCTCGTCGATTCGGCATAGTCGATTCGGCACTCGTCGCAGCATTCATTATTTGCACTGGGAGGATTCATGCGAGCCATCAAGTTTACCGGACCGAGAAAGGTAGTCTTGATCGACGATGCGCGGAAGCCCGAGCCGGGCGACGGCGAGGTGCTGGTGCAATGTCACTACGTGGCCTTGTGCGGGACGAACATGGGCCCGTACCTGGGCGAAGGCCACTGGGCCAACATGGTCGGCACAAGCCCGCCGGGGTGGCTGGGGCACGAGAACATCGGCACGATTGTCGAGTCGCGGGCCCCCGGCTGGGAGCCCGGCACGCTGGTGCTGGCCCATCCCGAGGACTACAACGGATTCGCCGAGTTCGTCCGCTCGAAGGTCCGGGGCTTGGCCCGGCTCCCAGCCAATCCGCCCGACTTGCCGACGCTGATCGTCGCCCAACCGCTGGCCACCGTGCTGCGGGCGCTGGCGCGGACCGGACCGGTGATCAACCAGCGGTGCGCCGTGCTGGGTCAGGGACCGATGGGGCTGATTTTCTCGCACGTGCTGGGCCGGATGGGCGCCCGGCAGATCATCGCGATCGACAAGGTTGCTTGGCGCCTGCGGTGGGCCAAGCGATTCGGGGCCACCGACATGGTCGATGCGTCGAAAGAAGACGCGGTGGAGGCGGTCAAGCGGCTGACCGGCGGCGCGATGGCCGATTTTGTCGTCGAGGCGGTCGGGCACGTCGACAGCGTGTGCACGTCGGTCAAGTTGGCGCGGCGATTCGGACGCCTGTATGTCTTCGGCATCCCCCATTACGACATGCAAGAGTTCCCCTGGTTCCAGGCCGTGATGAGCGAGTTGGAGATCCTCACCTCCAACGGCCCGGAGTGCATGGACTACTTCCAGACCGCCGTCGACATGATCACGCACGGCCGCGTGGATTTGAGCGCCATGGTCACGCCGCGTCTGCCCTGGGAGAAGGCGGTCGAGGCATTCGAGATGTACGCCAACCCCGATCAGGCCGAAGATTCGCTGAAATTGACGCTGGTGTTGTAGAAAGAGGGCTCACGCAAAGGCGCGAAGACGCAAAGGAAGAGGGGGAATTCACCACGGAGGCACGGAGAACATGGAGGAGGGTGGAAAGAGCACTTCGTGTTCTCCGTGCTTCCGTGGTGAACCAAATTTTTTCCCTACTTGAAGGAGGTGTTTTTCTGCTGAAAGAAGGGGCCGATCCGACGGAGATCGACGCGGTGATGATTGAGTTCGGGTTCCCCATGGGCCCGCTGACCGGGTTTGGGCCAGAAGAGCGGCTCGGGCGTGTACCGCTATGAGCCGGGCGCTACCACGCCCCACCCCAGCGGCCTTGCCCAACAGGTTATCGCCGGGGTACAAAAGAAGTTTGGTCGCGCGCCGCGGCAGGTCGGCCGGGAGAAGATCGTCCAACGGCTCGTCCTCCGCATGGTGGCCGAAGCACTCCGAGTGACAGACGAAGGGGTGGCCGTGTTGGAGTCCGACGTCGACGCGGCCACGGTCCTCGGCGTCGGCTTCCCCGACTTCCGCGGCGGCGTGATGAAGTGTGCTCGCGACCTCGGGCTGAGCACGATCCTCGCTCAACTGGAAGACCTGTCAGCCCAGTGCGGCCCGCGGTACGAGCCGTGCGGTTTCCTCACGACACGTTTATCGAAATAAGAGAGGGAAAGGGGAAAGGAAGATCGGGGAAAAGAAGATAACAACATCATTTTCCTTTCCCCCATCTTCCTTTCCCCCTCCCCAACACCGATCCAGGAGTTGATCATGTCGACCGTGCAGGAGCGGAAAGATTTTGAAGCGACCAACACGATGAAGGTGGTGATGGGCAAGTACTTCACGTCGCTGTGCCAAGACCCGGCGCAGGGCAAGAAGACGGCCTGGTGTACGAGCGTCGGCCCGGCGGAGCTGCTTCAGGCCCTGGGGTTCAACGTCTATTTTCCGGAGAACCACGGGGCGATGCTGGGGGCGTCGCGCATGGCCACGGACCTGATTCCGCTGGCCAACGCCCGCGGCTACTCGCCCGACATTTGCTCGTACTTGACCAGCGATGTCGGCTCGTACCTCAAGGGCGAGAGCCCGATCCAGAAGATGAAGCTTCCGGGTCCGCCCAAGGCCGACGTTCTGGTGTTCAACACCAACCAGTGCCGCGACGTGAAAGACTGGTTCCAGTTCTACGCCCGGGAGTGGAACGTCCCCTGCATCGGCATCCACACGCCGCGAGCGGTCGGCGAGGTCGACGACGCCCTGGTGAGCTACGTAGCGGGCCAGATCGAGGAGTTGGTCGAGCCGTTGGAGGCGGTGGCCGGCGTGAAGCTGGATCGGGATCGCTTGAGCGAGGTGGTCGACTTGTCGCGCCAGTGTACCGTGCTCTGGAAGGCGGTCCTGGAAGCCGCGGCCCACGTGCCATCCCCGATTGCGTTTTTCGACGGCACGATCCAGATGGGCCCGGCCGTCGTGCTCCGCGGCACCAAGGAAGCGGTCGACTACTATCGGTTGCTGGTGGCCGAGCTCAAGGAACGGATCACCCAGGGCGTCGCGGCGGTACCTGGCGAGCGGTTCCGCATCTACTGGGAGGGGATGCCGATCTGGGGCAAGCTGAAGAACCTCTCCACGCAATTCGCCGAGCTGGCGACGTGCGTGGTCGCCTCGACCTACTGCAATAGTTGGATCTTCGAGGCCCTCGATCCGGCCGATCCTTTCCGCAGCATGGCCCGGGCCTACAGCAGCATCTTCATCTGCCTCTCGGAGGATCGCAAGGAGAAGTACATCGACGAGATGGTCGCGAAGTACCGCGTGGACGGCATGCTCTATCACGATGCCAAGACGTGCCCGAATAATTCCAACTGCCGCTACGAGCTGCCGCAACGGTTGCACAAGAAGACGGGCAAGCCGTTCCTGGTCGTGCACGGCGATTTGAACGACCTGCGGCTGTATTCCGAAGAGCAGACCCGCACCAGTATCGAGGCCTTCGTGGAACAGTTGGCGCAGGCGTAACGGATGCCGTATTACGTCGGTATAGACATCGGTGCAAGCCGGGCGAAGCTCGTCGTGGTCGACCACGAGCGGCAGGTCGTGGCCAAGGCGTTGCGCAACTCCGGCGTGGACTACGTCGCCACGGCCGAAACCTGTCTGGCCGAAGCACTTCGCTCGGCCGGGCTTGCGCGGAGCGACGTTGCCCGGTCGATTTCCACCGGCTATGGCCGCGACAACGTGGCGTGGACCCAGGGCACGATGACCGAGATCGCTTGCCACGCCAAGGGGGCCTTCCACCATTTCCGCCGGCCGATGACCGTGGTCGACATCGGGGCCCAGGACAGCAAAGTCATCCACCTCGACGCCGCCGGCCGGCGCACCAGCTTCAAGATGAACCGCAAGTGCGCGGCGGGCACGGGCGCATTCCTGGAGGAGATCGCCCACCGCCTCGATCTGCCCGTTTCCGAGCTGAACGGCATGGCCGAGCGCTCGACCAAGGAAGTCACCCTGGGGAGCTTCTGCACGGTCTTCACGGCGACCGAAATCCTCGAGCGGATCCGCGCCGGCGAGAAGGTGGAAGACATCGCCAAGGGCGCCTTTCGCTCGGTGGTCAAACGGATCCTGGAAATGGACACGCCGCAGGGAGCGTTGGTGCCCACCGGCGGCGTGGTCGCGCCCAACCCGATCCTCGTCCGCCTGATGGGCGAGAGCTTCGATCAGGACCCGCTGGTGCCTCCGGATCCGCTGTTTGCCGGCCCCCTCGGGGCGGCCGTGTCAGCCCCCCAATAGGCGCAAAACGGGGCGCACGCAGGGCTCCCCCGAGAA
>CAYTJV010000138.1:0-14833 GCA_964438165.1 uncultured Planctomycetaceae bacterium | reverse complement strand
CCCGGCATCCCGGCGGCGCGGGCCTTGTGGCGGAACTTGTCCAGGGCCGATCGCGTGGCCTCCACGCTGCCGAAGTTCTCCATCAGCTTGCTCAAGTCGTAGAACGAGAAGTAGGGCCGGCCGTCGATCCGCCAGTACGACGGGTGTTGAAAGTAATCCTTAATGACGTGGTCGCATATCTTCTCGAAGGTCGCGGGCGTCACCTTGCCCGGGAAGAGCAGCTTCTGGGGCGTGCCGCGTTTGTAAGGCTGGATCTCCAGCCAGTCGTGATTGGCCCACATGAAGGCGAACTTCAGGCGGTGATTGTTCTTCGCCTTGAGGAAACCTTGGTCAATGGGGCGGTCAAGGAACGGCCCGTCGTCGTAGTAGTACCAGTCGAAGATGAACGCGTCGACGCCGTGATCGGCCGCGGCGTCGATCTTCCGGGCCATGACCTTGGGGTCCGACTCGTCCAAGTAGCCCCAAAGCGGCACTTTCGGCTGCTGGTGTCCGGGGAAACGCGGCCTGGCCGCCTTGACCAGTTCCCATTCCGACCAGTCTTTGCCCTTCATTTTCGCGTTCCGCGGATCGCCCGGGTGGTAATTGCCGAAGTAGTAACTGGCCACGGTGATGGCGTCTTTTTGCGACGGGGGCGAATTGATCTCTTTCAGGCCCGCCTTGATCGCGGCGGCGACGCCGCGGGCGGTGTCGGCTTGTTTCCCGGTCTTGTCGCGGGGGGCGTCGCCCTTGGACTGAAGCGCGGCCGCGAGCTGCTCGGCCCCCACGGACCAGCCGGTGAAGAGGATGCCAATGGCGAACAGGCAGATCGCAGCGAGCAGTGTCTTTCTCATGATTTCTCCTATCGTGTTCGTATCTGGAAATGCTCGTCCTGACCGGCGGCCCACCAGGCCAGGTCGCGAAGCAGCAGGACCCACGAGCGCCACTGCCAAAACGGCGTCTGCGACTCGGCGGGCGAGCCGAAGCAGGTCATAGCGACGACGGCGACCCGGCCCTTGCCGCACTTGCCGACCACGAGGCCGGGCTTGCCGCCGACCGTGATGATCGTCTGCGCCTCCGGTCGGGCCACGAGGTCATGCACGTAGAAGCAGACCAGCGGCGAGTCGAAGTCGGCAAACTGAGTGACGGGATGGGCCGCGCCCCGTGCCAGAGGCGCGCCGCCGGGCAGGGACACCAGCGGCGGGATGCCGGCGCCGCCGGTGACAGGCAGGACCTCCTCAAGCAGAGAACCCTTCAGGCCGGCGCGGTCCAGGGCCTTGTGGCCGCCAAAGACGATCAGCCCGCCGCCCCGCCGAACATACTCGGCGAGCATGTTCTTCTGCCGCAGCGTGAGCGCGGTGAGGTCGGCGCCGCAGAGGTAGATGACGTTGTGGTCGAAGAGATCTTTGGCGGTCTCGGGGAAGCCCACGTAGACCTGGGAGCGGCCTTTCCGGATGGGGACCATCTTCAGCTTCATGTCGTAGCCGGTCAGATGGTGGGCGTCAACGATGCGATAGTAGTCGTACATCGCTCCGGCGATGAGCAAGCCGGTGAAAGGATAGGAGTCGCGACGGGGCTGCACATTGGCGGGAATCGCGCCTTCGCTGCCGGGGTAAAGTTCCAGGAGTTGCTTGTCCTCCAAGAGAGCCAGCGGGAAAACCTTCATGATGTCCGCGGTGAACGGCTGATTGCCCTGGGTGTAGACCCGATAACCCCAATAGCCAGCCGAACGCAGGATGAAGTCCACGGGGAACTCTCGATAGGTCTCGGCAGCCGGAAAGTCTTTGGGCAACAGATGAAGCTCAGCCCGGATGCCGGCAAACTCCGAAAAAACGTCCATCGCCCCGGCTTCCTTGTCGCCAGTGTTCGTGGCTACCTTTGCGCGGAGCAGGGCGCGATAGAGGCCGGGCGGCGGGTTGGTGAAATAGGGCGAATGGGCCATGATGCCGTGCCCAACGCCTTCGGGGCTGGAGATGACCGAGTCGTAGGTGGCCTGGGGATCGGTCACGATCGTGCTCCACTTGCCGCCGGCCATGTTCTGGCTGGAGAGCTGGTAGGCCTGGGCGCGGGAGGTGCTCAAGCCGCCTTCGACGATCCGCGGGACCTTCTGCAAGGCCCACTCCGGCGTGGGCGGCGGGTTGTACTGGCGAATCTGCCAGCCGTCCAGCCATAGGGCGGAGGGGATGTTCTTGCCGATCTGCTGCTGCGAGTGATTATTGAGGCTGGCGGTCAACACCAACTGCGCGGCCCCGGCGGGGGCCAGGACAAACCGGTCGCCCAGGTCCCAGTCGACGGGATGGTAGGGGAGGCTGATCCCGGGCGAGGTGCCGATCTGCTTGCCGGCGGCGTCATTCCAGGTGACAGCCACATAGCAGTCCACGCCGCTGTACTTGCCCACTTCGCCGAAGCCCGTGGTGCGATACCCGACCGAAACCAGGTACCACCTGCCGCCCTCGACCGGGGCCGGCTTCGAGCGCACCGCGGCCGCGCCGGTGTCGGAGACTTCGGCCTTGAGGGCTGCCTTGCCGACCAAAAAAACCTGCCGGTTGAGGCTGAACTTGGCGGCGCCGGCCGGAATCGCCGTGACCGACCAATCCTTCGGAAGGCCCTGGGCATCCGCCAACTCGAAGTCGGGGTTGGCCAGGAGATTGGGGCCGACCCAGTCCACGGCGGCCGACAGAGCGGGCGCGGCGCACAGCGCCAATGAGCCCAGAGTAAGTACGTGCCAGATGTGGGTTATCATGTTTTTCGCTCCTTGAGTCCTTGTGCGCTGGCCTATTTCCCCGCTCGCTGGTAAGGACCTAGGAACTTTGGCCCATTGAAATGAATCATGTGGTCAGGCGTCTCGGCAATCCAGACTTCCGTTTCCCATGCGATGTCGGCAGCATATTTGCGGAAAGCTGCTTTCTCCAGAAATGCCGTGATGTAGACATGCTGAGCCGGGCACGCCGACAGCATCGCTTCAATCAAGGGCCAGCAGAGTCAACGCGGAACGTTCATTCTGCTGGGCGCGGGGAACGCCGAAGGCGCGGAGGATATCCAGGGCTTCCTCTTGCTTGCTCATTTCAGGTTCCAATCAAGCATTTCCGCAGAGAGCCGTCGATGCCCAGGTCGCGCAGTACGATGCTCTCGGCTTCTGCCGTGTTGCGTCGAACCTGCTTGCCGATTCTGCCGAGCGATCCCAAATCAGGAAAATTCATCGCCCGTATCTCTGTCGCATTGACCTGAGTACTGCCGCTTATCGTGCGGAAATAACGGTCAATCAGGGTGGAGTTGAAGAGGGCCGCAATGCCGAAGACTTCGTCTTCGGTCAACTCGCGCTCCGCGTGATACACGTAATTGACGTGGTTCTCAATTGCGAAGTAGGAGGATCGCGCCTGACGTTTCAGCAAACAACCAGCGGTTAGACGCCGCTTTTCTTCCTTTGCACTGAACCGCTTGAGCAAGACATAGTTCCTTGCGGGCACCAAAAGACGCAGCGAGTCTTCGCAGCGCCTAAAGGCAATGTGTTTGCCATTCTTAACCAGCGGCCACGGCGTTGCGAACGGCTTCACATTGTGAGGGTGCAACAAGGGAACGGCTGCCTTGTCGTTTGCGTCGCCAAGCAGGTACTTGGTAGCTCGAAACAGCACAACGGGACCGGTGGAGATACGTAGTCCCGTCTCAGAAAAACGAAGCGGAAATGATTCGACCAGCCGCATTATCTCGCAGTCGTGGTCGCTTTCGGGGATGCGCACAACGTAGTCGCCGGCAGACTTGTCGATGATCGCCTCGGACGGCACTTCGTTCCGTTCCACGCCTTCGGCCACGTTCCCGGCGAAACTGGCTGTGACTGTTATCACAGGCGATGCAACGCCGAGCCGGTGCGCTTTGGTAATGACGCTTTCCTGCAGGACGCTGGAGTGCTTGAATGTTTCCTTACGTGACTCGAAAATGTGTATATGGTCGAGGCCGACGCGCTCGAAGTACCACTGGCGAAATCCGCGAAAGTACAACCCGTTGCAGAAGCTGCGGGGCGTAATTGCCACAATCTCGCCGTTTTCTTTGAGCAGTCTTGCAGCTAGTGCCATGAAGAAGGCGTAAATGTTCGGCTGACCGTGAACGATCTTTGCCATGAGTCTTGCATGGGGCGAGTCTTTGCGCACCTTGGAATAAGGTGGATTCATGATTACCCCGTCAAACTCCACTGCGAACTCCCCGTCGTCGAAGAGCCCCGTTGCGCTCAGCCCGTGAGCCGTAGCGAGAATGAAGTCTTCAGCGTGAACAACGTAGTCAAACCAATGCCCCGCGTGGGCGAGAACTTGCCTGCAGTTATCGAGGTTTCGCCTCAGCAGGGGAATCAGACGAGGGTCATTCTCGAAAAGATGGGCAACGATCTTTCGGGGAGAACGCAATTCCAGAATTCTCTCACAGAAAGCTGCTGTCAGCGTGCCGATGCCCGCCCCGGGATCGAGAAGAACGTATTCTTTTGGAATCGCCGTGAAGAGGCCTGCCATGAAGCGCGCGACCTCAGGCGGCGTGAAGACTTGCGATCGCTTCTTGCGGTAGTCAGCGGAAACGCTGTTTTCGTGCCGGCGCTGAAGTTCTAACGAGAATTCGATCATGGATTTTCCATTGTAGTTTGTGGCCCTACCCCGGTTGCACCACCGATTTCACCCAAGCGGCGTCGGCCGTGTCAAGGGGCGGCTCCGGCGGCGTCTCTTCCGCATAGTGGATGCTGCCCGGGCGGATGCTCAGGTCGTACGCGGCGCGGAAGGCGGCGGCCAGATCGAGCGGCAAATCAGGCCGTGGCGGCCCCAGCGGCAGGCCGATCACCGGCAGCGGGTCCGGCAGGCGCAGCGGGTAGCCTTCCTCGTTGCGCCCGAGGCCGGTCTTGCGGGCAACGAAGACGAAATACGGCGTCGGCCGTAGTTCGGGAAAAAGCCGTCGAGAGGGATTGTCGCCACCGCGCAGGAAGTCGATCTCCATGAAATGGGCCCGCCCGCCCAGCCAGCGCAGCCGCTTCTCCCGGTAGCAAGGCACGTATTTGCCGCTCTTGTTGGCCGGGATTAGGACTTCGACCGCCGCCAGCACGCGCGCGAACTGCCCCAACTCACGGACCACCAGGTAGTCCTGTTTGATGCGTTCCAGGGCGTCCGGGTCGAGAACCACCTCATGGATGACCTTGGGCTCGGCCAAGACAACCGGCGCAGAGGGAGAAGTTGCCGCGCTCCACGTGGGGCTGGAAACGTCTATCGCCACCGTCTCATCGGGTTCGCCGATGAGCATCACTTCGCCGTTCGGCTCGCGCTGGTAGACCATCCGCTCCACGTCAATCCAGCAGCCGAGTTCCTGTGCCTTGGGCAAGGACTGCCTGGCCAGCTCGCGCACGAACCAGGCGTGGAACCCCTCCCAGCGCGGGTTCACCTCCAGGAACGGGTCCATACCGGGAAAGGGGGAGGGCATCGCCAAGCTCCTTGGATCTCCGTTGACTCGTCTATGCTGATAATATACGGTTTCTCGTGCCACTGGCAACCGTTCGAATGCCCAGCCGTTCTCACCACTCGAACATGACCATCTTCCAAAACAGCACGCTGGGCACGGTGACGGCGACCTTGCCGCCACCGGCGTCGCGGAGATCGAGCTTCACGACCTGGACCTCGTTCAGGCCGGTGAGCTCGAACGGCTCGCTCGTCAGCAGGTAGGCGGCCGTTGGCTTCTGCCCGCCCGACGGCGCGCAGGTTACGGTGATGTCGCGCACCGGGGGATTGATCTCCGAGCGGGGATTCTCCATGACCTCGGCGACCTTGGGCGGGTTGACGAGGTTGACCTGCAGGCACTTGCGCCCGTCGCTCGATCGGGTCCAGAAGCATAGATCCTGCCACCAGAGCGGAGCGGCGGACTTGACTTCGACCTCGCCCTTCAATTCGGCAATCCAGTCGCGGTTCGCGTTGTGGAGGTACTCGCTGAAACGGGTAGTGAAGGCGCCGAGGTCGCCGACCGGCTGGCGGGAGTTGTAGTACCAGCCGCCGTAGTCCCGGCCGCCGCTGATGACGCGGAAAATGGCCGAATAGATGAGGTCGATGGGGCACTCCATGCTCCCGCGGTTGAAGTCATAGGGGTTGTAGACGCCGCCGAACTTGTTGACCCGATCGCCCCAGGACATCATCCGGCGCACGTAGGTCTTCCAGACGTGGTAGGGCGAACTCTTCTCCTGATAGGTGCAGGGAAGCTCGTCGAGCATCCACGCCCCGCCCTCGCACCGCTCCTTGAAGGTCTCCATCATGTCCTTGACTTCTTCGGGCGAGGCGTAGTTGTAGCCGAAGGTGAAGTCGGGGAGCTCCTTGCGCACGAGGGCCTTGATCCGCCTGACGGAAGCGGCGCTGATGCGGTCGGCCTCCGGATAGGTGGCGGCGACCTCCTTGCCGTCCAAGCCGCGCTCGCCCGGATAAATCTCCAGGTAGCGGACATCCAGGCGCACGCCGGAAAAGCCCATCACTTTGCCGCAGTTGATGAACCGCCGGGCCACGTATTCCTGCACGGCAGGCAGGGAATGGTTCAGGCAGGCCTGGAAGAAGATGTGGTTGTACGTGTTGGGGTCGAAGTTGGCGTCGTCCTTGCGGCGGTAGAGTTCGCGGCCGTCCATCTCGTAGCCGCCGATCTCGCCGTTGGCGTCGTAGAGAAACCACTCCGGGTGCTGCTGGAAGAGCTGGTAGCCGGACTCGGCCCAACAGGTCCCGTTGACGTAGGAGACCGGCCAGATCCCCACCGACTTTAGCATCTGGTTCTGCTGAAGAATGGTCTGGCGGCTGCGGTAGGTCAGGCGTCCTTCGCCGCCCGGGAAGAGATCGTCGGTCGGAGAAAGGTCGGAGATATCGCCCGGGGCCCAGGAGAAAAACTCGAAGTAGATCCGCCGCATCTTCTTCCAGTATTGCACGCCGCGCCAGGAATCCTGGGCGGAGGCGGGGCCGACGTAGAAGCTGCCGGCGCCGCTGTTCCCCGCCCAAAAGGAGCGGTCGCCGCTGGCCCCGCCGGCGACCCAGAGCGGGAGCTTGGACACCGCGAAGAAGTTCCGCTCGCTGGCGACTTCCCGGCCGGCGACGAGCAGATGCACCCGGATCTCCCGCCCGTACTCCTCCGGGCCGAGCAGGTAGGAGGAACTCACCTGCTTCTCTTCCCCCGCGGCAAGGCGAACGTTCTCCCGGAAAACCTCGCGGCGCGTGTCGGCGGCACGAATCTCCTCGCCAACCAGCGTCGCCTCGACCGGCACGACCGTCGGGTTGACCAGGGATGTGAGCACCGTGACCTTCTCCTCAGGCTGGTAGCGAACCTTCCCGGGCGAGACCTCCAGCACGCGCGGGGCGTCGAGAACCGGGACGGAGATCTCGGCCTTGTCCAAGTACATGACCGGCGCCACGCCCTTGGGAGGCGCGTCCCACTGGAGGATGACTTCCGGGCCGTAGCTGTCGGCGGTCCACGGCACGTCGAGGGCCAGGGTGACCGGCGTGTAGCCCTGCGCCTGAAGGTTCGCGCCATAGACGCGGGTCTCGCGGTGGTAGGCCCACTGGCCGGTCTTCTTGTCGTGGGCGATCAGCGTCAGCGCCAATCCCGGCGTAAGCGGCGGCAGGTTCTCGGCACGGAGCCAGAAGGTAAACAGAATCGGCCCGCGCATATCCATCCGCGGGGCGCTATAGACCACACTCCAACCGTTGGAGCCGGCCTGGTAGGGAATGCGTAGGGCCTTGCCGCCCGAGGCCGCGGCGTCGTCGGCCACGGCAGCGCCGAATCGCATGCCGCCCGGCGTGGCGAACTTCTCCGCCTCCTCGGACCAGACAACCTTGGGCCCAGCGGCGGAGGCGAGGCTTGCGGCCCCCGGCAGCAGGCCGACGATGACAATCACAACCTGAAGATGTCGCATACCCGCACCTTTTTCCTTCCCTCTCCGTGTCCTCCGTGCCTCCGTGGTGAACTCAGCTTCAGCGTGTTGGCGCCCAACTCGCGGAATTTCCAATTCCGGGCACCTCCAATCCGCAACACATTTCGGGGGGTGAGCAAGCCTGCGGCGACTGGCGGAGCCACGAAGTCCTCTCGATTCGCCTGGTGCAAGAGACCGAATTGGCCGTACGTGTGCCTGCATGCGCTTTTCAATCAGCGAACCACCGGGTCTCGACACGCTCTGTCAGCCTCATTCTCCCCGATCCCTGGCCCAGTTTTCAAGCGGCCCGCCGAAAAACGGCAAGCGATCCTGGACGGAGACACGGTTGCCGCATCCCCACCGATTGTTTAGCCCGGAGCCAACGGCGACGCTGCCTGACGCCGCGTCCTCCGTAGCCGCTCGGCCGCGCAACTGCTCGCGCAAGCGGCGAGGTGGCACGCCCGGAGTCTTCGACGGGAGTGGTCTCTTTCCTCGTTCCTACGGCCCGCGTGGGAGCACCCGTGCGCGCCCTATTGGCCTTCTTCCCCATCCGCCGGTCCATCGATCATTCGCATGGCCCCTGGGTGAGGCAGGAGACGGAAGCCGACCCGCCAGTGCCAGAGGGTGCTGGAGTCGTTGCCCAGCAAGAACGTGCTGGCCAGTTGCGTGTATCCCAATCGAGTCAACGCGCCAGCGGTCTCGTCGAGCATGGCCGTGCCGATGCCGAAGCCGGAGTGCCAGGGGCCGACGAAGATCCACGTCAGGTGCGGGCGCCCGAGACGCCGCGCGACGGCGTCCGCAGGCGGAGGGCCGTGGCGCCGAAGGGCGGTCTCGTAGGAGAAGTGGCCCGCGGGCAGGAGCGTCGTCAGCAGGGCCCCGACAAGAGCCCCGTCGGATTTCCGTGCCGTGACGAAGCTGGCTTCGGACAGGAGCGGCCCCTGAGCCCCTTGCTTCGTTCGCTGAAGACACTCCTCGGCCGCTTGCAGGCGAACGTCCTCCGCGAGGCTGGAAAACGGCTGAACCCGTGCAAAGGCGGCCGCGAAGAGCGGCGGCAACTGCTCCCAGTCCTCATCGGCCAGCGGACGGACGCCGACCTCCTCCAGAGCGTCGATGTCGGCGATCGCGCGGGAGAATGAGCCCAGGTCGAGCAGCCCGCGATAGGTCGTGGGTCGCGGCGTCAGCAAGGCTTGTCCGCGGCGATACTCGTACTTGTAGGCCCGGTTCTGGGGCAACCGCAGGAACTGCTCGAATGTCAAGGGCAGTTCGATGGTGGAGAACCATTTGTCCATCATAACCGGTCCACCTATCTCTGGTTCCCAAGCTCCGCTTGGGAACCTCTCTCCGCGAAGCTCCGCTTCGCATGTCGGGAAGCAGAGCTTCCAGAAAGTGCGTTCCCAAGCAGAGCTTGGGAACGAGATGAAGGCAGCATGACCACACAATCCTTGATGGCGTTGCGTGCCACCCGCCCGCACGAAGTCAGACGGTGGTGGCACGCTTGATTGAGTCTACGACCGAACGAGTGCGCTCAATGAGGTCATCATACACCATCACGGAGTAGCGACCTCCATCTCGATTTCGTGCTACGAGTTTGCGATTTGCCTCTTGCGACAGACTGCCCCTTCGTCCAATCACGACCACGCCTCGCGGACGAAAGATCCCAGGCAGGCGTTCCTCTCGTTCAACTGAATCCTTGTTCTGATCGACGTATTCACAGTAATCCCGAACCTGCTGCTCTGCATGGGTCAGCTTATGGTGGGGATTCAAGTCTTTAGTGAATACGGGCGCGTTCGGGTCCTCAATCTCAATGGCGCTATAGGAGTCGTCAGACTCACGAACCACAAAATCAACGCGATACTTGTTGCCCAACATCTTCTGAGGCCACACTTGCCTGGCAGAAGGACTCAACAAAATCCAATGCTTCGGATCGGCTAAGAACGGCTGAATATCGCGTACTTCCTGCACACCAGGTCTATCCAAGAGCTCCCCGAAACGCCTGAAGAGGTCCTCAAGGGTCTCGATTACGCTCCTCGGTGCGTCATTAACCAGTTCCTGGGCCGGCATGGACAAAGCCACGGCCCATTGCAGGATATGTAGGTCCGCGTCGACAAGTGGCGCTATATCATCAGCACGCAATTGCCCGCGAGTTGGCTCCACAAACCAGAAGTCCGCAAATAGCCATGTGAACTGCCGCGACATTTGCCCGTTGGGCAATTCCACAACCGGAGCAAGAGCGCGAACGCGATGTGGAGCGTTTTCCCCGACAAGGTCGTTGTCCACTTCGACTGGTGGCGAGATAAAGACCGTGGGAGGCTGAATCCCTGCGCCAACCAGCGATCTTGCGAGCATGATGCTCTTGGCGTCATCAACGTCACCCGGGATTCGAAATCCATCGGCGAGCCTAGCGCCAACTAACGGCGTGAGGATCTTGACCCTGTTGCCAGTCCAAGACTGAATCCACTGAGACAGTGATCGGTCCCCGGTGTCATACACCAAGATCCCTTCGCGGGGAGAATCCCCAAGGAAAAGGTCTTCCAAGTATTCTGGAAAACTTGGCTCATAAAATGCCGCATATCCATCGCGCGCACGGATGAAGACTACGAAGTCGATCCGATCCGAATAGCAAGGCTGGGCTCTTCCTGTCAAGGTTTGTGAGGAGACGCTGTTGAATCGCTCGCGGTACACATTCGTCAGGTGAGCCAGTCGTATCTCTTCCTCTGACCAGCGTTGAGCATTGAGCGCATCGAACATCTCTTGGGGCGGATCAAGGTCTAACCCCCACAATCCAACCAGGCCGGTTGGCATTGGCTTGGTAGGCAGAGACCGGTGTTTCCATAGGTTGATTTCTTCCGCGGAGCGGGCGATCTCCCAAAAACGCATTTCCTGAAGACAGCCGACAAACGGTCCGCCAAGGTCAGTCGCTGATCTGCCCGCGAAGACTGTTGACTGACTGCTACGGGCCAGCTTTCCGGTTCTGTCGAGAGATGCCACGACGACTCCGTCAACGTACAAACGCATTGCTCGGCCATCGTAGGTGCCTGCAATATGGGTAGGCCTCTTGAGCGCGACGGGCTCATCCCCACAAATCGTCGTCAGACGGTCTTCATTCTGGAAAAGCAGTTGGAATTTCGGTCGCCTAGTCGAAGCATGAAAGCCAAGCCGGTAAACGACATAAGGCGGCTGCCACCAGGTCTTTCAAGCTAGCACTGGCAGCTTGGTTTTGCCGTGTTTCTCGGGGTTTTGCATAATCTACGTAAGGTTGTCGGCGCTGCGCAGGCGTCCGTTTCGAGGCAGCGACCGTTGCGAATGACGCCAAGAACCATCGAAACCCCATATTCTGGGGCATTTTCAAGATTGCGGTGGCCATTCAGCTACCAACGCTAGCTTGAAAGACCTGGGCGGCTGCCACTTATCAGAGTGCGGCCGGGCCAGGATAGTCGGGTCTTCCCCATCTTCAAACAACGTGCAAACACACTCAAAAGTGGCGGCATTTTGGGGATTCAGACGGGGTGCTGGTCCCAAATGCACAAACTGATCCTTACGGCGCACATTGAAAACGAAAGGCATGAGAGGTTCCCCGCATTGGTAGCCGGTGAACTGCCGGGCGGCGAGGTGGACTGCAGTCACGCGGCCTCAGTCCCGGGTCCGCATGAAAGGCGCAATCGCGATTCCCATGCTCACCCGTCGGTTCGCGTCGTCGGAACACGCCACCATCGCAGCCCCGCGGAATGCCACGGAGAGCGTTCCCTACAGTTCGAGGTGGAACAAGTTAGCTCTGCGCAGGCCCCTTTATCCATCGAGCGTCCAGCCGGGGCGGTATTGGCGGTGCAGCAGGTCGTTGGCCTCGGGGCTGTTGGTCACGCGGCCGGCGGCGCCGTCGTAGTCGAGCTTCTTGCCGACGCGGTAGGCGACCAGGCCCAAGAGCAACTGCTCGATCATGTTGCCGCTGTACTCGAAGTCGCAGGCCGTCTTGAGGCTGGTGTTCTTGCAGGCGTCGATCCACTGCTTCTGGAAGTGGCCCAACTCGGGCAACACCGCTTCCTTGGCCCGCGGCTTGTAGTAGGTCAGGTCGGCGTTGTCGCCGAAGGGCAGCACGATCCGCGAGCCGAAGTCGCAGATGACGTAACCCTTCGTGCCCTTGAACATCGCGCCGTGGTCGATCTTCTTCAGGTCGATGTAATGCTTTGGCGAGGGGGGCAATACGCCGCCCTGGTACCAGCTCACGCGGATCGGGCCGCGCCAGTCGTTGGCCGGGTGCTCGAAGTGCGACTCGCAGGTGACCGGCGTGACGTCGGGATTGAACTTTTCGCCCTTCGCCTCCGCGGAGGTCGGCAACGTGGCGTCGACGGCGTTCCAGAGCAGGTCCATGGTGTGACTGCCCATGTCGCCGATCTGGCCGGAGCCGAAGTCCCAGAACATGTTCCACGACAGGCAGTTCATGCCGGGCCCGCCGGAGAAATAGCCGGGGTTGTAGGGGTGCTCCGGCGACGGGCCGAGCCAGAGGTCGAAATGGAAGCCCTCGGGTGGCTGCCCTTCGGCGGGCAGGTAGCCGGGGCGGCGAATCTGGCGGTCGCCCCACGCGTAGGCCGCCGAGAGGTCGCCGATCACGCCGTCGCGCACGAGCTCGCGCACGCGGTTGAAATTCTGCATCGCGTGCCGCTGCATGCCGACCTGCGTGGCCAGCTTGTCCTTCTTCTTCATCCAGTTCGCCCGCACCACGCGGGCCTCTTCGACGCCGATCGCCAGCGGCTTTTCCATGTAGACGTGCATATCGCGGTTCAACGCCCAATTGGCGATGAAGGCGTGGGTGTGGTCGGCCGTGCAGCAGACCACGGCGTCGATGTCCTTCTGATCGAGGCACTTGCGCCAGTCGATGTAGGTCTTGGCCTTGGGGAACCGCTTGAGGGCGTCCGGGAATCGCTTTTCGTTCACGTCGCACAGCGCGACCACGTTCTCGTCGGCCAGCGAGTCGTAGTGCGCCAGCCCGCGGCCCCAGACGCCGATCAGGGCGACGTTGAGTTTGTTGCCGGGGGCGTTCTTGCCTGCCCGGGCGCCGCTCGGCAGGATGAGCAATCCGGTCCCGACGGCGGCGGTGGTCTTCAAGAATTGGCGACGCTTCATGGTGGATTCTCCTCGAACTGATGGATTTCCGGCTAGGGAGCCTATCCCAAAACTTCCGAAGTCTCGAAGACTTCGGAAGTTTGCGCGGTTTTGGGATAGGCTCCTATGGCGAACATTGCCGACATCATAGCAGGTGCAGCGGCCGGGGGAAACACTTCTCCCCATCGACACATCGACCGGGCCATTCTACACTGCTTCCAAGATCAAGGAGAATCGCGTGAGAACAACGACCTCTCCCCCCACGGTTTCCGACGCGAACGAGGCGCCGTCGGCCTCGCTGGCCCGCACCGCGTGGCTGGTGGTCGTGCTGCTGGTGCCGGTGGCGCTGTTGAACTACCTCGACCGCCAGATGCTGGCGGCGATGAACACGTCGATGATGAACGACATCCCGGACATTGCCACGAAGGCGAACTGGGGGATCGTGCTCGGGTCGTTCAAATGGGTGTATGCCCTGCTGAGCCCCATTGGCGGCTACCTCGCGGACCGGCTCAGCCGCCGCCACATGATCGCGGCGAGTCTTTTCATCTGGTCCGCCGTCACGTGGACCACGGGACACGTCACGAGCTTCGAGCAACTCGTCGCGGCCCGGGCCGTGATGGGGATCAGCGAGGCGTTCTACATTCCTGCGGCGCTGGCCCTGATCACCGATTTTCACCTCGGCCCGACGCGCTCGCGGGCAGTCGGGATCCATCAGATGGGGATCTACGCGGGGATCATCCTCGGCGGCTTCTCCGGCTACGTCGCCGACAGCCCGGATCTCGGCTGGCGCTTCGCCTTCACGACCTGCGGCATCATCGGGCTTGTCTATGCCTTGCCGCTTTACGCCCTATTGAGCAATCCGCCGCGGCCCGCCGGCGCCGCTCGGAGCCCGTCGCCGTTGGCGGCACTGGGAGAACTTCTCAGCAACGTGGGGTTCATCCTGCTGGTGCTGTACTTCACCCTTCCGGCGATCGCCGGCTGGGTAGTGAAAGACTGGATGCCGGCGATCCTCAACGAGAAGTTCAGTCTCGGCCAGGGCAAGGCGGGCGTGTCGGCCGTGCTCTACGTGCAGCTCGCCTCGCTGGCGGGCGCGGGCCTCGGCGGCTGGCTGGCGGACCGATGGATGCACCGCACGGCGCGCGGACGCATTTACACCAGCGCGCTGGGCATGAGCTTCTTCCTGCCCGCACTGTTCGGCGTGGGCGATGCGGCCAGCCTCGGCGCGGCGGTCGCCTTCCTCATGCTGTTCGGCCTCGGTTGGGGGTTCTTCGACTGCAACAACATGCCCATTTTATGCCAACTCGTGCGGCCCGAGCTGCGGGCCACGGGCTACGGCATCATGAACCTGGTGAGCATCAGTTGCGGCGGCTTCGCCGACTGGGGATTCGGCGTATTGCGCGACCGCCACGTGCCGCTGGGCGTCATCTTCGGCGCCTTCGCCGGAGTGGCCCTCCTCTCGGTGTTCATCGTGCTCTGCATCCGGCCGCGCGGTGAACACTGTCATCGGGTAGCCGCCAAACGGCAAACGGGCATTTGACGAATGCCACCGGCTTGCGGCCTGTCGATTCAATAAGTCATGAGCCTGAAGAAGCGACAAGAAGATGAATGGACAGGAACATGGGGGCAAGTAGGCGACAAGCTCGTCACTGGTCCCCCTCTCATTTTCCTGTCCCCCATTATCTTGTCTTTCTCTTACCTTCTCTTCTCTCCCCGTTCCATGAGCCGCTGTTTTCTCGGGCCCCTATGGCAGGTGCTCCAGGGCCGCGATCCTTTGCAGCAGGCGCAAATGGAAACCGCGCGACTGCGGCCTATTCGGGCCGCCAATTCTCGAACGAACGCGTTAGCGCGCGAGGGACCTCGCAATAC
>CAYTJV010000137.1:0-14852 GCA_964438165.1 uncultured Planctomycetaceae bacterium | reverse complement strand
GCGGCGCGCCAGACGGTCTGGGGCCTGGATGGCAACGACATAATCTATGCCGGCTCCGGCCGCGACACAATCTACGGCGGCTCGGGCAACGACACGATCTACGGCAGCTCCGGGAAGGACGTGATCTTCGGCGAGGCGGGGAACGATTGGCTCTACGGCGGCTCGGGCAGTAGCGCGCTGGTGGGCGGCGAAGGCAACGATTATCTCGTTGGGGGTTACCGCAAGAACGTGCTGATTGGCGGCCTCGGGCAAGACTCCCTCAAGGCCGGCTCGGGGGGCGACGTCCTTATTGCCGGGCCGACGAAGCACGATCAGAACCCGGCCGACCTGCTGGCGATCCTCTCGGAATGGACCTCCAGCCGCGCCGCGGCAACCCGCGTGGTGAACCTCACTCAGGGGGTTGGCCCGGACGCACGGATCAACTTGAGGAAGGGCGACGGTGTCCTCGACGATCAGGCCGTCGACGCGATCCACGGAGGCGCAGGCGCCGACTGGTTCCTCTCCTCCGCCACATCCCGAGTCTTCAGTCGCGCGAGAAACGACTCTTGAGCGACCGCGCCGGGGAGTCGCCGTTGACCGGTGAGCGTTCTGCGAACCCCAGGGGTTCGCAGAACGCTCACCAAGATGCGCATAGCGGCGCCCGACGGTCAAAGCCCTTGGGAAAACGCTGACCGGAGAGCCGTCAGCGACCGACGCGACGGCTACGGGCGGCGCGTCGCCGATGGACGAGCACGGCAGCCACGATCAAGACGACGAAGGGGAGCCAGTAGTGGAGCTGCCCGTAAAGGAGGACATACCCCGTCAATTTGACGTACTCGCTCACAATCATCTGAAAGCCCCATGCGTTTTGCCACCAGTCCGCGGCCGTGAACGAGGCGTTCGGAGCGGAGAGGAACCCCACCCGTGAAGATTGTTCGCCCAACACGCGATGGAAAGTCCAACGCGTCCGCCGGGTATGGAATCCATCGGTAACCACCGTCACGCGAGCGTCGGGGTGATCCTGAAGGAACTCGGCCAGCATCTGCGCCTCGTCGTGCGTGTGCTGGCCCGCCTTGGCAAGGATGAGGATGTCTTTTTCCGGCACTCCCCGACAAACCAGCGCCCGACGGATGATTTCGTGGGTGGGCGGGGTCACGCCTTCCAGAACGGCAAGAGAGGGTTCTGAACGAGAGACCAGGACCCGGCGGGCCAGCCCCACCTTGACCAGGGCCGCCGCGACAAACGGCCTGGTGTTCTCGCCGCCTCCCAAGACCATCACATACTCGCTGGGCGACGGCGGCTCGCCCACATCGAGCCAGAGGGCCATGTGCGGAAGCCACGCGCCCCGCAGCAAGCATAGGCCCCCGACGAGGGCGACGGCCGCTGCCACCGCCGCCCAGCGCAGCCGAATGCGTTTCACGGCGACTCCCGGTCCAAGGCTTTCCGCAACTGGTCCTCGTATTCATTCGGATCCCAGTCTTGATCCGGCACGTGCCCCTCGCCCTGGATGCGGGCATAGAGAAGCGTTAATCCGTGGGAAAGGAGCTCTTTGGCCCCGCGACGCGTTCGCCACCAGTTGGATTCATCGTAGACGCGGTCGGGCAATCCGCGCAAGGAGACGCGCGCCACGGTTGGGCTGTCCAGCTCTTGATCCAGCACCCAACGGATTCGGGCGCTGTCGAAACGCCCGCACAGCGCCAAGACTCGGCTGCCTGGATGGCCGGCCATCCAGCGCTGCAGGAGCCGCGCGCACTGCCAGGCATTGCGAGCATGCCCGTCGGCCGCCAGAATCGCGCCGCGAGGAACTCCACGTTCTTCGAGAAGGCGGCGGGCCGTGATCTCCCCTGCGGGCATCGCGCCGCACTTCTCCAGATTGTCTGGCGCCCCCGGTATGAGCAGCACCCTGCGCGACGCATCTTCGCGAAGCAACAGAGCCGCTTCGTCGTAACAACGATCACCGCCCAGCATGAGGACCGTGTTGAAGTCGATTTCGGGCTCATCCCGCACCAGAAGCCAGCCGAGACCCACCAAGAGCGGTCGATGAAAAACGACCAGGGCGAGGACGAGGATCCCCCCGACCGCCAGCCAACGTCGGTAGCGGGTACAACTCCTTCTCGCTGTGTCGTCAGGAGTCACCGGCGCGGGCTTCCGCTTGGGCAGCATCCACCGGTGTCGAGAGCAGCGCACGCTCGATTTGGCCGAGCGTGCTCCGCGCAGAGTAATTGCCGGGAGACCCTCGTACGACGCGGCGAAACCAGGTCTCGGCCAGAAGTAGCTCCGGGCATTTTCGACCGTCGGAGAGGTGAAGATAAGCCTGGCCAATGATCTCGGCGCAGTCGGCACTCTGGGGTACAAGCCGGTTGGCAAGCTCGGCGCGCGGAAGTGCTGCGCGGAGCAAAAACTTCTTCTGGGATGCCGGCATGCCTTTGACTTCCACGCGCTGAGCGGCCACCGCCTCGCGAAGCGGCTTCACGAGCCGATCGACCATCAACCCAACCCCAGCACCACCGAGGCACAAGAGGATCCCCAACGCCATGGCGCAGTCACCGAGCCGAGGTCGGCTTCGGGAGTCCAGGGGAGAAGGATCGCGTCGAGCGTCGTCCTGGTTCTCTTGGTTTGCGCCCCGACTGGCCAGCAGGAGCCCCAAAATTACCGCGAACAGGAAGGCGTTGGCCGGGACGTGCACGTTCCAATCAAACAGGCAGTGGACAAGAAATGCCGCCAAGGCGCCCATCAAGCCTGGCGCGAGCCCGCATCGGCGGCTTCCCGGATCGAGTGGCCGCCCTTTCTTGATCGCGGATGCATACACGGCAACTACGCCGCCGAGCAGCAGAAGGCCAGCGATCCCCGCCTCCGAGGCAAGTTGGAGGTAGTCGTTGTGGGCGAAACAAACCGTCGCCGGGGGAGTCCCGTGTGCCGGGGAGACCCTGGAATAGGTCCCCAGGCCCGCGCCTAGCCATGGCGACTGTCCGAAGACCTGCGCCGCGATCCGCCAAATGGCAACGCGCGTCTGGGCAGCGTCCTGAAGCGATTCGAGCAGTCGCCCCGGGACGAAACGCGACACGGCCGAGACCCCCACGCCCGAAGGAAGCCATCCGGAGATCCAGGCGAAAAGCAGCATCCATCCCACGAAGAAGAATCCGGCCGCAGCGAGCACAATGCGGCGAACGGACGCGCTCCGGGCACTGAGCCCCACGGTCACCAGCATCCCCAAGAAGACCGCGGCCACGCCCGCCCGCGAACGGGCCGCCAATCCCACCACGGCAAGCACCCCGCAGGCCGCGACCGCCGCGACGCTGCGGCAGGAGATCCGTGCCCACCGGGATTTCGTCCGAGAAACCAGCAGCAGCCCCAACCCCAGCGGAATCGTCAGATCCATGCACCCGGCGAAGTGGTTGCTCACGACGTACGGGCCGAACGTATCGCCGACATTCCACGAAATCGACGTGTAGGACACCGGCCCGACCTGCACCGACTCGGGGAATCCATACCCGGCGCTCTCGACGGGTGAGAGGAGCGGGTTCTTCCAGGGCCGAATCGGACCTCGCATGTCGAGCATCCCAAGGAGCGATTCCTGTCTTCCGCCGCAGGCCACTCCGAGAAGCAGCACCAAAATCCCGACGGCAACGACACTCCAGGCCATGCTCCATCTCGACCGTCGGTCCGTTCCCAAATCGGCGACCACGGCCACAAGGACGGCAAGCAAGACCAACTGTCGCACCGCGGAGAGCGTCGCCTCGGGGTGCAGGGACAGACAATGCCACGCCCCCCAGGGGGACTCCTGGAGACTCGCATGAGCAGCGTACGCGAGTGGTGAGAGTCGGGCCAGGACAGACGTCGGGAGCGGGACCAACTGACAGATCCCAAGCCCGATCACGACGATTGGAAGCCACGGAATTCGCGTCCCCGAGGGACGGCAGCACAACCAAATCGCCGCCGCCACCCCGGCAAGCCATTGCAGGGTGCAGGACGCCCAGATCGGCACCGCGCCGAACGCGAGCGGCCCGAACAGCACCCCTGTTGCCACCAGAGCGGCTGCGACCTGTCGGGCGAATCGCTTCCGGCCCGGCTCGGCCCGCATCGGCCCCGTGGAGGCAATCACGAGGCCCGTCATCCGATCGGGGACAGTTGCCATTGCCGGCCGGCTTCACTCCAAAGCACCTTCGCTAAACAGGCCGGATCCGACTCCAAGGACGCCTCTCCACGATGGCCTCCCCACGCCAGCGACCACCCGCATACGGCCGGCAGGACCGCCGTGCTCGTCCACCGGACCGCCAACGATGGGATTCGAAGGCCGAACTCCGGACAATACCAAGCATTCAGAAGGGAGATTTCTCCTGGCGTCAGGAATCGCAACTGCATCACGAGGCCGTGCAGCTCCAGTTGGAGTTCATCATCCGCTGTCTTCCTTGCGACGACGTCCGGGTGCAGATGGAGCCAGCTCGAGAGCTGATGCCGCCCCTTTCCTTGGGCCCAATCCACGCAGAGCCATGGTCCTCCGGGACGGCAGGCAACCCATCGCCCGACTCGGGGGACTCCCAACCTCCGGTAGGCGTCGTGGCCGGCACGCGCCCAGTGGAAGCCGTCCGATTCACCGCTCGAAAGGGGAAAAGGCCAGCCGCGGTAGCCCATGCGAAAACGCGACCACACATCGCACTGGTTCTCCCCGTCGATCTCAAGGGCGTTGTGCGCGGCCGTCGAGCGGCAATAGCGGCGCATCTCGTCGTCTTCATAGCTGAAAACGCCGCTGTCGACAAACAGTCGGTGACCGCTCACCGACGCCTCGAATGACAGAAGATCGGCATGGGCATGCGCGGGCAGGTGATCTGGGCCAACCGGCGCGGCATCCAAGATCAGGAAGTCCCCGCCATCGCGAAAAATCCAGTACTCGCCGTGCGAACGGGCAGGCCGCTGCTTGGCCGCGCGGGCAACTGGATCGTGCTGCGGCTCAGGGCCCGGACCGCCGAGGTCCTGAACGCGGACGAGGAGCGAGTGTGGCCTTGGCGACTGCCCGAAACACGAGTCGCCCAGCAGGGGGATTTCCCCGTCCGGATGGAGAATGTCTCGCAAGAACTTGGCCATGCGTGCCGCGGTGGCTGCAAGGAACTCCGAGAATTCGGGGAGGATGGGTTCCAGGGCGTCATGAACGTCCAAAACGGTCCCCAGGACGTGCGCGTGGTACATCGGGGACTGTTCGAAATGCAGTCCGTACGGCAGGATCTGCTCGCACAACTGCCGACGCAACAGTTCGGTCCCCTTGCGGAGCCAGCGATCGGCCTCCGATCCGCTGAAGAAGGCCCCCGCCAGGGCGAGGGCTTTGGCGTTTTCGAGCAAGTGGTTTCCGCGCACGTCCCATTCAAGGTGCCGCTCCAGGTACCTGGCTTGGCTCAACATGCTCCCCAGCACCTCACGGCCCCGGCCGTCCTCAAGGGGCGCAGCGCACCAAAGAAGCATCCACGCCGGAAGGCGTCGCGAGATGCAATACGGGTGCCAGGCATCCTGAAGCGACGGTGCCTCGCTCTCCGGGTTGCGTGCGATCCACTGTCTTACCAGGGACCAGGCGCGGTCCAGTAGGAGCGTGCCTTCGCTTTCGTGTGCGCGGAGCGCTTGGGCTGCCAAGTCGGTCAGGAATTCATGGTAATGCAGTTGGAACCGCCACAAACGGGATAATTCCGGCTCGCCATCGAGGCGCCAGTCCACGGGGTCCGGAAGCGCCCGCTGCTGATTGAGAAAGCAAAACCGCCCCGCAAGGATCTGCCTGGCGTCGCCAGCACCATCGGCCATGGGTCGCTGTTGCAGGCTGTATTGGAGCAACCGCGAAAACCCAAGGTTGACTCGCAGTTCGGGAACCTGATTTGCCACTTGCAAAGCGGCGTGTTTTCCGGCCCATAGGGCGTGCCGCAGGCGGGCGAGCGCCACCAGACGCATGGCAAGCTGCGATGGACGATAGTAGCGCAGCGTGTTCCACCACCGGGCTGCACGTTGCACCGGGCTCAGCCTTTCCAAGGTCCCCGAACCGTTGGGCATAATCGCCTACCGGCCGCCAGCCACCGGGTCGGGCGTCTGCGGCGGCGCGCCGGAATCACCGACACACACCAAACGCCCCACGGTCCAGGCGATGACGCGGTTCCCGAAAGGCGCGAAAGAGGCATAGACCGGCTCGCCAAGATCCAAGTTCGCGACCTCTCGGTAGCTGCCTTCCGCAGCAACCGCGGTCATGAAACCCGCGGAATTGCAGAAATACACCAGGTCTCCCATGGCAATCGGCGATGCGTAGTACTCTCCCGGCAATCGCCGACTCCATAACACCCGACCGCAACGGGCATCCAAACAAGCCGCTTTGCCGCCATCGGAGACCATGAACAACATCCCCCGGGACAACACCGGTGAAGAGCAGTTCGACCCGGCAACCTTCACCCGCCAGGCCATCGAGGGCTGCGAATCGGCCGACGGGGGCATATGCACGGCGACTGTCTCGCGGGGGCCCGCACAGTAGATGTGTTCCTGCTCGGAAACCACGCTGGCCACCAGGTCGCCATCGGCGGCGATCGGGCAACGCCAAAGCACCTCTCCCGACCGCAAGTCATAGCCAGCCAACTCATCGAACCCCCAGATCAACACGGTCGCGATCGTGCCGAGCGTGGGATGGACGAGACTGCGGGTAAACTCGTAGGCCACGTGCCGCGATCGGCGCGGTTCGCCCGACGAGCGTGAGTACCTGGTGTAAAAATGGCCATCGCGACGGCGTTACTGCGGTGTTCCTTTTGCTGGCACTTGCTGATCTCGTCCCACGTCTCGGTCATACCACCAAACCTCGATACCTTCAAACTGCTCGCGGCGTCTGAGGCACCAACCTTCCCTCTCCGCCCAAAACTCCAAGAGCCCCACACCCCTGTCTTCGCTAACGGTTCGATGGGGGTGGTACATGAACGCCACCACGTGATGGGCAGAAGCGGTAATCTCGCTGAGTCGCTGCGCATTCGCACTCGTCGGTAGCACTGGCGTCCCGAACAGTTCCTTTAGCACGTGAATCGGGGCGTGCTCCACTCCGTAGTATTCGAGAATCCCCTTTCCTGAAGTGCAGACGATCACGTCGCCGCGTGTAGCGCGAGCGCCGATTGCCTCAGCAGCCTCAGCGGTGAGTTCCCATTGGGGTTTTGTGAAGACATCGACAACGCCGGCAACCAAGCTAAAAGCAAGGACCGCCCCCAACCCGAAGCGTACAATCCAGTTAAGATCCCCGGCGATGACGTAAATGGCCAACACGGTCGTCAAAGGCACCAGGCAAACGAGATACATGTAGTTGAAAAAAATGCCCGCAGCGAAGAAAGCTGCGACTGCCAATGTGGCAGTCAAGAGCGGCAAGGAAGGGAGAACTAGGCTCACCGGTCTGCAATTGCCAGTGCCACACGAGGATTTCCTAAACAGTGCCAAGAACCCGAAAATCACGATAAGCACACTGGCCACCAATAATCCTCCTCGGAAGCAATGCTGCAATCCGTCAATTGGGGAATTGACCACCAGGCACTTGAGCAACGTTCTCACCATGGCGTAGCTGGTGTGGTCGATCACGACGACTTGCGTCGCACCGGCCTGCCTCGGCCACTGGACGGTCAGCATGACATAGGCCATGGGGGCAAACAAGGCCGCAATGCACGCCTGAGCCAGTATCCACGACCTCAGTCGCAAACGTCCACCGGCTCTGGGCAGCAGGATAGATAAACCGACCAGAAGGCTCTGTGTGGCCAAGGGAAATACGGAGTAGTAAAAAGTGTACAGTGCCGCGGTGCTTGCTGCGACGTAAGCCGACCACGTCCAGATACTGACCGCACCGCGGCAGATGCGCAGAAACATCGCGACGGAGAGAGTAACGAACACAGCGCAGAGTACGTAGTTTCTGGCAAGCAACACTGTGTGGATCATCATGGGAATGAAGAGGACCACTGGAGCACTGACCAAACACCATGCCCATGGGATAGAACAAGACCGTGCCAAGGCCACGGTACTACCTGCCACAGCCAGACCGACCAGAACCCCCAGGGCATGAAGCGACGATGGTCGATCCCCCAAAAGATCGGTCCACATCCGGAGAATAGTCGGGTACAGGGGTGGGTGGATGTCATGCCACAAGCGATCCGGCCAGGGAGTCCTCCCCACTTCCAAGGAGGTCAATTCGTCCCCATTAACTCCCTTTCCCGAGGCGAGCGCAGCTAGCACCGCTATCGCCGCCACGAGCAAGCCAGAAGCCAACAATACCGTCATTGTAGTCTGGCTCACCGGCCTTGGTGTCTCCAGCCAGGTCTTTCAAGCTAGCACTGGCAGCTTGGTTTTGCCGTGTTTCTCGGGGTTTTGCATAATCTACGTAAGGTTGTCGGCGCTGCGCAGGCGTCCGTTTCGAGGCAGCGACCGTTGCGAATGACGCCAAGAACCATCGAAACCCCATATTCTGGGGCATTTTCAAGATTGCGGTGGCCATTCAGCTACCAACGCTAGCTTGAAAGACCTGGTCCCAGTACACCTAACCAGAGTACTTCGTGAATAAGAATGTTCGAATAAATCAGACCCATATCCGGCGTACCCTTATGTCCCGCGAGGAATTTCTTCAAACCCGAACTATTGATCGTCGTGACGCTTCCCACTGTAGAAGCGACATAGGCTGCGCTCGGGGCATCAACAAACCTTACGTAGTGCCGGTATATCACATGCGTGCGCTTTATTTTTCTGGTCTTGCCGGTCGTAGGATCAACGGTGTAGTATGTGAAAGGCATAATCTCGTAACCGAGATTCGACGGCTTGCCCACTGCCGGCGAAAACATTAATGAGGCAGCGACCCGTCCCGTGAACGCCATTCGCATTCTTGCGGACACCTGGTTGTAGAAGAAGTCTGACGGACGGCCTTTCGTTTCGATCTGCACAAGTATTTCACCAAAAAGCCCGATCGGATCAACGCTGGTCGTGGCGGCGGGAAGATCCCGTCAAAGTCGTTAAAGAAATCTTCCTCGGGCTGGGGCGAAAGCCCGCCGTCGCGAAGTTCCTTGATGATCTTGGGAAGGCCGAAGCCGGACCGTGCCGCGGGCGCGAGGCCGTCCTCTTCCGCCGCCGGGGTCGTGGGCCCGGGCGTCGCGAAGCCTCCGTCCGCCCAAGCCGGCGCTTCGTTCAGCGAAACCCCTTGCGAACGCACGAACGATCGAGGCCCGGCTTCTTCACCGGCGATCCAGCGATCCAGGTATTCGGTGTCAAAGCGCAGACCCTGCTGACGAAACGCCTCATCCGCCACATTCTCGGCGAGGGCCGCGCTCCCTTGGCTGGCCACCGCGGCGCTTCCAAGACCGACGAGCAGATCCCCGGCCGCGGCGCGAGTCTCCAGCGACTCGATCTGCGGGACACGGCGGAACCTCGAACGCAGACCGCGATCGGAGCGACTCTTGACGCGAGACATGATCTTGCTCCCCTGCGAAAAAGCGCCCACTCGCCGAGAGACGGCGGGGCCAGTGACGACACTCTCTCTTGGCCCGGCCTCTACACGGACCCGGGGTATCTCCCCAAACGCGGCCACCCAACGCGAAGCCGCCGTCCGGTACCCCGATGAGCGCTCGACGCGCGGTTGCGCGATGCACCCCTGAAACTACGAGAATCCCTGAAGCCCGTCCACGGTTTTGTGAGACACTGGCTTTCCCGGGCAGATTTCTCGCAATCAGCAATGCGCTAATTCAGGGGAGTTTCCCCTTTGAATGTCCTGCAAGCCTCCGCCTTCGTTGGCGATTTGGGCCACCGGTCCGGTAGGATCGCACGTAGCAGCGTGTGCGCTCGTCGGCGTGTGCGCGATGTATCGACAGCCGGTCGAACTCTACGCGTACCACCGCGCCAAGGTCTCTTGCCACTGGTCGGGCTGCAGGATGGCGGCGAAGGCGTCGCGCACGCGGTCGGCGTGCGGGTGCATGCGCGAATACTTGATGCCGAAGTTGCGCATCACGAAGGCGGCCCGCTTCGCTCCGTAGACCATTTGCGCCAGCCGGTAGTGCTCCTCCATCACTTCCCGCTGCTCGTGCAGGCTCGGCGGCGGAGGGAGCGGCTGGCCGGCGAGCAGGGCCCGGATGTCGCGGAAGATCCAGGGATTGCCGATGGCCCCGCGGGCGACGGTGATTCCATCGACGCCCGTGGTGGCGAAGATGGCGAGGCAGTCGGAAGCCGTGAACAGGTCGCCGCTGCCCAGGATCGGCGTTGTGCCGGCCCGCTCTTTCACCTCGCGGACGAACTCCCATGAGCTGTGGCCTTCGTAGCGCTGGTGCACGGTGACGGCCGCCACGCCCAAGGCCAGAGCGCCGTCGAAGATCGCAAAGAAGTTCTCGCGGCTTTGCGGGCTGTCATCCAGCCCGCGGCGCATCTTGAGCGTTAAAGGCACGCGCGGCGGCAAGGCGTCGCGGAGCCGGGCGAGGATTTCCAGTGCTCTTTGGGGCTGACTGAGCATCCATCCGCCCCGGCACTTTCCGACGACCTTGCGAACTGGGCAGCCGAAATTGACGTCGATCACGTCGAACCCGGCCTCCACGAGCTTCAGGGCGGCGGGCACGAACGGCTCGGCTGCGCTGCCCATGAGCTGGGCCCCCACGGGATGATCGTCGTCGGTGACGCGGATCCAGCGCAACGCCTTGTTGCCCTTGGTAACGTTCACGACGAACTGATCGAGCAGGACCTCGCAGATCGAATAGCCCGCCCCCATGCGCCGGGCAATGGCCCGGGTGGGCCAATCGCTGTACCCGCTCATCGCCGCCAAGGCCACGGGAAAGTCGATTCGCACGCCACCGAGTTGAAGCGGAGCGAGATTTAAGGCGGGATTGGTCATTACACGAGAAACGCGTCTTTGGAGTGCGGCGATTGATCGCCGCTTTGGTCCATGGCAACCGGCATCCCCCGGGAAAAGCGGCGATCAATCGCCGCACTCCAAAGGGCTCCGCACCAAGACCGGAAGAGCCGTTTTTTCCCGAAGTCATTCCTCGACTGGCCCATTGCGTACTCTTGCAAGGGGGGCGATCCCACGATAGTATTGTATTGAAAGATTACGGCTCGGCGTTGCGGCAATCAAGGTTCCCTTCCCATGAGCAGCGAAAGCCTGTCGCCTGGATCGTGGCCCGTGGTTCTCCGGTTCGGGACGTTTTTGCGGGCCCTAAGTGAGCACGAGTTCTTCGAGTTCTGTCAATGGAACGAAAATCTGCGGATCGAGCGAACAAGCGAGGGAGACCTGGAAATCCTGCCGCTGACCGGCGGAACGACCGGAATCATGAATGCCTCGCTGACGGGACTTTTCGGGGCGTGGGAGGAAGCCGACCGGACAGGAATCGCTTTTAGTTCGTCCGCCGGATTCATCCTTCCGAACGGCGCGATGCGTTCGCCCGACCTCGCCTGGGTTCGACGCGAGCGCTGGGCGGCACTCACGCAGCAAGAGCGAGACGAGTTCCCGCCCCTCTGCCCCGATTTCGTCGTGGAATTGCGATCGCCGTCGGACAAGCTCCGGACGCTGCAAGCGAAGATGGAAGAGTATGTCGCCAACGGCGCCTCGCTGGGCTGGCTCATCGATCCTATCGAGAAGAAAGTCCACGTCTACCGGCCATCGGCCGAGGCATCTTGTCTTGACAATCCCGCCACAATCTCCGGCGAGCCGATTCTGCCCGGATTCGTTCTCGATCTGCGTCGGTTGTGGGGATGAAGGAAGACGCGGAGACACGGAGACACAGAGAAAACGACACGCTTTCCGCGTCACCTTGTCACCACCTCACCTTGTCACCCCCTCATCGTCAACGCAGCACCGGGCACGTATCGAACCACTCGTGGCCCTGGGCGGATATCCACTGGCTTGATTCCACCGGGCCCCATCCGTCCGGCTCGTAGGAGAACAGGTCCGGCTGGCCCTGCTGATCCCAGGCGGTTTGGATCGGGTCGATGATTCCCCAGGCCAATTCCACTTCATCAGCCCGGGCGAAGAGGCTGGCATCGCCGTGCATCACGTCCAGCAGCAGCCGCTGGTAGGCGTCCGGCATGACTCCGGAAAACTTCTCCTGGAAACGGAAGCTCAAGTCGGTGAGCCGCATCTTCATGCCGGCGTCGGGCACCTTGGTCTGAAAATGCAGTTGGATTCCTTCGGCTGGCTGGATCTGGATCACGAGCCGGTTCGCATGGCGGGTGCTCTCCGGGCCCCCTTCAAAAAGCATGTGCGGCGGCTGGCGGAACTGAATCACGATCTGCGTGCTCTGGCACGACATCGCCTTGCCGCTCCGCAAGTAGAAGGGCACGCCTTGCCAACGCCAATTGTCGACCAAGAGCTTCACGGCGGCGAAGGTCGCGGTGGCGCTCCCGGCCGCCACCCCCGGCTCGTCGCGGTAGCCGCGATATTGGCCCCGGATGGTGTTGGCGGCGATATCCTCGGGGTGCATGGGCCGGATCGCGCGGAGCACCTTGACTTTCTCGTCGCGGATCGAGTCGGCCTCGAACCGCGCCGGGGCCTCCATGGCCGTGAGCGCCAGTTGTTGCAAGAGGTGGTTCTGGAACATGTCGCGGAGCACGCCGGCCGTCTCATAGTAGCTCGCGCGGTGTCCGACGGGCACCTCTTCCGCGGCAGTGATCTCCACGTGGTCCACGTAGTTGCGATTCCAGATCGGCTCGAAGATCGCGTTGGCGAACCGGAGCACGAGCAGGTTTTGCACCGTCTCTTTGCCGAGATAGTGGTCGATCCGGTAGACCTGCGCCTCGGAAAACGCCTGATGTACGGCAGCGTTCAGGATTCGGGCCGTGGCGCGATCGACGCCGAAGGGCTTTTCGATGACGATCCGCCGCGGCCCGTGCGACTCCTGCGTCATCCCGGCCATTCCCAAATGGGTCACCGCGGGGCGGTAAAACTGCGGAGCCGTGGCCAAATAGTAGATCCGCGTCGCTGCCGAACCGTCCAACTCATCGAGCCACTTGCCCAGCGCCGCAATGCTCTCGGGCCGCTCCAGGTCGCCGGCTTGATAGAAAAGCGACGGGGCAAAGGCATCCCACACGGCGCGATCGAATCGATCCCCCACGAAATGCGCCGTCGATTCCGCCAGCTTTTCCCGCCATGCCTCGCGGCTGAAACCAGTCCGGGAGAAGCCGACAATCCGCGCCGGCTGGTCGAGCCGCTGCTTGCGAAACAGCTCGTACAGCGCAGGTAGAAGCTTCCGGCTTGTCAGGTCGCCGGAGGCCCCGAAGATCACAATGGTATGCCCCATGAGTCTTGCCCGTCAGAACCAGGCGGCGGTAAAACCACCGTCGACGTTCACCGTCGCTCCGGATATGAACTGACCGGCTTTCGGCGAGAGCAGAAGCAACGCCGCCCCGATCAATTCGTCGGGCTCGCCGAAGCGGGCCATCGGGGTGTGACGGAGGATGTTGTCGATCCGCTCCTGGTCGAGCAGCTTGCGGTTCTGCTCGGCGGGGAAAAAGCCCGGACAGATGGCGTTGCAGCGGACCCCTTGCTTGCCGAACTCTTGGGCAATGTTCTTGGTGAGGTTCACCACGCCCGACTTGGATGCCGCGTAGGCGAACACGCGGGAAAGGGGCAAGTGACTGGTCACGCTGCCGATGTTGAGAATCGCCCCCCCGCCCGCATCCACCATGTGCCTGCCGAAAACCTGGCAGGCCTGAAACACGGCCTTGAGGTTAATCGCCATGACGCGGTCCCAGTCGGCGTCGGTTGCCTCCAGAAACGTGCTGCCGGCGTTCACGCCCGCGCAATTGATCAGGATCTCCACCCTGCCTTTCACCTTGAGGGCCTCGGCCAACAGGTGCTCGATCGACTCCCGCGAGGTGACGTTGACGGTAGCATAAGTGGCATGGGGACTGAAGCGATTGAGCTGCTCGACCCGTTGCTGGCAGCCCTCCTCGGTCAGATCGGCCACCACGACGTGCGCGCCGGCGCGAACGATCCCCTCACACAGCGCGCCCCCCAAGACACCCGCTCCGCCGATCACGACGGCCACTTGACCTTCCAATCCAAACAGATCCTTGAGGTAATCGGCGGACATCGGCTTTGGAGTCCTTTTCTCTAGCTGGCTTTCATTGCGGCGGTTTGCGGGCCCGCAGCCAATCGGTGTGGAACACCCCCTCCTTGTCGAGGCGCTGGTACGTATGGGCGCCGAAATAATCGCGTTGGGCCTGGAGCAAGTTGGCCGGCAGGCGCTCGGAGCGGTAGCCGTCGTAGTAGGCCAGGGCGGAAGAAAAGGCCGGCACGGGAATGCCGAGGTGTACGGCCGTCGCCACCACGTTGCGCCAAGCCGGCTGGGCCTTCTCGACCGCTTTGCAGAAATACGGCGCCAAGAGCAAGTTTTCGAGCTTCGGATCGGCGTCGAACGCCTCCTTGATCCTCTCCAGGAACACGGCCCGAATAATGCAGCCGCCTCGCCACAACAGGGCGATCGAGCCGAAATCCAACGGCCACTGGTGCTCGGCCGCCGCGGCACGCAATTGCACGAAGCCCTGGGCATAGCTGCAAATCTTCGACGCATAAAGGGCCTGGCGGATTTGTTCGACGAACTCCTCCTCGTTGCCGTGGAACCTGCCCGACGGCCCCGCGAGCACCTTGCCGGCACGAACGCGGGCGTCTTTCATGGCCGAGAGCGAGCGGGCGTAGACGGCCTCGGTCACCAGCGTACTGGGCACACCGAGGTCGAGGGCCAGTTGGCTCATCCACTTGCCCGTCCCCTTGGCGCCGGCCGTGTCAAGAATCAGGTCGACCAGATGCTGGCCCGTCTGCTCATCTTTGACGCTGAGAATGTCGCGCGTGATCTCGATCAGGTAGCTGTTGAGATCCCCTTCGTACCACTTGGAGAACACGTCGTAGAGCTTGCTGTTGGGCAGGC
>CAYTJV010000136.1:0-14853 GCA_964438165.1 uncultured Planctomycetaceae bacterium | reverse complement strand
GGCCGAGCCGTCGCTCTCGACGCGCACCGTGCCGATCACGCGCACGGGGGCCCATTCCCAAAAGCCGAAGCGATTCTCCCAGGCGTTGCCGGGGATGTAGCGCATGGCGCCGATCCGCTCGTCCAACGGCCAGCCGACCCGCTGCGAAATGCGGAGAAATTTCACCTCGCCGCGCCGAACGCCTTCCAAGCCTTCGCACACGTCGGCTACGTAACACGTGGCGAAGCGTTGGCCGGGATCGGTCGCAGTGGCGATGATCGGCGGGCGAGGACGCCGCTTGAGCGGCATGGCCAGTGCGGCCGAAAGGATCAGGTCGCGATGGATCAGCTCCTTATTGCCGTACACGTCGATCAGGTAGACGGCGAATCCGCTCGGGTTGCGCCCGCCCTGGGAATCGCCGGGCGGCCGGGCGTGTGAGTACGACACCAGGAAGCACTTGTCGGACAGGGCCCATGGCGTATGGTATAGTCCACCGCGGTCGGGCACGCCGCCTTCCGAAACGGGCTTGCCGGCCATCGGCCCTTCTTCGGGCAGCGTGTTCGGCGTGACGACGGCGATCGCCGCGGGGTCGTTGATCCCCTTCGCGGGATCGACGATCACCACCGGCCCATACGCAAACGTGTGGTGCCCCGTCACCACCGAGACCAGCCGCGACGTTCCGGGAATCGAGCGGGTATCGCGCAGGCCATAAGGCGCCTTCAGGTGCTGGTTGAACACGGCGTCGGCCATGGTGCCGTCGGGTCGGATCTGCCAGATCGCGTGGACTTCGAGAAAGTGCCGCTCCTGGTATTCCCAGCGGGTGTAGCCGATCAGTCCGTTGTCGAGGCTGTGCGGGTAGCGGTCGATGTCCTTGTTGTCGTTGAGCCGCCGCAGTCCGCTCCCGTCGGGCGAGACGGCATACAAGTTGATCACCGTGTGATCGGCGGAGAACTTGCCGCACTCCGACGACCGGCCGGAACGATCGGAGGCGAACACCACACTGCCATCGGCGCAGTAGGTGGGCTCGAAATCGCTCCACACCGGATGGCTCGTGAGTTGGCGCAGGCCGGCGCCGTCGAGGCGGATTTCGTAGAGGTGGGTCGGCTCCTGGTCGCGCCGAAGGTGGAAGGAATCGTCGCCGTGAACCGCGTCCCACTTCGGCGGCCATTTGGGTTGCCGGGCATAGCCGAACACGACCCGATCGGCGTCCCACCACAAGTCCATCCCGTGGACGTGGCCGGGGCCAAGCTGCCCTGCAATCACCGTGCGGACGGGGTCGCCGGGCTCCAACCCGGTCTTCACGCAGAGGTCGCCGCCCGGCTTGTGAACCCACGGATACTGCGATCCCGTGATGTTCCGATGCGAGTGCGTCGCATGTTGAGTGACGAAGACGATCTGTCGGAAATCGACGGCCGGATTGGCGAGCACGATGGGCCGGGCAGCGCGCCGGGCGGCAAGCCATAGCTCGCGATGGCCCGTCAGATCGTTTGGGGCCTCCTCTACGCGGCGCACGATTCGGGTCCGGATCGATTCCAACTCAGCCAGTTGCCGGTCGACCATGGCCCGCGTGGCATCCGAAGGCCCGCTGCGGCGAATCTCCACGGCTGCCGCCCGGCCCCGGCGCAAGATCGCCCCCGCCGAATCGCGGAGCTTCAACCCGTCGTGATGGATCGCGCAGCTTACGGCCATGCGCGCGTAGTCGGCCTCCAAGAGGAACTCGGGCCCAAGGGCAATCCATCGCTGGAACCACCGCGGCGGGTCGGGCCGCGGCCAGGCGATCTCTTGACCGCCGTTGTCCAGCCCGACCTTGATCGCAATCGACCACTCCGCCAGGGCCCGCACGAACGGGTCCTCGTGCCCGAGCAGATCCGAGGCGGCCGAGGCAAGATCGCTCGTCAGCCCGCCCCGTTGGGCAATTCTCCAGAGCAGCTCGGCGGCCGCAGCCGCGGCAGCGGGACCCGATTTGCCGAGAAGGGAGCGGAAAATCGGCTCGGCGTGCTTGCTCCCGGCCAGCGCAGTTGCCCAGGCGTCCAACTCCTCGGACGCGCCGGGAGCCCCGAGCCCCGCGGCCAGCTTGAGAACCGCCGCCTCACCCGAGCCCGCTTGCAGGGCCGCTCGGCAATGGGCCAGGCGCGGATTAGCCTTCCCGGGCGAAGCCGCATGGCTTACGCCTCCCGACAGCGGCATCGCCGTGATGCCGACGAGCACGGCAATCTTTCCCAAGGGATGCCCGGTCATGCGGAACCTTTCTGAGCTGCCCTGCTCGACCCAAGTGACTTTGCGCGATTTCGGGGGTGTCGCCGCTACAACGGAACGCCACGGAGGGCGTTCCCTACAGGGCATCCCGTGAGGATCCATCCTAACCTACGCGACCTGGGACATCAAGTTTTCGCAAGAGCTTCTTCCCCCCCCTGTCTTGACGGCGACCGCCTGGGGGAATATCTTCGCGGGTGTCGACAGGCCGAGGATCACGACAAGTGCCGGTAACCGGCTTTTGAAACCAGGAGGTGTCTATGTCTATGTCTTACTCACGGCGAGATCTGTTGAAGTGGGGCGCGGCAGCCACGGCGATGTGGGCCGCAGGTACGCCGGTCTACGGTGCGGAAGGCAGGCGGCGACGGAGAGAGGGCGGCGCGAAGCCCCGTATCGGGCTCCAACTCTACTCCGTGCGCACGGACTGCGAGAAAGACCTGCCCGGCGTGCTCAAGGCCGTGGCCAAGATGGGCTACGAAGGGGTCGAATTCGCCGGCTATTACGGGCGCAAGGCCGACGAGCTGAAGAAACTGCTCGACGAGAACGGGCTGAGATGCTGCGGCACGCACATCGGGCTGAACACGCTCTTAGGCGATGAGCTCGCGAAGACCGTCGAATTCAATAAGACGATCGGCAACCGGTATCTCATCGTGTCCTACATGGGCGAAGATCGCTTGGGCACGGTCGAGAAGGTCAAGGAAACGGCCAAGCTATTCACAGAACTGGCCGAGAAGGTGCGGCCCGAAAGGATGCGGGTCGGCTACCACGCCCACGGCGGCGACTTCAAGAAGCTGGGGGACAAGACGGCTTGGGAGATTTTCTTCGGTAGCGCCGGGCCCGACGTGACCATGCAGTTGGACATCGGCAATTGCATCGGCGGCGGCGGCGACCCGTACGCGATGCTCAAGGAGTTCCCCGGCCGCTCGGCCACGATCCATCTCAAAGAGCACGGCGGGAAACCCGGCGCGGTGGTCGGCGACGGCGAGGTGAAGTGGGCGGAGGTCTTCCAACTCTGCGAGAGCACCGGCAATACGCGGTGGTACATCGTCGAGCAAGAGGCCTATGCCGGAGCGCCGCTGGATAGCGTGAAGAAGTGCATCGAGAACCTGAAGAAAATGGGCAAGTAACGCGGCCGCAACTCCCCTCTCCCGTTTTGCGGGAGAGGGGTAGGGGGTGAGGGCAGTACGGCTCTGAAACATCGTCTAAGGGTCGCGTCCCATGACAGGCATTCGGCGGAAAGGGTTGTCGGTCGTGCTGCTTGTTCTGGCGGCGATTGTCCTTGCGGCCGCCGATTGCTGTGCGGCAGCGGAGGAGAAGCCCATCCCCACGGCGGAAGCCATCGCCCAGATGATGGCCAAGGAGCCGATCTCCCGCGCCACCTGGCCCACATGGCGTAGCCGTCATTTGGAGTGGCTCTACGACCGCACCAACAAGACCAAGGAGTTCGACGAGGCGCTCGCGGAATTCGTGCGGCAGGAGGCGCAGGCCCACCAGGGGACGCTGCCCGACTACCTGGCCCAGGATGCGGTGGCGTGGAGCCTTTACGGCGGCGCGCTCTTGAGCGAGAAGAACCCGGCGTCGATCGAGAAGAACGTGGCCCAGGCGGAAGCGGCATTTCGGCGGAGCATCGGGCTGGACGCCAAGTTCGCTTCGCCCCACGGCGGCCTGGCGGCGGCGATCATCTCGCAGACCTTCCAAGCGGAGAAATCGAAGGCGGCCGGCCGCGAGGCGCTGCTGAATCAGGCCGAGCAGGAGATCGAGATCTACGCCAAGCTCGATTCCCGGTCGCGTCCGGCGTTCTTTCGAGGCGTGCTGGCGATGGCACGCGATAATCCGGGCAAGGCCGAGCCGTGGTTTCGCCAGGCGATGGACGATCGTCCGGAATCGGAACATGCCGCGATCTGGTACGCGCGGGCCATCGTAGGCCAGGAGCGACGGAGCGGCACGTTTGCCCAGGCCACCGAACCGCTGGTCAAGCGTTTCCCGGAGGAGGGGGAATTGCAGGTTCTCCACGCGGTGGCCCTGGCCCGGGACAACCGACTGGGCGACGCCGCGGCTGCGCTGGAAAAGGCCCGCAAGCTCGGCGCCGATCCGGGCCGCATGATTGGCGTCAAGACCGTGGCGAAGATCGAGGAGTTGAGCCGGCCGAGCGTTGTGGTGCGGTTCCTCTGGGCGATGGCCTATTTCGCCGCTGCCTACGGGGCGATCATCGCCCTGATGGCCTTGGCGGGCGTGCTGCTGGGCCTCTTCACGCGCGGCGGCGTCCCTCCGGCCGACGGCGGCTTCGGCGCGGCCCACGACCCCTACGCCCGCCAGTCCGGGCTGAAGAAGATCTATATCCTCTCGCTGACCGCGAGCCTGATCCTGTTCTACGTGGCCGTCCCGTTCGTGGTCGTCGGACTGCTCGGCGCGACCGGGGCGATGATCTACGGGATCTTCATGCTGGGCAGGATCCCGGTCAAGCTGGTGGTTCTGATTGCCATCGTTGGAATCGGCATGGTCTGGGCCGTGCTGAAGAGCCTCTTTGCCAAGCCCGGCACGGGGAGTTTCGGCGTCCAGAAGGCGGAAACCGATTGTCCCCGGTTCCACGCCGCCATCCGCGAGGTTGCCGACAAGGTCGAGACCCGGGCGGTCGACGAGGTCTACCTCGGTCCGGGATCGGAAATCGGCGTGCGCCAGGAAGGCCGCGGGCCGTTCGGCGTGTTCGGCGTGAAGCGGCGCGTGCTGACCGTGGGGATGGCCAACCTCCGCTATCTGACCGTCGGGGAGCTGAAGTCGATCCTCGCCCACGAATACGCCCACTTCAGCCACCGCGACACGTTCTACAGCCGCTTCATCCACCAGGTGACGCTTTCCGTGGACCAGGCCCTGACGGGCATGGCCGCCGCGGCCGGGAAGCTGAACTACATCAACCCGTTCTTCTGGTTCTTCGTGCTCTACTACCGGGCCTACAGCCTCCTGGCCGCCGGATTTTCGCGCTCGCAGGAGTACCTGGCCGACCGTGTGGCCGCCAGCCTCTACGGCAAGGACGTCTTCCTTTCCGGACTCACCAAGGTGGCCACTAACGGCACGCTCTTCGAGGCGACTGCATATCAGAACATCCGGCAACTGATGACCGAAGGCAAGGCATTCACGAACCTCTACGACGCCTTCGCCTCCTACCGCGACGAGCAGCTCACCGACCAGCAGCGGCGGGAAATGTACGAAGGGTTCATCAATCAGCAGGGCTCGATGTTCGCCTCGCATCCCACGGTGCGCGAGCGCATGGCGGCCGTCGCCTCTTTCCCCAGCGCCCTGCGGCTCGAAAACGCGCCCGCCCTGAGCCTTTTCGACCAGCCCGATGAACTCGAAAAAGAGCTCAGCGAGTACCTCACCGGCTACTTTTACGCCGTCCGGGAGTTAGAGTCCGCCGCCGCGCAAAGTGCGGGAGAATAACAGTTTGGAGTGCGGCGACTTGTCGCCGCTTTGGATTGGGTCGCGAGTGGACGGTCGCGCTTCGGCTAAAAAGAAAGCGGCGATCAATCGCCGCACTCCAAAGTAGGAGAAACTCATGCGTGTCTGGCTGATTGCCGTCGTTGGTTCAGTGCTTCTTTGCGCGATGGCTGCCGCCGCCCAACCCGAGGAGCCATGGTTCCGCCGGCTGATCGTGGGCATGGAGGTCGGGCCGACCGGGGTGCAATGGGGTTGCGATCCGAGCGACCTGGGCTATGCCGCCCGCTTCCACGGCGCCGACGTAGTCAAGCAGCAGCTTGTCGCCAACTCGCAGTACCTCGTCATCTGGGGCAAGGATAGCGAGTTCGCCTACTACAACTCGAAGGTCGCCCCCAAGTGCCCAGGCTTGAAAGGACGCGACGTCATCCAGGAGGCCGTCGCCGCGGCCAGGCCGCACAAGCTGCCGGTCATCGTCTATTGCGTGGTGCAAGGCAACGGCTATCCGCTGCGGCAGCATCCCGAGTACAAGATGGTCGATTCCGCGGGAAAGACAATCGACCGCATCTGCCTCAATTCCGGCTACCTGGAACACGCCGTGCAGGTCGTTGATGAAATGATGGGCTACGACATCGACGGCTTCCACATCGACATGCTCGACCAGGGCTTTTCTTCCCCTTACGGCTGCTGGTGCAAGAAGTGCCGCGAAAAGTTCCAGGCCAGCTACGGCCGGCCCATGCCCAAGGGCGTCACTTGGGACGCCGATTGGGATCGCATGTTGGAGTTTCGCTGCCGGTCGAGCGTTGACTTCGAACGAGCTCTGCGCGAGCACATCCGCCGCAAGAGTCCGAGGCTTTCGGTCGATTTCAACTACCACGGTTACCCGCCGTTCTCCTGGGAAGTGGGCCAGACGCCGGTTCCGCACGCCCAAATCGGCGACTTCGTCACCGCGGAGACGGGCATTTGGGGGTTCTCGGCGCTCAGCGTCGGCCTCACCGCCCGGTTCCTTGCCGCTGCGACGCCCGGAAAGCCGTTCCAAGTGGCCATGTCACGGCACGTTCGCATCTACCACGACCACACGGTTCGGGCGGTACACGACCTGCGATGGGAACTGTTCACGCTGTTGGCCCACGGCACACAGGTGACCATCGTCGACAAGACCGCCTACGACGGCAGTCTCGACGCGGAAGCGTTTCGCCGCGTGGGCGTGGCCTTTGCCGAGGCCCGGGCCAAGCGCGAGCATTTCGGGCAGCCGATCGTGGCCGACGTCGGCCTGTACTACTCCACGCGGAGCCGCGATTGGTACGGGCGCGAGACGCCCTCGAAATACCAGCAGGCATTCAACGGCGCCCACAAGGTCCTGACCTATTCCCACATTCCCTACGGGGTGATCCTCGACGAAAGCGTCAGCGCGGCGACCCTGCGGCAGTACCCGGTCGTCCTCTCGCCTAATGCCGCGATCCTTTCGCCCGCCGAAATTGCCCTCTTCGAGCAGTATGTGGAGGCGGGCGGGAACTTGGTCGTCACCGGCCATAGCGGACTCTTCGGACGCTACGGCGAGGACGCAAGTGCATCGGCCCTGGAGAGGCTCATCGGCGCGAAGCTCGTGGCGAAGATGCCCGCGCTGGACAATTACGTGCGTTTCGCAAGCCTGCCCGACGTGTACCGCCGCGTCGCCGACGAGATTCCGCCTAACTGGTCCTTCCTCACGCAGGGCCCGGCGGCGATCTACAAGCCGACGACCGCCGTAGGGCTCGGTGAGTTACTCAAACCGCACCGCACGGTCCGCCAACAGAAAGGACAGGAAGGCACGGGGTTCCCCAATTCGGCCGACGCCCCGGTCGGGCCCGCCGTGCTCGTCAATCAACTCGGCAAGGGGAAGGTCGTGTGTCTGGCGTGCGGCCCCGATTTTGCCACCGGGGGCGAGTACCCCGTGCCCGAAGCGCGGCTCCTGCTGCGCAACGTCGTGCGTTGGCTCCACCCGCAGCCGGCGGTCGAGATCCGTGCCCCTCTGAACGTCGAATCGGTAGTGACCGACGACGCGCCGACCCGCACGCTCCGCGTCCACCTCATCGGCTACCAAAGCCCGCCTGCCTGCACGCCCCCCAACAACCGTCCCTTCGTGATCCCGCCCATGGTCGAGGAAGCCCCGCTGTACCGTGCAACGATCGCCGTCCGCCGCCCGATCCGCAAAGTCGAGGCGTTGAACAAGACGACCGTGTTTGAAGTCACCGGCGACAGCATCTCCGCCCAAGTCAACGACATCCACGAGGCGCTGGTGATCCGCTACTGAGCGCAGGGACGTGAGCTGTTCGTAGTTCCGCCTTGAGGCGGCTTCCTGCTGAGGAACCGCCTCAAGGCGGAACTACGAACGGCGCATTTGCAGTCGCGCGCAGTATAATATAGAGGCAGCGAGGAGCTACGAGGGTCCAAGTTGAAGGAGAAGGCACATGACACGCGTTACGTTGGAAATCCCTAATGAGACTGCGCTGGCGCTGAAGGTGCTGCCGGAAGATCTCGGCGGCGCGGTACGCATGGCGGCGGCGGCGAAACTCTATGAGATGGGCAAGCTGTCTTCCGGCGCTGCCGCGGAGCTGGCCGGCATTCCGCGAGTTGCCTTCCTTTCCAAGCTGGCCGATTACGGTGTGGACACGTTCGACCTGACCGAGGAAGAATTCGCCAAGGAAACCCGGCTTGCGTGAGCTCATCTGCGACACCTCGCCGTTACAGTATCTTCACCAGTTGGAGATCCTTGAGATTCTGCGAGACCTAGCTGACCGGGTCATTGTTCCGCCATCAGTCGTGGACGAGTTGGCGGCGGGAAGAGCAGGCAGTTTCGACGTGCCTGCGATCGAGAGCCTTGCCTGGATCATGGTGCGTCGTCCACGGCCTGCCTCGGCAGAGCGATGGATCGCAGATCTCGGAGCGGGCGAACGCCAAGTCCTCATGTTGGCTCTCGAATCACCCAAGTCAGTCGCTGTGCTTGATGATCGCGTAGCTCGTCGCGAGGCCCTGGCACTGAACGTTCAACTGACCGGCACACTCGGCCTACTGCTTGATGCGAAGCGCACAGGTCGGATTCCGGCTCTCGGCCCGCAATTGCGACGTCTCCACCAATTGGGATTTCGAATGAGCGCTCGCACGCGAACCTTGCTGCTCGAAAGGGCCAGGGAGACGCTTTAAGTCCGTCGGGTGACACGTCCCAGAGCAACACGATAGGCGCGGGGAGCCGCGGGTACGCCCGGCCACGCATATCGGTCTTTCGGGTTGTGGCAACATTACCGCCTGACCGCACGATTTGCCGTTCTCGCTCTTGCGGACGGTCCTGGTTCCGGCAAGAATAGGGTCTGGATGCGCTCGCGTCGGATGATATTCGCAAGTGCCGGGACTCGCCATGCTCGCCAAGCTCAAGACGTTTTCCCTGCTAGGAATCGAAGCCCTGCCGGTCGAAGTCGAAGTCGACGTTTCGCCTTCCGGCCTCCCGAAGACCATCCTGGTGGGCCTGCCCGAGGCGGCGGTCAAAGAGAGCACGCATCGGGTCGAGAGGGCGATGGTCAACTCGGGGTTCCAGCGGCCGCAGAGCCGGGTGGTGATCAACCTGGCCCCGGCCGATCTGCCTAAGGATGCGGCTTCGTTCGATTTGCCCATCGCCTTGGGGATCTTGGTGGGCAGCGGGCAGATGGCGTCGGAACTGCTCGATCAATACGCAGTGGTGGGCGAACTGGCCCTGGACGGCTGCACCCGGCCAACTAAGGGGGCGCTCTCCATGGCCCTGGCCACGGCCCAGCAGGAGGGCCTGCGCGGGCTGATCGTGCCCAGCCAGAGCGCCGGCGAGGCGGCCGTGGTCGAGCGGATCGACGTGATCGCCGCAGCCAGCCTGAGCCAGGCCGTAGGCTTCTTGAGCGGCGAGCTGGAGATCGAGCCCACGCCCTCGCGATTGAACGATTTGTTTCGCCAGTTCTCCGCCTACGAAGAGGATTTTGCCGACGTGCGCGGCCAGGAAATGGCCAAGCGGGCGCTTACGGTGGCAGCCAGCGGCGGCCATAATCTCCTCATGGTCGGCCCGCCCGGCTCGGGCAAGACCATGCTCGCCAAACGGTTGCCGAGCATCCTGCCCGACCTGGAGCCCGAGGAGTCGATCGAAACCACGCGGATCTATAGCGCCCTGGGCCGCCTGAAGCCCGGTCAGCCCCTGATGGCCACGCGGCCGTTCCGCTCGCCGCACCATACGATCAGCGATGCGGGCCTGGTGGGCGGCGGCTCGACGCCGACCCCCGGCGAAATCAGCTTGGCGCACAACGGCGTTTTGTTCCTCGACGAGTTGCCCGAATTCAACCGCCGCACGCTGGAGGTGTTGCGCCAGCCGCTGGAAGACGGCACGGTCACGATCGCCCGAGCCCTGGCGAGCACCACGTTTCCGGCGAATTTCATGCTCGTGGCCGCGCTCAACCCGTGCCCGTGCGGCTACCGCGGCGACCCGCGCCGCCAGTGCCATTGCTCCGTGCCGCAGATCGAGCGGTATATGTCGAAGATCAGCGGGCCGCTGGTGGACCGGATCGACATCCACATCGAGGTCCCCGCCGTGGCCTTCCGTGAGCTTTCCGGCGAGGGTCAGGGGACGGCCAGCAGCCAGATGCGGGCCGAGGTGGCCGCCGCCCGGCAAATCCAGGCCGAGCGCTTTCGCGGCACCAAGATCCGTTACAACGGCGACATGAGCCACCGCATGGTCCGCCGCTTCTGCGCCCTGGACGAGGAGGGTCGCAACCTGCTGCGCGGGGCCATGACCGAGCTCGGCCTTTCGGCCCGCGCCCACGACAAAGTGCTCCGCGTGGCCCGCACCATCGCCGACCTGGCCCAAAGCGACTCGATCCGGCCCGAACACCTCAACGAGGCGGTCAACTACCGGATGTTGGACCGCCAGTTGTGGACGTGACCACGCAGAAAACCCGCAGGGTGAGAGACTATTCTCCGCTGGCGTAGAATTGAAATTGAGACCGATACTGCTTTGTGGTTGTATTCAGGAGTGACGCCGATGGCCTCTGCTGCACCATCCGATCTAGCCCAAGTGCTGGACGTCGTTAAGGCATGGCCGGTTGACATGCGAATCTCGCTGGCGCGCAGGATCTTGGAAACCGTGGAGAGAAGCCCTGCCGCCTCCGAGAAGAGCGGCGCGCGCCGTGGCAAGCCTGTGGAAGCGTTGATCGGCATGGGGGCCGGGAGTGGTCCACCGCCGACGGACGAAGACGTGCGTCGATGGCTGGGAGAGCGTCGCATGGAGAAGTACGGACGATGAGAGTCCTTTTGGACATCAACGTGGTCCTGGACGTCTATCTGAACCGGGCCGAGTTCCTCGCAGATTCGGCCGCGGTGCTCCAGGCAAACCACGAAGGGCGCCTGCTCGGATGCCTTTCGGCCGCGTCTTTGCCCACGATCTTCTACGTGGTACAGCGCCAGGCTGGCATTGATCGGGCGCGACGGGCAGTGGCGGAGTCCTTGGAGTCGTTTGACTTCGTCTCAGTCGATCGTTCCACGCTCGAGTTGGCACAGACGCTCCCTGGCCCTGATTTCGAGGACAACCTGCAAATCGCGTGCGCCATCCAGGCGCAATTGGACGCCATCGTGACGCGCAATCCTTCGGACTACGCCGACAGTCCCGTGCGGATCCTGCTGCCAAGTGAGGTTCTCGCTCAACTCGCGTGAACACGAGAAACGCGCCCAACATCATGCACGATTTCATCCCGTACTTGCCGTGGCTTGGCGGGCTCGTCGGTCTGGGGTGTCTGGCCGCCGCGTTCTGCGCAGGCAGACGCCGGCGATTGGTCGACAACCTGCCGACCTCCAAGACCACCGGAGTATTCATCGGGCTAGTCGAGTTGCAGGTCCATGTTGCGTGCTCGCCCGTCGCCCTCTGCGCTCTCTTTCGGGATTTCGTATTTTTCGTGTTTTCGTGGTTCGTTTGCTCCTTTCTGGTCAGCGATTACGATTTGAGGGCTTACTTGGCGGCAGGCGGCGGCCCGCCGGGCATTCCCAGCGGCTTGCCTTCGACGATCGCGCGGAACAGAGCGTACTCCCAATCGTAGACGCTCAGGAGGGTCTTGTCGGCGCTTTTGTCGGGCTCGATGTCGCCGCTTCCGCCCATTTGATCCTCGCGGAAGCGCGCTCCGAAGCCGATCACGGTGACGGAGCCGCCGCGGTTGCCGACCGAGATGCTCGCCCCCACCGGCTTGTCGCCGACCCAGGCGAACGGCCGGCCGCCTCGGACGACCACCGCCGCATGAATCGGCACGGCCGGCCAGCCCTCCGAGGAAACCAACAGGCTCTGCGGCCCGCCCACCACCGTGGCGTGGTCGACCGACATGCCGAAGGGCTCGATCAGCTCATTGGTGGTCGGCCCTTGGGCCGACGCGGATTCGTCCGTATCGGCACCGCCGGAATCGTCGTCCGCGTCCTCCAGGCTCGCGCGCAGCGGCGACTCGTACCGGCGCCGCGCGCTGGGCGGCGAATCGACCACGAGGATCTTTCCGCCGTCTTCCACGAAGCGGGCCAGTCGGGCGCGGTACTCGCGCGAGATCGGCTCGTTCGGCTCCAGGAACACGATCAAAGTTGGTTGCCGTTCCAGCACCTCGGGATAGGTCCGCCGCGCGGTGAAGTAGCCGAGCCGCAGGATCCAGCGGTCAAAGATCCCGTAGTCGGTGCGGTCGACCGAGAGAAAGCCGTTGCGGGGCAAGCGCGTGGCCGTACAAACGGTGCGATCGATGTGTACCTGCACGTAGGGGTGGAGCGGCTCGGGATACGGCATGGCGGAAAGCCCGCAAAAGCGCACACCGATGGCCGCCAGCGTCCATCCTAGCGTGCCGGCGGCCAAGAGCACCAGCCGCGATCCCGCCCATCGCCGGGCGACCACCAGGCCCAGCAGCACCAGCACCGCGCCGGCGATCGTCAAGGGCCTGCGCGGATCGATCCCCGGGGCTTGATGGTTGAGCCACTCGACCATGCCCATCCAAAGCTCTTTCTTGCCCGGCTCGAACACGCAGAAATTGGAAAAGATCGTTGAGTCGCTGAAGGCCGCGATGCGGCCGCGGCCGTGGCGCATGGCCCAAAGCTGCACGAAGGCGCCGTAGCGCATCTCGGGGCTGTCGTCGGGCTTGGGGTAGTAATTGCTGGCGTGGTAGTCGGCCATCAGGTTCTTCAGGCCCACGCTCCGCATCGCGGCCCGGCCCGAGCTTTGCTCCGGGGCGATCGAGCACGACGTGGCGAAGTCCATCCATGGCAAGTGCTGGACGATCGGGTGCGGCACGAGCGGCGGCTCGAAGCGCTGCTCGAACACCTTGTCGACGGCAAAGAGGCAATCGTAGCGGAAGGTGAAGCCGAACCGCCGCGCGATCGAGTTCAGATAGGTTCCGGAGTTGAACACGTTGGTGTGCTCGCCCACGAGCATCAGCCCGCCGCCGCGCTCGACGAAGCGCTCGATGGCCTCGATCTCCTGGTTCGTGTAGGATCGCGTCGGCACCTTGACGATCAGCACGTCGCAGTTTTCCAGGGCCGCTTCGTTGAGCCGCTCGGTGCGCCGGGCGACGTCGTAGAAGCGGGTCATGTAGTCGTAGATGCAGTAGTAGTTGTAGCCCGAGAGGTGCCCGTACCACGTGGTGTCGAACGGCTTATCGGTCCGTTCCCACTGCTTGTCGCCCTCGGGGTGGTATTCCTCGATCACCACCCGGCTCTCTTTGCGACTGCCGACGGGATCCCAGAAGATCCCCACACCAAAACTAGCCACTCCGGCGAGCACGAGTAGCACGGCCGCCACACGGCGACGCCACGTCGGCGGCAAGGGTGCTGCGGCGTTGGCAGGGGCCGCGTCAGCGGCACGCGGCTTGAGCGGCACCAGGCGCCAGGCCAAGAGCACCGGGACGCCCAACAAGAGCAGATGGGTGGGCGTGCTCCAGAACCGCTGCATCACCTGGAGCGGAGCGTCGTAGTCGACGCGCAAGACCTCGTGCAAATAGAGAGCCACCAGAATCGCGGCCCGCAGCGGCAGCCACACCAGCACGGGCAGGATCAGAGCAAGCACCATCCCCCCGGCCCGCCACGCCCGGCCCGGCGATCGCCCGCCGGCCGCTTGCTCAAGACGGTCGCTCCGCACGCGCCAGGCGATGAGCACCAGTCCGCCGAGCAGGAAGCACCAGGTGGCGGGATCTAGGAGCAATTCCCAAGTTGCCCCCAGGTTGTGGATCTTCCGCATCGAGAACGCCGTCAGGGTCGTTCCGTAAACAGCCGAATCCATGCCAAGGGCTTTGGCTGCAGCACCCAAGAGTTTCGCCAACGGGCCGGGCAACTCGTGGGACCTCGCGGTCACGGCCATGTAGACTTCAAGCCCGAGGGCCTGAACGATCAGGATGCAGCCGGAGACCAGCATCGCCGTGCTCAGCATCATGCGCCAGACCGCCCCGAGGGCGAGCCCGGCCGCCAACAGGATCAGCCCGGCGCGATACGGCCACGGGGCAACGAGACAGGCCGGCAGGGCGAGCACGAAGGCCACGACACAATCGCGGGCAGCCGGCAGCCGGACCTTGAATCCGGCAAGGCACAGCGTACCCGCCGTCACCGCGGCGATCCACGCCGGCCAGTTGGCCAAATGATAGTACCCCAGGCCGACGAGCCAGGAGATACTCAGCAGGGCGACGCCAATCCAGGCGAGCATCGTGGGCCTTCCGTTGCTTACGGTTCTTCTTCTGGGGCAGCCTTCGGGGACGCATCGGGCGGAGCGGCGGCCGGTTTCCCCTCGGGTTGCCTGGCAGCGGGCTTCTGTTGCGGACCCGACTGGGCAGGATTCGCGAGAGCAGCCCCCTTCTCCCCGGTCTCCGGCGCCGTGTCCGACTTCTGCGGGAACCATTGCTTCCCCTCGCCCATGCCCTCACGGAGAAGCGATAAGAACCATCGCCAGAAGATCGCGTTTTCGCGCATCCCTTCGAAAGGCGAGCCGTCGCGGTTCTCTAGATTTCGGTTTTGGGCAAACGCGGTGTCGCCCACGACAATCGCCATTCCCTGGCCGTAGCGGCGGAGCACGATCAACGGCAAGTCGATCCCTTCGATGCCGCTGATGCGAAGCTGGCCGGAGTCGTCGCACTCGATTGGCCATCCGGCGTAAAAACGGAAGGAGGCTTGATAAACGCCGCCCTAAAAGTAGGGTGGCTT
>CAYTJV010000135.1:0-14867 GCA_964438165.1 uncultured Planctomycetaceae bacterium | reverse complement strand
CGTGCACAGGGGGACCTTGGTTGCGGTGACGGGTTCCTTGTGGCGTGCCCGCCCTTCTTCGCCAATACCCCCGGTTTGATGCAATCCGCCGTGGATGAGTGGAACTGGAAATGGAAGGTCGATTTCACCGACAAGGTGGGCGGGGCGTTCGCCACCGGCGGCGGGCAGACCGGCGGCAAAGAGCACGTGGTAACATCGCTCCTCCTCTTCATGCTCAGCAATCGCATGATCGTCGCCGGTCCCCTCTACTCCGACGCCGAGGGCAAAGACGTCTGGGGCGAGCCCGGCTCGTCGGCCATGACCGGGCCGCTGGACCCCGGCGTCAGCCCGGCCGAGCTTGACGCCGCCCGCCGCGTCGGCGAGCGGGTCGCGCGCCTGGCGAAGAGGATGGGGAGAGGGGAGAAGTGAGAAGGGAGAGGGGAGAAAGAAAACAAGAAAAGGGGTGACTGTTTAGCCGTCTGAAGTAATTGACCACGGATAACGACACTTTAGCAAGGAAATCGGGCAATCACGAAAGGACGAGCCTTCCCGCATGAAACGCCGGCAATCGCTGGCCTCCGGCGAGGTGAACGCCTACACTATCGAAAAGGGGGCGCGAGGAAGCTGATCTACCAGGCCCCCTGGCACGAACACGGCGAGTACCGCGGCCTGGTGGAAATCGCGCTCGCCCTGCCCAATGCGTTGCCGCACTTCGTGCGAGACGGTTGAGGTGGGAAACCAGGAAATCAAAGGATGGCAGGCCGATCGAAACGCCAGACATCGAACGCCCAGCGCCAGTCGCCTGATTTCCGCCGGCCGCGCAGGCATCTCCCTGGGAAAGTCTTGGCACTTTGCGCTGCATTGGGCGTCACGGCAGGCGTAATCGGGCTTGTGGCGTATGGTCCGGTCGAGTTCAAGCTTGCAGGCCGCCCCAGCGAACCCAGCGCGGTGGAGCCTTCCGCGCCGCCGATCGTCTGGAGCGGTGCGTACGACCCGGACGCGGCGCCCGACGAGCTCCGCGGCGAGTCGCAACGCATTGCGGAGCGACTGGCGGCGACCTATCCCCACGCCCCAGACGCCCTGGCCGTGCTGGCAGGATGGTATCATAGCCTCGGAGAGGCCGACAAAGAAGTGGAAGTCTGGCGGCGGTGCTTGACGGTAAGCCCCGAGTGGAGCGACGCCCATTATGGCATAGGCCTGATCGCTTTGCGAAAAGGCGAGTTCCAGGATGCCTGCGGTTCCCTGCGGCGCGCGGGAACCTTGCCGCCGGCCGATCCGCGCGTGCCGGATCTTCTCGCCGAAGCCCTCGCCAGGCTCGGCCAATACGATGAGGCCGAGGCGGTCCTTCAAAGAGTCCTGAAGAGGGGTATGCCCACGGTGCGGACCCACGTGCAACTCGGCCAGGTGTGTCTGGAGAAGGGCGACTATGCGCAGGCCGCACGAGTTTTTGAGGCGCTGGTCAAGCAAGCGCCGCAGCACGCGCAAGGGCACTACGGCTTGGCTCGGGCCTATCTGCGCCAAGGTCGGCGGGAAGAGGCTCGGCGTCACATGGAGCGGTTCAAAGAGCTCGATGCCCGTCGGATGGCCGATGAGATCCGCGACGCCAACGCTTACGCGGACCGCGAAACGTGCCGCGCGACGCTGAGCCGGACGCTCGAGCGGGCCGCGCACGCGTACGGCCGCCTCGGCGACCTCGGCGGCGCCGAAGAGATGTGGCGCAGGCTGTGCCGCCTCCAACCGCGCGACTTGCGATGCCGCGAGGGCTTGCTGAAGCTCTATGAGGACCAGGGCCGGCCGAGCGACGCCCTGGCCGTTGCCGGAGAGATGTGCAAGATTGAACCGGACGGCGCGGCGCATTGGTACAATGCGGCGGTGCTCAGCGGTCTGGTCGGCCGGCACGAGGCGGCAATCGCGGCCGCCCAGCGCGCCGTCGAGCTCGATCCGCAGAACGGCCGTTATCGGGCCGTGCTGGAGACGCTCCAAGAGGGAAGGTGACGTGAGCGGCAACCCATGCGGATTTCGAAGCCGTGTTCTGGGCTTCTCGGTTCTGGCTTTCAGCCTCGCTGCGACGGCCTTCGCCCAGAGCCCCATCCTGCTTCGCGACGTAACCGCGCAGACGGGTATTTCGTTTCGGCATACCGACGGCGGATCCGGGCGGCGCTACATCGTGGAAACGGTCAGCGCGGGGCTGGCCCTGTTCGACTACGATGGCGACGGACGGCTCGACATCTATTTCCTCAACGGCTCACCCTTGGAAGGCACGCGCATGGATCCCCCGCCGCGCAACGCGCTGTATCGCAATGAGGGCGGCTTTCGCTTCGTCGACGTGACCGACAAGGCGGGCGTCGGCAAGGGCGGCTACGGGCTGGGCGTGGCCGTCGGCGATTACGACAACGACGGCGATCCGGACCTCTTCCTCAACAACTACGGCCCCAACGTCTTCTACCGCAACAACGGCGACGGCGCGTTTACCGACGTGACCGCCCGGACGGGCACCGCCGGCAAGGCGGCGAACGTCGGCGCCGGCGTCTGCTTTCTCGACATCGACCGCGACGGCGATCTCGACCTGTTCGTCGCCAGCTACCTCGATTTCTCGTACCAGACCCACGTTCACAATCTCTGGATGGGCCACCACGTTTACCCGGGCCCCAACCATTACCAGCCGGTCGCCGCCACCCTCTACCGCAACAACGGCGACGGCGCGTTTACCGACATCAGCCGGGCCGCGGGCATCAGCCGCCACCTTGGACGGGGCATGGGCGTGGTCGCGGCCGACTACGATGACGACGGCGACACCGACGTGTTCGTCGCCAACGACTCCAGCGGTAATTTCCTCTGGGAGAACGACGGCACAGGAAGATTCGAGGAAGTGGGGCTTTTGGCCGGCGTGGCTTGCGAGGGGACCGGCCAGCGCCTGGGGAGTATGGCCGCGGAGTGCGGCGACTACGACAACGACGGCCGACTCGACTTCTATGTCACGTCGTACCAGGACCAGTGGGCGTCGCTCTACCGGAATCTGGGCCACGGGCTCTTCGAAGACGTGACGCGGCGGACCGGCGCGGGCACGGGCACCTTCCCCCACGTGACCTGGGGCGCCGGCCTGGTCGACTTCGACAACGACGGCCACCGCGACCTCTACATCGCCTGCGGCCATCTCTACGACAACGCCGACCTGTTCAACGACACGACATCCTACGAGGTCCGCAACCTGCTCCTGCGGAACACAGGCGAAGGAAAGTTCGTGGATGTTTCCCAGGCAAGCGGCGACGGCATGCAGGTCCGGCGGAGCAGTCGCGGGGCGGCCTTCGACGACCTGGACAACGACGGCGACCTGGACGTTGTCGTGCTCAACTCTCGCAGCGGCCCGACCGTGCTCCGCAACGATTCGCCCCGCGACGCGAGCCACTGGCTCCAGGTCCGGCTCCGCGGGGTGAAGACGAATCGCGACGGCGCGGGCGCCAGCGTGCACGTCACCGCGGGAACGCTGATCCAGATCGATGAAGTCCACGGCGGCCGCGGGTATCAAAGCCACTACGGTTCTCGGCTTCATTTCGGCTTGGGGAAACGCGACCACGTCGACCGCATCGAGGTCCGCTGGATCGGAGGCGGAACCGACGTGTTGGAGAACGTCGCCGGCGACCGGATCGTCACGATCACCGAAGGGGGCCGCGAAGCAGGATAGGCGCGAGGATACCCGCGACTTTGGAGTGCGGCGAGGCAATCGCCGCTTTGGCCTTTGGAGTGCGGCGACTCGTCGCCGCTTTCTTTTGACGGCACGAACGGTCGCCGCCCAGAACAAAAGAAAGCGGCGATAAATCGCCGCACTCCAAAGTCGCGACTAAAGCTTGAAATCGATGACGCTCTTGCCCGCCTCTTCGGTGACGGTGGCCTTCAGGCCGGAGCCCGCGGGAGATTCGTACTTTGCGGGAAGCGCGTTCTTGCCCCCCCCGCCTCCCGTATCGTCCGGCTTGTAATCGGCGGGCATCTCGGCGCTGCCTGTGCCTGTGCCGCCGGCAGCCTTCCCGGCGTCGGCATACTCGTACTTCGAAATCCCGACCAGATACTGGCCGGCAGCGGCGCCCTCCTGGGCCCCGGACCTCAGAGTGTATTGGCCGGAAGCGTCCGTTTTGCCGACCGCGGGGCCTCCCTTTCCGCTCGGCGCGAAGGTCACGCTGGCTCCGCTGACCGGCTGACCGTTGAGAGTGACCGTGCCGGTCACCTTATACGTTGCCGGGCCCTTCGTGCCTTGCCCACCACCACAGCCCGAGGCCAGCGCCGCTGCGATCGCGGCCAGCCCCACGAACACACACAGTCTCGTGCTTCTCATCATGCACCCGTGCTCAAAAAGGAATGGTTGGCCCGTTACTCTCACCCTTTGGGAAAACGCGCGGCGCGGGCCTTTTTCCGCGCCGTGCGTTGACGTTTTCAATCCAGCCGCAAACTTCCGAAGTCTTCGAGACTTCGGAAGTTCTTGGACAGGCTCTAATTGACGGACGCCTGGTCGCCACCCGCTTTCGATCCCAGGGCGCCCCATGGACCGTACGGGCTCACTCCCGAGCTCGGCTGGGGGGAACTCAAGTTCCCGGAGTCAATGGTTTCGCTGACGAAACTCACCGCCCCGTCGGCCTTCAGCACGTTCACGCCGCCGGGATGACGGCTGGCAGGCGGAAGGAGGGCCGTGTAGCTGTCGGCATAGGACCCGCCGTCGGCGCAGGCCGGCGCATTAGGCGGCAACACCGTGGTGAAGCCGACGTGCATCGGCTGCCCGTCGTGCCAATTGGTGCCGAAATAGCATTGCACGGGCTGCCCGGCGGCGAAGTACCTTCCGGCGATCGCGGTATAGCAGAGGTTGGGGTTATTTGCGATGCCAGCCACGCGGGTGGCGACCCCGAGAACGTATTCGATCTGGTTCGCCCCGACCGGATTCGGATTCTGGGTCCGAAACGCACCGCCGACGTTCCATTGACACAGCCGCTCGCTCATCAGGGCCGTGTTGCTGGTCCCGTCTCGGATGTCCGCGAACGTCGCGCACCGCTGGTATCCGAAGACGCCCCGCGGATTCTGGTTGTCGCCGAGGTTCGAGACTGCATCGCCGATGCACATCACGTAGCTAAGGGCGGAGCCCGACTTGTTCGGGTATCCGTCGTCCGACGGGCAAAGGAGGATATCCGGCGCGTCGTTCCAAGGCGTCCAGCCGGACCACCCGCAGGGTCCCTGCGGGCCCCACCCCCAGCCGCCGGCCATGATCTGGTTGTACATGGCGGTCTGCTCGAAGAAGGGCAAGAGCGAGATGTAGCCGGCCCTTCGCCAATTGTTGTTGCCGGGCGGCGTGCCGCAGATATTACCGGGCTCATAGGTCCCGCCCTTACGGTAAACGAACGCTTTGTTCACGTCGTGGTAGTTGTGATGCGCCAATCCGAACTGTTTCAGTTGGTTGACGCACGTGGAACGACGTGCCGCCTCGCGCGCGGCCTGCACCGCGGGCAGCAACAACGCAATCAAGATCCCGATGATAGCGATGACCACCAGCAACTCCACCAGGGTAAACCCGGCGAAATGACGATTGCCTCCCCTCGACACACGAGTTCCACCAAACATGTTGACCTCCCGTCGCACAGCGACAAGACAATAAAAGAACAAGAATCCACCGAAGTACCATACCCGAAATTACCCACCCTGTCCACGGATTGCTTCAGAATTCCCGATCGACAAGACAGTCGGCCTATTCAAACTGGCTCTTCGGCATACCTATGGGATGACGGATCCCGACAGACGGTGGGTAAATGCATTACCCATAAGAGGGAATTCGGGGCAGCGATCAGAACCAGTCGGGCGATTCCGGCAGGCACCCCCATTCCATGGGGTATATGGTCTGGCAACTGAACAGGAGGAAACGGAGACAACGGAGAAAGCCCGAGAAAATACCGCGCCGAACGAATCGCATCTTGGTCGCGCCGAGGCAAGCCAAGCCACCTGCTGTGCGCGGGTCTCCCGACCCCGCACACACGCCGACCGCAGGTCTCCAGGGACGCCAGGAGACCTTCGGTCAGAACTCGGCGGGGTCGGGAGACCCGCGCCGAGCGCATACTGCTCCAGGGCTAGCCGGGCCTGATGGTATGCCTCTAACAGTGGGCCGAGCAGTTTGGCCACGTCCTGGATGGCCAATCCGATCCGACCGCGCGCCGCGGCCATGTGGCCCTCGAATTCGGTTTTGGTCCGCGGGATGGATGGACCGGCCTCGCGCTGTGCGCGGGTCTCCTGACCCCGCACACACGGCGACCGCAGGTCTCCGGAAACACCGGGAGACCTTCGGTCAGAGTTCGGCGGGGTCAGGAGACCCGCGCCGAGCGCGGCGAATTCGGCTTTGGTCCGCGGGATCGATGCGTCGGGCGCCAGCGCACGATCGGCGATCAATTCGGCCACCTGCTGGGTAAAGACGAAGCCGCTCAGCAATCGGGCGTGGAGCTCCATGGCATCGCGATTGGGGAGCCAATGGGCCTGTGACTTGAGCTCCCGGCCCGCCGAGAGCAGGAACAAACGCCGCAGGGCGCGACGGGTTTCCCGGGCGGCACGCTCGGTCGTGTCGGCCAGACGCAACGCGACCGAGTCCTCGCGGTCGACCAACATCGGAAACGCGCGCACCGTGAGGTTGCCGCGGCGGATTTCGACCTGCTCCGGCAACTCGTCGAGATCCCAGGTCTTGAGTCCGTCGCGAGTCCAGGCGGAGTGGTCCAGGGCGGCGATGGTCGCCACGGTTTCCTGGCCGACCTGACGGCGGACCGCGTCCAGATCGCGGCCCGAAGCCAAGGTTTGGCCGGCCGGGTCCAAGACGCGAACGTTCATGCGCAGCTCATCGGGGATCTTGTCTTCCCGGAACGCGCCGGGGAGAATCCGCTGGCCCGACACCCGACCTAGCGCCCGGGCCACGGCCAGGAGGAAATCGCCTTCCCCGAAGCGAATCAGTCCGAGGGCCTTCTTGGCGGTCTCCGGGGCGGGCACGAGGTGCCGCCGGATCTCCTTGGGCAGGGCCCGGATCAGGGCCACGATCTTCTGCTCCAACAGTCCCGGCACGAGCCAGCCCAACTGCTGGGCGTCGACCTGGCCAAGCATTTCCGCCGGCAGACTCACCGTGATTCCGTCTTCGGCCGCGCCGGGCTCGAAATGATACTCCAGCGGATACGGCTGGTCGCCGACGGGAATCGCGTCCGGGAAGCTCTCTTGGGAAACTTCGGCCTCCTCCTCGCGCACCAGGTCTGCCTTGGACATGAACAGCACGCGAGGATTCTCCTTGCGCGCCGCGGCGAGCCACTTGGTCAAGCGCGGGCCATCGTATACGTCCTCCGGGATGCGGCCGTCGTAGTATTCGTAGCGGTCCCACGCGGGCCGCACCAGATCGTTGCGGCGGAGCTTGGCCTCCAGACGCTCCATTTCCTCCAGCAGCCGCCGGTTGTGTTCGAGGAAATCGGCCCGCAGGTCGATCTCGCCCTCGACCAGTCCGTGGCGGATGAGCAGCTCGCGGGCCGCGGCCGGATTCACGGGTCCGTAGCGCACCCGGCGTCCGGAGACAAGAATCAATCCGAAGAGTGAGACCTTCTCCAGGGCCATGGCCGACGCGCTCGCGCGGTCCCACTGCACGTCGCTGTAGGAGCGGTGGACCACGTGTCCGGCCAGCGGCTCGATCCAGCGGGGGTTGATCGTTGCGGAGCAGCGCAGGTAGCGGTTAGTCGTCTCCACGACTTCGGCGGCAACGATCCATTTCGGCTTCGAGGCGAAGATGCCCGAGCCGGGCCAGAGAATCGCTTTGCGCCCGCCGGCCGCGGTATACTGCGGGCCCTCGCCGCGGAGGGCCACGCTGGACAAAAGGCCGGTAAGGATCGCCCGGTGGATCGGTTCGTACTCGTCGCGCCGCGCGGCCGGCTTCATGCCCGCCTGGGCGACCAGCTCCAGGAGCTGCAAGTGAATGTCGGTCCATTCCCTCATGCGGTTGTGCGAGAGGAAATTCTGCCGGCACGCCTTGCGAAGCTGATTGCGCGATAGACTGCCCTTGAGATGGTGATAGAAGTCCCAGAGCTTCAAGTACGAGAGGAAATCGGAATCGGGATCGGCGAACTGGGCGTGGGCCTGGTCGGCGGCCTCTTGCTTTTCCAGGGGCCGTTCCCGCGGGTCCTGGAGTTCCAGGGCCGCGGCAATGACGAGCACTTCGGCGAGACAATTCTCGTCGCACGCGGCGAGGATCATGCGCCCGATCCGCGGATCGACCGGGAGCCGGGCGAGCCGCCGGCCGATTTCCGTCAGGGCGTGATCGTCGTCGAGCGGGTCCGAAAAAGGGGACAGGCCCCTTTTGCCTGAAAGGCCCGCGACCAACCTCCGGTCGGTGCCCGGCTTCGCACAAAAGGGGCCTGTCCCCTTTTTCGGACCCAGAGCGCCGATTTCCACCAACGTCTTGTAACCGTCGCGGATCGCCTCGCTGCGGGGCGGGTCGAGGAACGGGAACCGCTCGATCTCGCCCAAACGCAGGGCCTTGGTCTGGAGAATCACTGAGGCCAGGTTGGTCCGCTGGATCTCGGGCGAGGTGAACCGGTCGCGGCCGGCGAAGTCCTCCTCGCTGTACAACCGAATGCAGATGCCCTCCGCCACGCGCCCGCAACGGCCCGCGCGCTGGTTGGCCGATGCCTGCGAGATGGCCTCGATCGGCAGGCGTTGCGTCTTGGTGCGGGCCGAATAGCGGCTGATCCGCGCCGTGCCCGGGTCGATCACGTAGCGGATTCCCGGCACGGTGAGCGACGTCTCGGCCACGTTGGTGGCGATCACGATCCGTCGCTGCGTGTGCGCCTGGAACACCCGCTGCTGCTCGGCGATGGAAAGCCTGGCATAGAGCGGAAGGATTTCCGTGCTCTTGCCGCCAACGCGCTCGGCGCGGGTCTCCTGACCCCGCCGACCGCCTGACCGAAGGTCTCCTGCATCCCTGGAGGCGTTGGGCGCCAGTGTGTGGACTTGCGACCCATCGGAGACCTTCGGTCGCTGCAGGTGCGGGGTCGGGAGACCCGCGCACAGCGCGATTTCCGCGCTCTTGCCGGACCGGCCGCCGGGGCTCTGTTGGCCGCGGAGCACTTTGGCCATCTCGTGGATGTCGCGCTCCGTGGGCATAAAGAGAAGGATGTCGCCCGGGCCGGCCCGGGCCAGCTCGTCAACCGCGCTGGTGACAGCGTCCTCGAACTCGAGCTCGTTGCCTTCCTCGTCGGGCAGCAGGGGGCGGTAGCGGATCTCGACCGGGTAGCTCCGGCCGGTGACTTCGATCACCGGCGCGGGCCCGTGCGGCGAGCGGAAATGCTCGGCGAACCGTGCGGCATCGATGGTGGCGGACGTGATGATGAGCTTCAGATCGCGGCGTTTGGGCAGAAGCCGCTTGATGTAGCCCAGCAGGAAGTCGACGTTCAGCGAGCGCTCGTGGGCCTCGTCGATGATGATCGTATCGTACTGCTCCAGCAGCGGATCGCCCTGGCATTCGGCCAGGAGGATTCCGTCGGTCATGAGCTTGATATGACTGGTCGGCTGGATCGCCTCGGCGAAGCGGATCTTGAAGCCCACGGTCCGGCCCAGCGGCGAGCCCAATTCCTCGGCGATCCGCACGGCGATGCTCCGGGCGGCGATGCGGCGGGGCTGCGTGTGGCCGATGAAGCCGTCGATGCCGCGGCCCATGTCGAGGCAGATTTTGGGGATCTGCGTCGACTTGCCCGAGCCCGTCTCACCGCAGACGATCACCACCTGGTGCTCGCGGATGGCGGCCGCGATTGCGTCCCGCTTGCGTGAGACGGGCAGATCGTCGTCGAACTGCACGCGAGGCACGCCCGCCCGACGCGTTTCCCGCAGTGCCATCGAGCGTTCGAAGTTCTTGCGCCATTGTGCGAGCCGCCCGTCGACACGCTTGCCTTGCTTGCCCTCGGCCTGGATCGCGCGCAGCTCCTGCCGCAGCCGATGCCGGTCGGCGAACATGGCTTTGGCGAGATCTGCTTCATTCGTTCGGGAAGGAACCAACGGTCAGGAACCTCTGTAAGTCATTCGAGGCGCTCCCTGGCAACAAGAGTGTGCCCGGGCGAAAGAGAAAATTATACTCCATAGAGCGCGATCGGGCGAGCCGAAATGGAGCAGGCGAGCGCTGCAGACGATTTTGGAGTGCGGCGACTTGTCGCCGCTTTCTTTTCCGAGTGGCCCTTGGCGCTGCTGCCGAAAAGAGAAAGCGGCGACAAGTCGCCGCACTCCAAAGGCCGGGTGCTACAGTTTCTGCTTTTCGTAGAATTCGAGAATCTTGCGGCGCACGGATTCAACGTCGGACTCGCCTTCGTCGCCCAATTGCTGGATGAAATCCGTGTAGCGCGACAATCCTTCGGGATCGCCGATCTCGCCCACTTGGTGGAACGTATCGGTCGTCGCGTCCCACTGGAAGATGAGGTGGTGGCCGCCACCGCCATCGGCTTCGTAGAAAGTAGCCACGCGGCGATGGTAGCCGGCCCGCGTGCGGCTGACGTGCATGAACAGAATGAGCCCGACCCGGGCCAACGCTTCGCGCGAGACGCTCAGCGGCGGGGAACCGAGGATGCCGGTCAATTCTTCGAGCGTGTCGGCATGGAGGCACGAGGCGATGCGCCGCGAATTTCCGATAAGGTCGAAGTACCTCGCCACCGCTTCGCCCCAAAGGTATCCATACCAGTGTCCGTCGCCGATTTCGTGGACCAGATAGCAGGTTGGCTCGTCGCGGGCCTCGGCAATGCGTTTCGGCTCATCGACCGTCACCATGCGCACGCCGGGCGGCAGCAGATGGAGCATCGAGGCCATGAGCGTCGTCTTGCCCGCCCCACCCGGCCGTGCCCCGGTCAACAGCGACGCTCCCTGCTCCATCGCCCGGAGGGAATACGCCGCCATCGGCACGTTCAGCGTTCCGGCGCGAATCAGGTCAACGATGGTCAGGGTGCGCCCGCCGCGCTGGTTGAGCTGTTCGATTTCGCGGTGATTGTGGCGCTCGATATCCATGGCGATTTCATTACGGCAAAGGAAGAGAGATCTCATCCCATCGTGCCGGTCAGGGTAACCAGTGCAGTCTCAAATAGCGAAGGTTTTCCGATTCTGAGGGCCGTTCACGGCCCTTTTCCGCCTCAGGCGGTCTTAGGCCCGGCGTTTACGCCGGGTGCCGAGGCCAACGACGCGATTTGTCATCCATCGCATGCCGACCATCGAGCCCCGTTTACGGGGCTTCTCGCGGTGACGGCCTTGAGGCCTCTTCCTCATCTTGCGCAATCCTCTCGAGCCGCTCCTCCAACGTTCCGCGCACGTGATGCTGGCGCTGATCGCGAATGTAGCCCTTCACCCACGGCAGGTTCTTCGTGCCGAAGCTGACGACCCCATACCCGGTCTGCCAATGGAGCACCTTGCCCCGTCCAGCACATTGAAAATGCTGGTTGACCTCGTGCGATGAGGCGCCCTTGAGCTGGCCGACGAATTCCGAGATCATCAGTGTAGGCGCGATGCTGACGGCGAGATGGATATGAGTCTCCGTCCCGCCGATTTCATGCACAAAGACGCCGGGCGTGTTGATGATTCTCTGTTTCAGCCAGCGATGGGTGAACACTTCGACATCCGGCGTAAGAAGGGGAAGGCTGTCTTTGGCATGCCAGGTCAGATGCAAGTGGATTTCGCTGTAGTAGTTGCGTGACATGGCGATATCCTTTGGCGATATGGAATGGGCTGAAGCCCTGACAGCGAGAAGGCCCGTGAACGGGCCTCTGCCTGGGGCATCTTCACGCCGTAGTATCTTCTCCTCTCAACCCGGCGTAAACGCCGGGCCTATGACCGCCTTCGGCGGAAAACGCCCGTGAACGGGCGTACGCTTCTCGCGACCTTCGCCGGCAATTGAACGGACCCAAGAGCGATGATTCTGGCCATTGAGTCGCCCTCCGATATCCGAACTGCGATGTCCGGTCTCTTAGCCTCCATTCTCTACTCCCCGTTCACCTTCTTTCTCAACCGTGCCGCAGCCCAGTTGGCCGAGTCGGCGAAGTAGCCGTCGCCGGCGTCGGTGACGATGAGTCGCAATTGACGCACACCTCTTACCGGCACGTCAACTGTGGTGCTGTGGCGATTGCGCATGATGGGACTCTCGAAGAGGAGCTTGTCGTCGCCGAAAACGCGGAAGACGACCGTGCCGTCTCGCTCGGGCGGGCCGACGATGGCTTGGAAGCGGACGTAGTTGCCGTCCAGGGCGTGGACGATCTCCGAAGGGGCGTGGGTGCCGATGCCCTTGCGGTGTTTCTTGTTGCCGATGCGTATGGGGTTGTCTTCGATGTCGCGGTCGCGGCGCGGCAGGCCGTCGCCGTTGCGAGTCCAGCCCGAGCGGGCCGATTGCCAGGGCAGATCGCTCAGGTAGCCCCAATCCTTCTCGATCGGCGCCGCCTTTGTCGACAAAGGGGGCGGGGGAGAAGGCATAGTAACATGCTGCCGGGCGGCTTCGGTTCCCTCGATCGACAGAAGATCCTCGCGCGGGTGTTTCGCCAACCGATCGCGGACTGCGGAGAGAATCGCCAACAGGGCCTGGTAGTCGGGGTCTTTGGTGTCGGCGAACACGATCGACTCGCACCGCTGCCAGCCGCCGGCCGAGGCGGCCAGCGGCGCGGCCAGGGCCCGGCTCATGCGCACGTCGCGGCGGTTGAGGCTCAGCCACCAGGTGTCGCCGCGGCCGTCGTCGCTGCCGTGACAGTTGCCGCACCGCCGAGCGATGATCCGCTGGGCGGCTTCCTGCGCCGGCCCGGCAAAGATCTGCCGGTTCGGGTAATGGTCGTTCTCGTAACGATCGTAATACACGCCGTTGCAGTCGATCCACGTCAGCAGCCGCTGCCAATCCTCCGCCGAGAGCTTCACGCCGTAATGGTCAGCGGCCAAGAGCTTCACCAGCGGCGAGACCTTCGAGCCGTAGGTATACGGCGGCCGGGGCAGCACGTCGTCGGGTTGGTCCCAGCGGTTCGAGATCGCCACCGTCAGAAACGGCAGCAATTCTTGGTAGCCGATGGTGAACTGACTGGTGAGGTCGTCGGTGAGGATCACCTTGTTCTTTTCGCGATCATACGTGTGGCAACTTGCGCACTTGGCGTTCACTAGCGGCTGGATGTCGCGGAGGAAGCTCACGGTTTTCGTGCCCCACGGGGGCGGCTCGGGCCGGCTCGGCGGCCGACGGGCCGCGAGGAAGTGGACTGGCGGCGGGGCCTGGTTCCGACTCTCATGGCAGCCCACGCAGCCCCGTTTCTCGCCGGGCTTGAGACACACTACGCTCCGCATCCGCTGGACTTCTTGGAAATCCTTATCCAAGACCTCGAAGTAGACGTTACGGTTGGCCGGCACCACGAAATGGGCCGAGCCGTCGGCGTCGATCGGCACGGTGCCGAAGACCCGCTTGATCGTGAAAATGAGCGTGCCCGACGTGCAGATCACGCCGCCGTTGGGCACGCTCTTACGCGGCAGGTCTTCGAGGATGCGGAGATGCTTGGCCGTGCCGCGAGCAACGCCGGTCAGGCCGCGGTACACGTCGGCCAAGAGCAACGTGGATTCGGCCGTGGTCGAATCCGTGCCGTCCGGGGCCTTGGGCAGCACGTGCGGCTTGGGGCGTGCGACCAGCGGCGCCGGCTCGGCGCAGGAGATCGCCGGGTCGCGATACACAAGGGCCAAATTGCCGTGCCGGTCGGCCACATAAAGGGCCCAGCTCCGCTCCAACCATGGCAAGACCGTCGGCGTGTAGGAGCAAAGCCACGCGGTTTCCGAAAGCGGCATGGGATCGCTGAACCATCCGTAAGCGCTGTCTTCGGGCTTTTCGCCGGTAATGGGCACGCGCGGCGTGAGCACGGTGAGCGGCTTCTCGCCGTCGATTCCGCGGCGGACGTCAATCAGGCCCACCGCGCCGTGGGTCTGGCCGTGGTGCGCGGTGAAGAGGGCCATGACCTTGTTGCTTTCCGGCACGGGCCGGGGGAACATGACCACGTTGGGCCGGATCGTGGCGTTGCCGTAGAACGGCTGGACCATGGTGCCGTCGGGGTTCATGGTGAACGGATTGTGCAGCGACGTGACCGACCGCTCGTTGTACTCCCAGCGGCTGTAGAGGATCCGTCCGTCGGGCATCACCGTGGGGTTATAGTCGTTGAAGACGTTGAAGCTCAGTTGACGCGCGCCCGACCCATCGGCCTCCATGACGAACAGCGTCGGCGAATGGCGGTCCCCACCGCACATCACATAGTGCTCGGAGCGGTCGGAAGTGAAGCCGATCTGGCCGTTGGGCAGATAGAACGGCTCGCAGTCGTTCTTCGGACCGAAGGTAAGTTGACGCACGCCGGAGCCGTCGGCGCCGACCTCGTAGATGTGGTCACTCTGTTTGCTGTCCCAATGCTCGGAACCGCTGCCGAAGGAGAAGAGCAGGCGTCGGACGTCCCAATGGAGGCAGACGTCGCGATAGACGCCTTCGCCGAGCGAATCGACCAGCGGCGTCACCCGGCCGTCGGGCCGGACCGGCGAGAGGCGCTAGATGCCGCCGCCGGGTCGATTGATCAGGTGGTGGGCGTCCATGAAGGGCTGCTCGGAGAAGAACGGCTTACGCTTGACAAAGAGCAGCGTGTTCATTTTCAGCCGGGCCAAGAGCAGGCGGTCGCGGAGCCGGCTCGATTGTTCGAACAGGGCACGCCACGTGTCGCTGGTCGAGGTCTCGCCGGGGCTACCCCATTGTTTCTCGTTCCCACGCTCTGCGTGGGAACGCTCGCTCGGGTCCGCCCTGCGTCCCTGTTCGCCCGGGGCGCGGAGCGGCCGGGCCGGTCGGGCCCACGCAGCGGGTGGGATCGGGGTTGATTGTTGGCTCAGTG
>CAYTJV010000134.1:0-15011 GCA_964438165.1 uncultured Planctomycetaceae bacterium | reverse complement strand
GGTCCTGGCCCGGCCCCGTGGTGGGGTTCCCCGCAGCCAATTGGGCGACCTCGCTTGCTGATAGGTGGCGGTTGTAGACGCGAATGTCGTCGATCAAGCCGGGAAAAGGATCCGTGGCATCGTTGTCCCGTCCGACGACGAGAGGAACGCCTTCCGAATTGATTCCGCTCGAACCGAAATTGGTGCTATCCGTTCCCACCAGTGTGCCATCGAGGTACAGCTTGGCCACATGCCTCCCTTCGCGGACACCAACGAGGTGGTGCCATGTGCCGGCCGTAACGGCATTGTTGCCGCTGTTGGCGATATTTGACTCATTGCCACTTGACCATGTATCGAAGCGGAAGTGCGCTGCTCCCCGGGCATCGACGTACATCTTGTACATGTCTTTGGCACTCCAATTCACTTCGCGCGAATTCTTCGCGATGATCACACCGGTACCGGAAGGCGCGCTCGTGAGGTAGACCCAAGCGGAAAGCGTGAAGTTCCCCGCGCCGAAATCGAAATCCGTTTTGTCTCCCAGGTCTACATACTCAACGCTTCTGTCGAATTTCAAAGCTCTCCAATCCGAGAACGATACCGCAGGGACGGTGGTGGACCAGTCGTTGGCTTCCATGTTTCTCATGGTCCCGTTGTTGCGGAGCTTGGAGCTATCCACGATCGTCGTGCCGCTCCCCCCACTGCCCTCATCGAACCGCCAGTATCCCACGAGTCCGTCATCAATGGACAGGTGGTAGAACGTGCCCGCTTCCTTCAGTGCATAGCTGCTCCCCGTGCCGGATAGGACCACGGTGCCCGTCCCCGCACGGAAAGTGGCGCCATTGTCACTCCAACTTCCTTTGACCGTGAGCGTGTAGCCGCTCCCTCGCATGTCAAGCGTTCCTCCGGTGAGGAGGAGCGGCCCGTTCACGGTCAGATTGCGGCGGAGAATGACGCTGCCGGTGTAGGACGCAGCGATCTGAAGCTGGCCGACGCTGCCCGCGAAACTTGAGTCGAGGACCGCGTCCTTCTTGCCCGTGCCGTTGAAGACGGCGGTATCCGAAGCCCCCGGTGCCACCGACCCGCTCCAGTTGGCGGCGGTTGACCAGTTGTTGTTCGCCCCTGCGCCGTTCCAGATGATCGTCGCGGCGGAGACAACAGACGGGAACGCGGCTGCCCAGAGAGCTGTGCCGGCGAGCACAGGTAGAGCGGCCTGGAAGGATCTGACAGACTGGCACCTTGGCACGAAACGTATGGTAGATAATCTTGTTTCCGGAAGCAAGCCAGCTTAGCAGCCACAGCCTCTCAAGCCACCATGCGACGGGAGCGAGCCGTGCGGCCAGGGGCATGCCCCCCGCTACCGCCTCTTGGGCTCATGTGGCGAAAACCCCTCAAGGCACTCGGCCGGAGCTACCGCACAACCGCGTTTGCTGACCAGACCACCAACGGCTCAACAGACAAGCCCAAGTGGTACGGCCGCGGCTGTAACGCGCCGTATACTTCCCTGAAGATGACGACCCGAAGGCCCGCAGCCGCTTCGCTCACCGGCGCAACGCAGCATCCGAGTCGCCCCAGTATCCTGAAACGGGCGGTTCGGGACGCGGCGGGGCGTGCCCAGCTCTCGCTGGTCGAACATGCCCTATGCCCGCTAGACACCGCGATCTCGCTGCGTGACCACCTGGTACATGAGACGGCCTATGGGTACAGAAACTCCAGCGGGCGTCTTCTGATGGCGAACGTCCGGGTCACCTGCCCCTCGGGCCTGTCGGCGGCCGACGAGTTCACCCCCTGGGGGCTTCTGGCTCTCACGTTCGCGCAACCGGAGCCGAGCATCGAGCTTCACGCCACGCCGCACTATTGCCTGCGGAAACTGGGCCTCATTAAGAGCAACACTTCCAAGGGCGGCAAGGACTACCAGCTTTTCCGTGACACCGTGCGCCGCCTGGCGCGGGTGATCTACGAAAATACCGGGTTCTACGATCCCATTCGGGGAGAACACCGTGACGTGGCCTTCGGGTTCCTCAAGTACAGCCTGCCGATTGACCAGGAATCGTCCCGTGCGTGGCGGTTCGTCTGGGACCAGCAGTTCTTTGAGTTTTGCCAAGCTGCCGGCGGGGGATTGTGGTTCGATCTGGCAACGTACCGCAAGCTCGACTTCGCCAGCCGCCGGCTATTCGTGCTTCTCCAGAAGATTTTCCATCGGACGGAGGTATCCCCGGCCTTCGACGTCCGTGACCTGTGCGTCGATGTGCTCGGGTTCGCGCCGACGATCGCCATGCGCAACCTCAAGGTGAAGCTCGCCCGTTGCCTCAGCCGGCTGGCCGGCGAGGGGATTGTGGAATTGGCAGGACGTCAGCCCCAGGATCTGTTCGTGAAACGCGGAGTGGGGGAGTACCGCGTTACCCTCCGCCGCGGTCAGTATTTCGACCATGGCCGCGCTGCGGCACAGCCGCTGTCTGCCGAGGAGTCGTCGCTGGTGGATCCACTCCGCGCGATCGGCTTCGACGACCACGCGATCCGCCGCATTCTTCGCGACTACCGGGCGCACCTCATCTGCGAGTGGGCGGACATCACCCTGGCCGCCAGGGAGCGGCACGGCGAGACGTTCTTCTCCAAGTCCGCCGCGGCGTACTTCCTGGACAACATCCGCCATGCCGCTGCGGGAACGCGGTCGGCACCCGACTGGTGGCGCGATCTGAGGCGCGAAGAACTCCGCAGGCAGCGCGAGGCGGACCGCGACCAGATGGAAACCGCAAGCGGATTCGGCGAAGATGCCGAGGAGCCCGCTTTCCGCACCTACCTGGAGGGCGAGGCCCGCGAGGCATTCGAGCAGGTGACATCGCGGCTTGTGAAGGACTTGACGGACCATGGGAAGACCCACCAAGAGGCGACGGAGGCGAGTAGGTACGTGGCGCGGCTGCATTTCCTGAACCGTTTCCGCCGCGAGCGCGGACATTCCAACGCCGGTTTATCCTGAGCCGGCCTATTCAAACCAAGTGCTCCAAAGGGCAGACCAGCGATCCGATCTCCATCGGCCACTCGTCGTTTTCAAAATTCAATCAAGCGGATCCACTTTGCTTACAATATTCTTTGATACAGATACTTTGCCGGTCCGCGGCCTGCGAGCATCTTGGGTGTCGGTTGGGCTGGGGGATGCGAAGAAGGGGCGGTCCTTTCCTGAAGGATGCGTCCGAAAACGCAACGCCAAGTCCACCAGGATAGGCCGAGAACGCAACGCCGAGTCCACTCATCGGCTCAAAAATACGCAACGCCAAGTCCACCAGGTCGGCAACCCACCGACGTGGGGCCGCCGGTGTCGGGTCGCACTGGTGGCACTGAGCGGCCTGCCGAGTTTCCCCGGGAAACTCAGGCTCCTGATGGCTACAGCGAGCCCTAAACCAAGCTGAATTCACGATTCTCGCGGCTCCGATGCCGGAGCTGCGTCTTGGCCACCGGGTAGAAGCTGCAATCGTATCTCTTCAATGGCGGCGAGGATGTCCTCGTTGCTGACTTCCTTCCTACGGAACGTGAAAGAAACGTGGGCGCCGGTGGTGGTGAATCGCTTACAGGTCACGGGGGCTCCCCGCCGGCGAACACCCCCGGCGGCCTCGGCGTATTTTACGGCCAGCGCTTCGATCTCCATCGCCGTCAGGCCTTCCTGATGCGTCCTCTGGAGGAGGGAGAGTTGCCTGTCCGGCGGAAGGTCACGGACGGCGTAGAGGTGCCGGCGGCCGATCCGCCCGGTCTCGTCCTCACGGGCAATCTTCTGCACCTCGGGCGATAGCGCGAGGAGTGCGAGGAGTTTGGAGATCTCGCCCTCCGACTTGCCGGTTTCGCGGGCGAGGTCCTTCTGCGCATATCCATTGGCGTCCCGCAGCCGGCCAAGGGCATCGGCCAGTTCGTAGGGCTGCATATCCAACCGCTGCCAGTTCTCCACGATCTGGTGCAGCAGGACTTCCTCTTCCCGAGGCGATTGCACCCAGCAGGGGACCTCCGGGAGCCCTGCCTCACAGGCGGCGTAGAATCGCCGCTCGCCGGTGATGATCCGGTAGACGTTCTCGGTTTCGATGTACCGGACCGTGATCGCCTGGAGAATGCCAAGCCGCTTGACGGAGTTGTTGAGTTCTCTCTGGGCGTCGGTGTCGAACTTGCGGCGCGGCTGGTTCGGATCGGGGCGGACAAGACCGGTCTGGATCAGGAATGCCCCGCTCAGGCGGTGTTTGCCGAGCATCGGGCCGTGACTCGCGGTCGGCTGCTCAGCGAGCGGCAGGGACGGCTTCTCGCTGAACGTGTTGCCGGCCGCCTGGAGCGCCGCGGCGGCCGTAGATCCGAATCCGGCGTTCGACTTCGCGGAAGAACGTGCGGGCGACTTCGGCTTCGTGGCTATGGGGGGCATGGAGGGTGATGGGAATGCCGTGGGTGACCGACTTCTCGTAGCCTGCCAAATCGGGGATGGTGGTGTCAAACGCGAGCCGCTGGAAGTGGTCGCGGAGTTTTTTGAGGTAGCTTCGCTGGAAGATGCGGGCCCGCTTGAAGCGCGAGACGAGGTAGCCGAGGAGTTTGAGGTCCGGGTTGTATTGGTCGCGGACGTGGTTCACCGCGGCGGTGACCTGCACGATCCCCTGGGCGCCCCAGTCGGCCGCCTCCAGGGGGATGATGACGTACTGCGAGGCGCAGAGGGCCGCGAAGCTCACCAGGGAGAGACGCGGAGGGCAGTCGAAGACGATATAGTCGTACCGGCTTCGCACCTCGCGAAGTCCGTCGGCAAGGGAGAAGTGGAGGTCGGATTGGTCCCAAGCCCGCTGGTCAGACAGATCATAGCGTGCCAGGGCCGGACTTGAGGGTAGAAGATCGATGAGCGGGAATCGCGTGCTGCGGATAAGGGTTTGGGGATCCGCGTCATGGTTGGTATTGAAGAGGGCCTCGACGCCGGGAGTAGGGGACTGGCCGGGGGTGAGGAAGCTCCTGGTGATGTTCCCCTGCGTGTCGGTGTCCACGACGAGGAGCCTCTTTCCCCCCTCCTGGCACGCGCCCGCCAAGAGCCAAGCGGTGTGCGTCTTGCCGACACCGCCTTTGAGGTTGATCACGGTAATGGCCTTCGCGTGGCGATCCGAAACCGGGGACACACACCGAGTGTAGCATCGCGCGCTTGCCGCCGTCGAATGATTCCCGGAGGGGAGACAGGCGTGCAAAAAGCCCCTGCTGGTCAGCAGGGGCCGGGTCTGAGTCTGAAGCTCAGAAGTACCCAGGATCGTCGGTGGTTTCTCCGACGCGCTCTTGGAGGAAGTCCCGTGCCTGGACGATCATGTCGTCGGCGGTCCGGTGCGGGCAATCGACCGTGCCGTCGGTCTCGCCGCACGAGCATGGAGACCATCCGAAAGTCGAAGCAAGGCCCGGGAAATCGTAGTCCGTCTGGACGAGAAGCTCTCGACCGTTTTCGGCGACCAAGAGGAAGGTGCCGAAGTCGCCCTCTTGAAGCGTGATCTTCATCGCACCCTCCCGCTCATCTGGTGCAGGTTGCGATCCTCGAAGGGCCCTCGGTACGCGAACCTGCGGTTCGGATGGTGACATCGCTTCATCATGTCAACTTGCTCCTCGGTGTCCTCGGGCTCGACACCGAACGCAGCGTGTTCGGTGACCCACACCTCCCGGCAGCCGGATTCAAGCAGGGCGAACACGGCGAGTGGCTGGAGCATCTCGGCCGTCATCATGATGCATGCGACGTGCGGATCGTCTCTCGATCCGCTGTTCCAGTTTTCGGAACGGATTTCGACGCTCAGGCAGCGTTCGACGATCGCTTTGCCCTTCTGGGTCAGATCGCAGAGGATGCGGTAGCCGAGGCTGCACGCTTCCCCGGTTAGCGGATCGACGCCGTACGCTTCCAGGTCCGACCAACGGGCGATGGTCTTCATGGCAGTACCTCCGATGAGAGAAAGGAACGGAAACTCAGACGGAGGAAGAATGCCAGAAGAGGCGCGGAAGAGGAACCTGCGGTTGGCCTCGACAGAAGATCGTTCGTTGGCCGGGCCGTGGCCCTGAGTGGATGATGCCCGGGATTGAGATGGCGCTAGCTGCGATGTTGGATCGTTAGCAGACGCTCACGCTGAGCCCTTCGGGGCTGACTTGGAACTCGAAGAACCTGGCCCGCGGATTCGGCGGTTCCGACTCAAGCCGGCGTTTGACTTGGGCAGCGTCCTCGAGCGACTTGCAGACCAAGAGCAAGAACCCTCCGCCGCCGGCGCCCAGAAGCTTCGCCCCGTAGACATGCTCCCGAACCCGGGCCATCAAGGCTTCGATTTCGTGATTGCTTGAGTCGGGATCGAGCTCTTTGTTGAGCTGCCACGCCATATCGATCGCCTGCCCGAATGCTCGCAAGTCTTTGCGAGCCATGGCCTCGGCCACCTCCGGGGCGAGGGCCTGGATTCTCGGCAGCGTCGCCATCGTGCTGCGGTTGCGGTCCAGGTAGCGGCCCAACCACCTGGGCCAGGATGTTCTTGGCCAGACGCGTGATCCCCGTGTAGTACAAGAGGGTCTGGCCGGCGTTGGCCTTGGGGTCGAGCACGTCGGGCGGGAGGTAGCGCACGGTAGGATCGGGTACAAGGCCCGGCCGGGTCGTAATCAACTTGACGCCTCCCAAAGCCCCGCCGATCTGGTCCTGCCAGCCACCCCCGGTGGTCAGGGCTTGCTCCAAGCGGAGAACCGCGTGGAAAAGCCCGGTGCTGGAAAGCTCGCGGCCCAGCACCCGGTGGATCACGGCCAGCACCACCGCTCCCATGACGCTCGACGTGCCCAGCCCGCTTCCTTTCGGTACGGCCGCCAAGGTGGTCAACTCCAGCCCGCCGCCAAACGGGTCAAGCAGGTCTTTCAGTGCGTGGTTCGGCGAAGGACATGCGGCCGGAGTGAACCCAGCAAGCACGAGCGCCGCCTTCGCCAGCGAGAACTCGCCGGTGGCCGAGCGGTAGTCCAGAAGCTCGTCCCACTCTCGGATGTCGCAATCCGTGCCCAAGTCGATCGAATGGATGCGGATACAGGGTTCCGCGGTGACGCGGGCATAGACCTGGATCGGCGGCTGCCCGTTGAGAATGACCGCCGCATTGGCCACACACCCTCCGTGCTCCAAGGAGCAGGGAGGCGTATCGGTCCAGCCGCCCGCCAGATCCAACCGAACCGGCGCGCGGCCCCAGACGATCTCATCGCTCCGCAGGGCATTCTCGGGCGCCTTCGGAACCTCGCCACTGCCGACGATCGTCCGCTGAAGATGCTCGAATGCCTGGGCCCGGGCCTGCCGGGCCCAATCGTTCGCCGGGCGCTCCTCAAAAAGCTCCAATCGCCTGACGGAAAGCCAACGCTCTTGTCCCGGGGAAAGAACTTCGGCGATGCCAGGGAAGATCTCACCCAGCGTCTGATTGGGCGAATTGGCCGTCGCTTCGATGGCCGTTCCCAGAGAGTGAAGGATCCGCGAGGGGAGGAAGACTTGGTCGGGGCTCGTCATGACGGCGAGCTCTGCTGCCGAGCACGCCTCTTCGATGAACTTCGCCATGCGGGCCGTCCGCGTCCCAGGGTCTGCAAGCAAATGCGCGACATCTGCCGCGGAGAAATGGCCCTCGGTGCGGAAGTGACTGCGGAGTGAATCCATTACAACGTCCCGCTGGTGCGGCTCCCGTCCAGAGAAGAAGGGCTTTTCGGTCGGCACGCAGCCATTTCGGCAAAATTCCACCGGCGTACCCTACAATACTACAGTAGACACGACCCGGGGAGCCCGGACATGAACTGGTCCGTCACGGTACCCCGAATTCGGGGCGTCAACGGCAAGTGACCAGAAAGCTGGGCGTTCACACGGGCAAAGATGGCAGGAGTTCGAGAACGCTGGCGATGGGCGACATAGCGTCTTGAACCCCTTGCGGGCCAATGACTTAAAGCGCGATCGCAGCAAGCGTTCGCTTTGCCATTCCCCAAGACCCCAATTGCGAGGGAAGAAATGGTATTGCCGGGTTTGCGGCAAGGTGGGTAGTATCCGCAGCCTGGATGCTGAGCCTTCCACGAAGGACTCTCCATGAGTTTCGGTGTGATATTGAAAGTGTGGGGCGAATTCGCCTGTTTCACCCGCCCGGAGATGAAGGCGGAGCGCGTTAGCTACGACGTTATCACCCCCTCGGCAGCGCGGGGGATCCTGGAAGCGATTTATTGGAAGCCCGAGATCCGCTGGGTGGTCGACCGCCTGCACGTGCTCAAGCCGACCCGGTTCACCAATCTCCGCCGGCACGAGGTCGGCAAAAAGGCATCGGCCGCGAATGCCCAGAAGGTGATGCGATCGGGCCGGGGATCGCTGGGGTTATTCGTCGAGGAGGAACGCCAGCAGCGGGCGGCCACTGTGCTGTACGATGTCACCTACGTTATTGAGGCTCACTTCGACGTGCTCCGCGGCGCGGATCCGCCGGCCAAGCACCGGGACATCTTCGATCGCCGCGCCCGGGGCGGCCAATGTTTCCATCACCCTTACCTGGGATGCCGCGAGTTCCCGGCCGACTTTACCTTGCTCGAAGGGGCCTTGCCGCGATCGGAGCTTGATGGCGAGCGCGACCTGGGCCACATGCTCCACGACATCGACTTTGCGGCCGGGATGGCCCCGCGGTTTTTCCACGCGGTGATGCGAAACGGAGTCATCGACGTTCCTCCGTTCGTTTCCGGTGCGGGGGTGCAAGCATGATCTTGCAGGCCCTGATCGATTACTACACCCGGCTGGAGAAGGACTCGATCGCGCAGCAGGTTGCGGCCTTTGGTTTCAGCCGCCAGAAGATCAGCTTCTGCGTGGTCCTCAATGCAGACGGGGCTCTATCTGGGGACAAACTTGAAGACCTGCGGTTGGAGAGCGACAAAAAGTGGATCGCTCGGCGGATGGAGGTTCCCGACCGTGGCGGCCGTACGGGCAGGTTGATTAAGCCCAATTTCTTGTGGGACAACACCGGGTACGCCCTGGGGCACGATCGGAAAGGAAAGCCCGTTCGCTCACAACTAACGTTCGAGGCGTTCCGATCACTTCATCGGCAGGTTGCCGAACAGGTCGACGAGCCGGGCTTGATCGCCTTGTGCCGGTTCTTGGACCGTTGGGACCCCAAACAGGCGGAATCCCTTGCGAATTGGGAAGAGGCGTGTGGGAACAATGTCGTGTTTCGGCTCCGTCGCGAGCAAGCGTGCATTCACGAGTCGCGTCGCCTCCAAGAGGCATGGGGCCGGTTCGTGGCGGCGGAAACCGGACGCGAACTGGCCGCGAGTCTCACGACGGGCGAGGAAGAGAATCTGGCCCGGCTGCACCCGATGATTCGGGGCGTCACCGGCGCGAAGTCGAGCGGCGCCGCACTAGTCTCGTTCAACCAGGATTCATTCACCTCTTACGGCAAGACGCAGAGCCACAACGCCCCGATGGGAGTGCAAGACGCTTTCCGGTACACGACCGCGCTGAACCGGCTGCTGAGCGACCGGCAGCACCGCGTTCGGATTGGCGATGCCACGGTGGTGTTCTGGTCTGACCGGCCGACCCCCTTTGAAGATGCGTTCGAACTGGTGGTCAACGAGCCGAGGGCCGGGGACACTCGGCTGAACGATCGCGTCCGTGATTTCTTGGAACGACTCAAGCGGGGACGTTTCCGCGACGACTCGGCAGACGCTCAAACGCGGTTTTATGTCTTGGGGCTTTCGCCGAACGCCTCGCGACTGTCAGTCCGTTTTTGGTTGGCGAGCACGGTAGGCGAACTGGCCTCCCGGCTGGCCCAACATGCCGCGGACCTCGAAATGACGGGCGCCAGACGGGACGACCCGCCGCTGGTCATCCGTCGCTTGCTCATGGAGACGGCCAGAGTGCTGCGCGACAAGCCGGATGCCGAGACCATTCCGCCGTTGTTGGCCGGAGCGGTGGCCCGGGCCGTCCTTAGCGGCGAGCCCTATCCTCAGATGATGTTCAACACGGTGATCCAGCGCATTCGCAGCGACCGCCGGGTGGGCCGTCGTCGCGCGGCGATTTTGAAGGCGTTCCTCGTGCGTCGCGCCCGTTGGGCCGGCAGATCCGTGGAGGTGCCCGTGTCACTCAACCTGCAGCATCCCGATCCGGCGTACCACCTCGGACGCCTCTTTGCGGTCCTGGAAAAACTCGAGGAGAACGTTCTTGGCCCCAAGCTGAGCTCAACCATCAAGCTGCGCTATCTCGGCACGGCTTCCGCCACGCCGGCCACCGTCTTCCCCCGCCTCATGCGTTTGAGCCAGCACTACCTTGCGAAGGTCGATAGGGGCGGGCGCATCTATCACGAGAAGCTGCTCCAGGAAATCAATTCGCACCTGGAGCGATTTCCGGCCCACCTTGGCCTGGAGAAACAGGGCTTGTTCCACATCGGTTATTACCACCAGCGTCAGGCCTTCTTCGAGAAGAAAACCGACCGCGATTCGGAATCCGAACCACCGACTCCTGAGGAGTGATCCCATGGCTCAAGACGAGCGCGAACCGATCCAGCACCGTTACGATTTCGTTTACTTCTTCGACGTCACCGACGGCAATCCCAACGGCGACCCCGATGCCGGGGGCCTTCCGCGGGTCGATCCCGAGACGGGCCAGGGCCTCGTGACCGACGTGTGCTTGAAACGCAAGATCCGCAACTACGTGGCGATGACGCACGGGGAGAAACCACCATTCGAGATCTACGTCAAGGAGCGGGCCGTGCTCAACGCCCGGCACGACCGGGCTTGGGAAGCCCTAAGCCCCGAAACGAAAAAAGCCGACCGCAACCGGCTCCCGAAGGACCAGGAGGACGCCCGCGAGCTGACCCGCTGGATGTGCCACAACTTCTTCGACATTCGCACGTTCGGCGCGGTGATGACCACGGAAATCAACTGCGGTCAAGTCCGCGGGCCGATCCAACTGGGCATCGCCAGGTCCATGGATCCAATCGTCATCCAGGAATACGCCGTCACCCGCTGTGCCGTGACGAACGAGCGGGACCTCGAAAAGGAGCGAACCTTCGGCCGGAAGTTCACCGTGCCCTACGCCCTCTACCGGGTCCATGGCTACATCAATCCGTGCCTCGCTGCACAGACGGTGTTCTCCGACGAGGACCTGGCACTCTTCCGGCAGGCCCTCGGCCAGATGTTCGAGTATGACCGCTCCGCAAGCCGGGGCCAGATGTGTCCCCGCAAATGCGTGGTCTTCCGGCACGACAGCAAGCTCGGCAATGCCCGCGCGGATCAGCTTTTCGCCCTCGTGAAGGCAAGCCTGAAGGACGAGCTGCGCGAGGCCGAAAAGCCGCCGCGCAAGTTCGAGGACTACGTACTCTCCGTCGATGAAACCAACGTGCCCAAGGGTATTCACATTGAGCAATGGATCTGACAGCCCCAGGATTGACAGCGTCGTTTGCCGGCATTTGTATGGCAAGGCCCGCGGTCCCGGGATCTGCACAAGAGCATGAATTGAAACAGCATGCCAAGTTTGATATCTCGATGCCGGCTATGGTCGCTCCGAGTCCAGGAGCGTGGATTGAAACGGTTGACAACACGATCACAGTGGTTTCTGGTCGCTCCTGGTCAAGGAGCGTGGGTTGAAACGGGGTCGAGTGTTTCAAAAACGCGGTTGATTCGCTGTCGCTCTCTGTACGAGAGCGTGGATTGAAACTGAATCTCTGACGTGCTCTTTCGCCCTGCTGGGTTGTCGGTCCCTGGATGGGATCGCGGATTGAAACAGGCGAACATGCACACGAACGGTTGTGCCCAACGCGAGGACCACCGAGGAGCGGTCAAGGACGCAGTTGGTCGCGGCTCCCGATAGCGGGCGAATCATGGAATGATGGGTTACCGAGCGTCTTCTCTTGAGCCTTTGGGATTCTTGATCCTCTCGTAGATCTCGCGGCGATGAACCGCCACCGTCTTGGGGGCGTCGATCTCGTCTCTTGGCGAGCGAGGGGTGTCGTTTGGTCCACAGTCGAAGAATCAGGGGCAGTAATGGCTCATGGTTGATCTCCGGACCGGAAGGTTTGGAATTTCTTGGGGGGGGCTTGAAACGTCTTGAATGGTGGTTACATTCGAGTCCCATGGTGGGCGCTCGCCTGGGGCAAACCCTCTCCAGGCGCACGGACCGCCTTAGGTCGCTGGCCCGGCCTGAGGCGGTTTTTTGTTTGTTGGTCACCGGCCGAGTGCGAACAGGCTTTGACGGTTAGAGGATCTTGCGGAAGAGGATGTACGCCAGCCCGAGACCGGCCACAGCAAGAGCGACGTAGAAAAGCCTGATCGTCCAATGTCGATTACGGTGATGCCTTCGACAATGACGATCGGTTCGTTGACCTTCCGGGACGATACGAGCATGATCTTCACCCGTCGCCGACGAACCACGTGAGACCTGAGTAATTCGGGGGCATCAGGGCGCCGCTACGTCGGGTTCACGAAGGGTGCTTTGGCTCATCGGCTGGATTGCGCACTGCGGCTTGCGGTAACGCGCCTGCAACGCCCCTTGAACAAGTCGATAGAGGCCGGTACCGACCACGATCCCGAAGATATTCTCGACGTAATCCTTCATGTCCACGTAAGCGTTCACGGGGTTCTTGCCCTTGTGGTGCCTGTCGGAACCCCTCGGCGGCAGGCCGACAACTGTGATGTTGATCGGCGAAATCCAGCTTGTCAATCGCCCCCCAAGAATTTGCCAGAATTCTGACCCGCGATCCATCCAGTTGATCTTGTTTCGATGGGGGCGGATTTGTATCTTTCCGCCCCATGAAGCTGCGGGAAACGAGCCACGGTCCGGACTGCGAGCAACTGGCCCAGCGCATTGCCACGCTGGAAGAAAAGTTGCTGGCAGCGACGGAGCGTATCGCGCTTTTGGAAGAGGAGAACGCACGCCTCAAGCAGCAGTTGGCGGCGGCGCGCAAGGATTCTTCGACTTCCTCCAAGTCTCCGTCGAGCGATATCGTCAAGCCCAGGAAACCGCTGCCCAAGGGCGGAAAGAAACGGAAACGCGGCGCGCAGCCGGGACATGAGCAACACCTGCGTTCCCCGTTCCCGCCCGAGGCGGTCAATGAGTTTCTGCCCTACACCCTCGAGCGCTGTCCCGATTGCGGCGGCACACTGGTCCCTTCTCGGCGTCCGCCGGAAGTGCTCCAACAGGTGGAAATCACCGCAACGCCGACCGTCGTCACGGAGCATCAAGGCTTGGCCTACTGGTGCCCGCACTGCCGCAAGGTTCATTACGCGCCGATGCCGGAGTCGGTGGTCAAGGCGGGGCTGTTCGGCCCAAGGCTGACGGCTCTGGTGGCCTTCATGAAGGGCGTCTGCCACGCCTCGTTCTCCACGATCCGTAAGTTCCTCCGCGACGTGGTGCGAGTCCGGGTTTCCCGGGGTTACTTGGCCAAGCTGATCGGCAAGGTGAGCGAGTCGTTGGCCCAGTCGTATGCGGAGTTGTTCCAGCGGCTGCCGGGCGAAGCCGTGCTGAACATCGACGAGACCGGGCACAAGGAGAACGGCCAGAGGTTCTGGACTTGGTGCTTCCGCGCCCAGCTTTACACCCTGTTCCGCATCGACAAGTCGCGGGGCTCGAAGGTTCTGATCGAGGTGCTGGGCACGGAGTTTAACGGCGTGCTGGGCTGCGATTACTTCAGCGCCTACCGCAAGTACATGCGGGAGTTTGACGTGCTGGTGCAGTTCTGTCTGGCGCACCTGATCCGCGACGTGAAGTTCCTGCTGACGCTGCCCGGACGAGAAGATCAAGCTTACGGTCAAAGGGTGCGGGAGGCGCTGCGGAAACTGTTCGCCGTGATCCACCGTCGCGAGAAGATGACGGCGGGGGGGTTCCAGAAGGCGTTGGAAGCGGCCCGGGAGCAAGTGCTCTCGGTCGCCACCACCCGCGTGCCCAAGGGCAATCACGCCCAGAATCTGGCGAAACGCTTCCGCGAGAACGGGGAAGCGTACTTCCGCTTCATCACCACGCCGGGCATCGACCCGACGAATAACCTGGCGGAACAGGCGATTCGTTTTGTGGTCATCGACCGGCGGATTACCCAGGGGACGCGGAGCGAGACCGGCCGCCGCTGGTGTGAGCGGATCTGGACGGTGATCGCCACCTGCGCCCAGCAGGGTCGTTCGGTCTTCACGTTTATTCTGGACTCGGTACATGCTCATTTCGGCGGCGGTTCGCCGCCCTCGCTCCTGCCGTCAGGCCCCTGACGGCGTTCTCTCTATCCTTGCTTCTCCGCCACCTTCGTGGCTCCGCGGTCGCTCTCTGTCACCGCGTGAACGCTTACATGTCCACGGCACGTGGGGAAATGAAGGCTTGCAGCGATTCGGCGGCAATGCCATAGACAAGCAGAAGAACGACGATGAACCGGCCGGGGCACCGTGGCCATCGCGCTGCGTTAACGATCAGAGTGAGAATGGCGAAGGCCGTGAAGTGCATCCCCATGTCGCCCCAGGGAAAAGTCGGCACCTTCCGCAGCCCGACGACTGCGGCGGGATTGGGCGCCAGAAGCAGCACCGTGAGCAGTGCCCAATATCCCAGGCAGATCAGCAGGCGGACGATTCGCATCAATGAGCATTCCTCTTCCTTCCCGTCCACGCCGTCCCCAGGCGGCCAACCCCCCCATTCCCAACGCCGTGATGATCAGAACCAGAGCGGCAAGCGGAAGTAGCAGAGCCCTCCGCCTCATTCCCACCTTACGCCTCGTCCCCCTGTTCTCGTGCACGGTTTCTTCTCCTCTTTCGCGGCCTCGACCGCTGCCGGAGCCTCCCAGCTCGTCTACGCTAGGCATTCTTCCTCAGACGGCCGGTCGCAAAACGTGCGCGATAGAAGGAGCGGTGCTCCGCGAGGTCAAGGCAACCGGCCGCCGGGGCGCAAATGCGGCGGGCGCGCGCACCCACCCTGGTCTGCACGGGATCGTAACGTTGAAGAGTTGCGCTGGAACTCCAGGCGGCAGAGATAGCTTCGTCCTAGGGCCCACATAGAAACGGACCGGACCCTGCAAGATGCTGTCTGTCAGGGTATGCCGCATTTCGGGCTAACCTCGTCTCTCCTC
>CAYTJV010000133.1:0-15035 GCA_964438165.1 uncultured Planctomycetaceae bacterium | reverse complement strand
CACCGAGTTGATGCCCAACATGCCGAACGAGTTGTTGAGGATCGTGTCGACCTTCGGCAGCTCCCGGGGCTGGTTGGCCACCAGGCCGGCGAGGACGCACTCGGGATCGAGCCGGTCCAGGTTGATCGTGGCGTGGCACACGCGGTCGTCGAAGGCGGGCAGGTTGCCGGCTAGTTCCAGGACGCCGGCGGCTCCCATGGCGTGTCCGATGAAGCTCTTGGTGTTGTTGAACAGCGTGCGCCCATTCCCGCCGAACACGCGCCGCAAGGCAAGACATTCCTGCACGTCGCCGGACGTTGTGCCCGTGGCGTGGGTGCTGACGATGTCGACGTCGTGCGGATCGAGCCCGGCGCGCCGCAGGGCCAGTCTGATGCACTCGGCCTGCCTGTCCGGATGGGGAAGGACGAAGTCGTAGGCGTCGCTGTTCATGGCATAGCCAATCACCTCGCCGTAGACCTTGGCGCCCCGGCTTCGGGCGTCGCCGAGCCGCTCCAGCGCGAACAACCCTCCGCCTTCGGCCACCACGATTCCGTTGCGATCGGCGTCAAACGGCCGCGATGCCCTGGCCGGGTCGTCGTGTCGGGCCAAGGCCCCTTGACTGTGAAAGCTGGCGAAAATGCCGAACGAGTGGATGCTCTCCGACACCCCGCCGCAAATCGCCAGGTCGCACTCGCCCAGCCGCAACATTTGCGCCCCTTGAATGATCCCCGCGTTCCCGGCCGCACAGGCCGCCCCCAGCGTGTAATGCGGCCCCGTGATCCCCAGGTTCAGCGAGATCTCCCCGGCCGGGTTGTTGGCCACCGTGCGGGGATTGTGATGGTGGGACCAAAACTGGGTGTCGTACCCGTACTCCTTGAGCGAATGGATCTCGTGCTCTGTCTCCACGTTGCCGTGCTCGGTCACGCCGACGTAAATGCCCACGGTCGACTTGTCGATGTTCTCCCAGTCCAGGCCCGCGTCACGGATCGCCTCGCTGGCGCAGTAAATCCCGATGCTTCCGGCCCGGGTGCCGCGACGCAACTCCTTGCGACTCTGGTAGCGCAGCTCGTCGAAATTACACGCCCCCGCCACCGTCGGCCCGAAATACCTGGTATCGAACTTCGACACCCCGCTCCGCCCAGCCAGCAGACTCCCCCGCAACTCCTTCAGGCTGTTGCCATTGGGCGCGGTTAGTCCGATGCCGGTGATGACGATCCGGTCGTGGTCAGGAAAAGGTGCGATCATGGCACGGCGTGGATTCAAGAGTCTGGAAACTACGAGAGTATCCGTTTACCGCCCGGTTAGCAAGGGTTTAGAGGCTATTCCATTAATGCGATGGACATGCGAATAGTTTATCGGTGGGGACAAATGTGGGTGGGCCTATATACCCCATCCATCCGGTGCTTTCCACCCGCGCGGAGCGAACCTGCGATGCCTAACGCTTGTCCGGGGATCAGGAAAAGAATGACGCTCTCCGCGACGGACCGTCGCGTCGAGGGCGGCGTCCCCCCGTTATGTGGGCCAGAAAGCCCTGAGACACCTTGAAAAGCGGGATCAGTCCGTGGCGCATGATCGCCTCGAACCTCGCCCCGGAATCGCTGGACCCTGCGATGCGCCGCCCGGGCCGGATCGACGTCATCCTCCGCTTCCCCAAGCCCGACGCCGCGCTGCGCCGCCGAATGATCCGCGAGCGCTGGCATCCGGACTTGCAGGCCGGCGTCGACCCGGAAACCGTGGTTGCCCAGAGCGAGGGTTGGAGCTTCGCCGAGCTGGAAGAGGCCCGAAAGCTGCTCGTCATGCGGCGCCTCGACACGGCCCGCTGGGACTGGCCTTGGGTCCGCGACACGCTGGGCCGCGCCGCCCAGAGCAAACACGCCCGCCCCATCGGCTTCGTGCCGAACCTCAACGGTTTTCACTCCACGCCTGCGGTGTGTGCAGAGATCGCGGAAAGGGATACTCAGTGACGGAGAGTGGCGGCCGGAAGGGACTGCTCGCTTGCCCAGCCATGGTATCCGAAGTAGGATGGCTGGCGGCACACGTGGGCTGCCTTTGGGGTCCGATGACCCGCGCCCTCCGATCCGTCTCCGCAATCGTCAATCCGAACCCGTTGGCTGATATTGGGCGCGTGCACACACGCCAGAATTCAACTAGGTTCTGCGGGGCGAAGTAGATTTGCTCACCGCGCCGATGCAGTGTCCGCAGTGCAGCACAAACCAGTGGATGGTCCGGGTCACTTCGCTGCAAGAGGCGGAGCAGAATGTTCGTGTCCGCCAGAAAGGGCATCAGTCGTCCCCGTAGATGCTTTCGCGGCGATAGGCCTCAGGTGGCAGGACGGGCAGTCGCTCAGAACCTTCGGCCAAAGCCTTCAGCCCGGCATCGAACTCGCCCAGGGAGACTCCCGGCCGACTTCCGACGGCGGCCGCCTGTTCGATCACCGTTCGGAGATAGGCATCCAGCGAAATACCCTGAGCGCGGGCCTGGGCCAAGAGCCGTTCTTCAATTTCCGGTTCAAGCCGGACGGTTACTGTCATCGTTTGCCCTCCTCCATGCGGGTGGACCACTCCGTTGAATTCTAACACACCGATTCTCTTGAATCGACTACCTGACTACCGAAAACGTCGCAGGAAAAACTGCCGATGAGCAGTAGTTGGCAATGCCCGAGCCTCGTTTCTGCGGCATTCCTGGCACAAATGAGGTCCAGTCGCATTCACTATATTACGCATGCTTTCTGTTTTTCCCATTCTATCTTGCCCGTCCGGCAGTTTCCGTGCATGATCGCACTCTAGCCGGCTATGTGCGGATCGAGTCGCTTAGGAGAGCGTGCGATGGACCTGGAATCGTGGTGTCTATCCTTCGGCATTCTGACGGCGCTCTGCGCGTCGGGCTGTGAAACCGCCTCGCACGCCGACCGCGGGGCCCTGCTGGGTGGTTTGGGTGGCGCCGGGGTCGGCTCGCTGGTCGGCCATGCCGTGGGCAATACCGGCGCTGGGGCGGTCCTCGGGGCTGGAGTCGGCGCCTTGAGCGGAGCCGCCATCGGATCCGGCATGGACGAGATCGAGGCGAGGAACCGGGCCATGATCGAGGCCCAACTCGGCCGCCGCGTCGCCGCGGGGTCGGTGACCATCAACGACGTGGTCGCCATGACCCAGGCCCGCGTCAACGAGGAGCTGATCATCAACCACATCCGCGTGCATGGCGTGGCAGCCCCGCTGCAAACGAACGACCTGATCGCCCTGCAGCAACAGGGGGTTAGTCCGCGGGTGATCGGCGCCATGCAGGCCGTGCCTCTGCCGCCGCCGCAGACGGTGATCGTCGAGCAGCCGGGGCCGCCGGTGATCGTGGGCGGCTACTATTACTCCCGCCCGCACTACTGGCGCCCGCACCCCTGCTACTGGTAGATTTGGCGGCTTTCTCGAAGGTATTCGGCCAGGGCGTCTTGCCAGGGCGGCAGGGGCGGCGCCCCGGGGAGGGCGAGGTACTTCGAGCCGTCGAGCACGCTGTACGTAGGCCGCGGGGCCGGCGCGCCCCACTCGGCCGACGTGATCGGGTCCACCGGGACGGCAAGCCCGGACTGGCGGAAGATCTCGCGGGCGAATTCACACCATGTGGCGTCACCGGCGTTGGTCACGTGGTAGACGCCGTGCGTCTCGACGTTGAGGAGGAATCGCATCGCCCGAACCACGTGCGGCGTGTAGCTCGGCGTGCAGCGCTGGTCGTCGACCACCCGCAGCCGCTTTCCCGTCGTCGCCAAACGGAGCATCGTCTCGACAAAGTTGCCCGCCGATCGCTCGGCCAATCGTCCGTACAGGCCGCAGGTGCGGACGATCAGGTGTTTGGGCCACCCCGAGGCCACCCGCTCGCTCTCAAGCTTGCTCTGGGCGTAAATGCCTTGAGGGTCGGGCGCGTCGGTCTCCCGGTAGGGGGTGGGTCGGCAGCAATCTTGTCCGAACACGTAATCCGTGCTGATCTGGACGAGCGTGCAATCAAGCTGACGGCAGGCCTCGACCAGATGAACCACGCCATCGACGTTGACCGCCCGGCACCGATCGGGCTCTTGCTCCGCCCGATCGACCAGCGTGAAAGCCGCCGTATTGATTACGGCCCGCGGCCGAATCGCGGCCAGCGCCGCGAGCACTCCCGGGCGATCGGTCAAGTCGAACTCGGGCAGATCGAGTCCCACGGCCTTTTCTCCGAATTGTCGGCACAGCTCGGCCCCCAATTGCCCGCGGCATCCGGTAACAACGATGGTCATGGCTCAATCACAAAGGGGCTGTCGGGCAGGTCCTCGTGGCGGATTTCGTCGACCGGTCCGCACTTGCCCGGCCCAGCATAGAGGCGGTTCGGGGCGTTGAACACCCACCCCGGCGTCTGGCCGACGTTTTGGTAGGCGTGAACCACGCCGGGCGGGACGGTCACCAGCACCCGATTCGCCGCGCCGGCCAGGAGCCCCTGCCTGTGGCCCACGGTCGGGGAATCGGGCCGCGCGTCCCAGAGATACAGCCTGAACTCGCCCGGCCCAAGGAAGGCGAAGCAGTCGGTCTGTTCGCGGTGTTCGTGAGGGCCGCGAACCACGCTCGGGAACGTCTGGCTCATGTAGGCCATCACCGGATGGCACGCCGGCTCCAACTCGTCCTCGCGGTAGATCTCGATGAGCCAACCGCGGGCGTCCTCGAACCGCTTCAGCGGCCGGACCATCACCCCGTCGATAGGGCCATCGCGGAACACAAGTCGCTGGGAAGTCATGGGGGGTTGCGGTGCGGCATTCGTCATTCTCTGTTCAATTGTCATTTGGACCGGTCTCGCTTACAAAACTTGTTCACCTGCCAGGCGAGCTGGCAGGGGTCTGCGCGTCCATGCGGGCCAGGAGGAACCGCTCCAGGGGGCGCTTGATGCGGGTGAACCATCGCTCCTGCTCGGGGTGGATCGGGCGGACGAGGATGCAGGTCAGCCCGGCCAGGCGGCCGGCCATGATGTCGGCGAACAACTGATCGCCGACGATCGCCGTGCGGCGACGGTCGGCGCCCGTGCGCCGCAAGGCCACACGGCATCCGAACGGGAGCGGCTTGCACGCCTGGCAGACCACCGGCAATCGCAGCGCCTCGGCAAGCCGGCGAATGCGCGCGGCGCGGCCGTTGGAGAGCAGACACAAGCCGATCCCCCCCGCGCGAAGCCCCTCCAGCCAGGCCGCCACGCCGGGCGCCAGCTCTTCGGCACGATAGCCCTTGAGCGTGCAGTCGACGTCCAACAAGAGGGCATCCAGGTTCAGGCTGCGGAGCCGCGGCACGTCGAGCTCCAGAACGCTGTCGATTCGGAAGTCCGGCGTGACCAGCCGCCACATGCTTTTGTCCCATCAATCGGCCAAGGCGTAACGGAAAATGCACCACAAGGCATGAAAGGCGTCGGCCAGCTTGATCTTCTTCCCTTCCTTGTAGGTGCGGCCGAAGTAGCTGATGCCGATCTCGTAAATGCGGCACTGGCGGCGGGCCACCTTGGCGGTCAGCTCGACCTCGATTCCAAAGCCCTTCTCCTTGAGCGTGGGGGCAATCTGCTCGATCACGTCGCGGCGGAAGACCTTGTAACAGGTCTCCATGTCGGTGAGGTTCAGATCGGTCACCGCGTTGGAAAACGTGGTCAGGAAGCGATTGGCCACGGAATGCCAGAAATACAGCACGCGGTGCGGCGCGCCCGCGGCAAACCGCGATCCGTAAACCACGTCGGCCACGCCCTCGACGATCGGCTGAATCAAGAGCGGGTACTGGATCGGGTCGTATTCGAGGTCAGCGTCCTGGACCAACACGATGTCCCCCGTGGCGCGCTCAAACCCGGTGCGCAAGGCCGCCCCTTTGCCCTGATTGTGCGGATGATAGACGATCTTCAGGTCCGGCTGCCCCTCCAAGGCGGCCAGGCGCTGGCGCGTGCCATCGGTGCTGCCGTCGTCCACCACGATGATCTCTTTGGCGATCGGCACCTCTCTCACCCGCCGGATGATCTCCTCCACAAAGGCCGCCTCGTTGTAAACCGGCATCACGACCGATAGCCGCAGCTCCGGCGGGACGCGGTACAAACCCAGTCGCCGTGCCACGGGCTGGGTAAACCATCGCTGCAACTGCTCGGGCGTGGGGTCGGGCACGGAACCCAGGTGGCTGCCACAGCAAGGGCAGGTGGCGGCGGTTTCCGGGACTTGACCGGGTTGCGACATGGATCGTCTTCCTCGCGTCAGGCGTCGATCCGCTCGACTTCGAAATCTTCAAGCTGCACGGAAGCCCCTTGCTGCAGGAATCGGACGGCGACCAACAAACGATCGCCTCCCCGCCGTTTGAGCACCGTCCCCTCCATGCCGGCCAACAAGCCGCCGCGAATCCGCACTCGCATGCCCGGTTGGATCTTCGATTCCGAGGTGAGCGGCGTTCCGCTCTGAATCAGGCGGCGAATCTGCCGCAGGTCGTAGACCAGTTGGTCGCCGTCGTTGACCGGCAGGCAACGCGACACGCAGTTGGTGGTCAAGGCCCGATAGCGGTCCGCCTCGCTGCCACAAAGAAAAACATAGCCCGGAAAGAGCAGTACGTGCGAGATCGTAACTCTTCCGCGGGGAGATTTTCCCCTCCTCTGGACCACCGGCCCGTAGTGCCCGATCTCCATGGTCCGCAAGCGCCGCATCAGCTCCTTCTCGCGGCGGGCCATCGTGTAAAGGGCCCACCACCCGCCCGGAGGGACGACGGACATAGAATCCACTTCGAGCAGATTCTCTGGGAAGATGTCTGGCTCCGGAGGTAGAATTGGCATCGCTCGACTCCCACACGGGAAACGGTATAGTCTAACGGTGGGGGGCCAGCGAAGTCAACCTAACGTGGGGCACGTTTTCAACGTGCCCACAATCCAAGAAAAGGCACGTTGGAAACGTGCCCCACAGGGAGGTTATCATGCCGGTCGATATCGCCGTCGTACCCGTGGCTGGGCGAGGGACCCGGCTGCTGCCACTGACCAAGAGCCAGCCCAAGGAAATGCTCCCCGTGGGGCGCAAGCCGGTGGTGCAGTATGTAGTCGAGGAATTAGCCCGCTGCGGAATCGGCCGCCTGTTGTTCGTGACCGGCCCGGGCAAGACGGCGATTGAGAACCACTTCGACATCGACGCCGAGCTGGTCGCGCACCTCCGCGAGACCGGCAAGGAAGAGCTGCTCGAAGAACTGGGCTTCGAGCGCGAGGATTTGGAGTACTTTTACACGCGGCAGCGGCGTCAACTGGGGCTCGGACATGCCGTGCTGTGCGCCCAGCCGGTGGTGGGAGGCCAGCCCTTCGTGGTTGCCCTGGGCGATTCGATCATCGGGCTGCACGCGCAGTCGACGGTGGTCCGGGCCATGATCGAGGAGTTCGAGGCGCGGCGGGCTGATGCGGTGATCGCTTTCGAGCGAGTGCCGCCGGCCGAGGTGATTCACTACGGAATTGCCAAGCCGCGGCAGAACGGCGCGGAGGCGTTCGAGCTGGACGATCTGGTCGAGAAGCCCGAAGTCCACGAAGCGCCGAGCCAGCTTGCCGTGGCCGCCCGGTACGTGTTTAGCCCGGCCATCTTCGACTACCTGAAGCGCACGCCGCCCGGCAAGGGGGATGAGATCCAGTTGACCGACGCGGTCCGGATGCTGATCCGCGACGGCGGCCGCGTGCTGGGGGTTACGCTGGCCGAGAACGAAAAGCGGTTCGACATCGGCAATTTCGAGAGCTATTTTGAGGCATTCGTCGAATTCGCCTTGTCGGATCCCCTGTACGGCGAGGCGCTCGGCGAGCGGCTCGCGCGACTGATCGCACCAAGCGGTTTTCGGCACGCGACTCGTTGACATGGAAAGGAGACGGATTCCGCGACGTCCCCACCGACCCCGTGTCGGTGGAAACGGGTTTGACGACTAGCGAGAGGATGCGATCCAACAAAGTCCCCACCGACCCCGTGTCGGTGGAAACGGGTTTGACGACTACCGTGCCGCCTAGTTGCCAAACCCGTTTCCACCGGCACGAGGCCGGTGGGGAAGAGCGAAAAACCGGCCGTGGAAAAAGTTGATGTCGTACGGTTCCCGTAGTCTCCAAACCCGTTTCCACCGGCACGAGGCCGGTGGGAAAAACGACAACCATGCACTTGCAAAGTTGACGGCGAATGGACGGAAAACCGTTTGCTGCTAGTGTTCTTCCAAAAATTGCGCAACTTATCATGCTCTTGATCCGCAGACGAGCCTACGCACGAGCCGGATTGGTCGGCAATCCGTCCGACGGCTATCACGGCAAGACGATTTCCCTGATCGTGCGGAATTTCTGGGCCGAGGTGACGCTCTACGAGTGGGATCAGGTGGAGTTGGTGCCGAGCCAGGAGGACCACAGCCGGTTCCGTTCCCTCCGGGAACTGGTCAACGACGTCCACTTGCACGGCTATTACGGCGGCATTCGCCTGGTGAAAGCGACGATCAAGAAGTTCGCCGAATACTGTGCCCGACAGGGGCTTCCCCTGCACGACCGGGCGTTCTCGGTCCGCTACGAGAGCAGTATCCCGCGGCAAGTGGGGATGGCCGGCTCCAGCGCGATCATTGTGGCCACGCTCCGCTGCCTGATGGAGTTTTATGGGATCGAAATCCCGAAGCGGGTGCAGCCTTCGCTGGTCCTGTCGGTCGAGACCGAAGAACTGGGGATTGCCGCGGGATTGCAGGACCGGGTGATCCAGGTCTACGAGGGATTGGTCTACATGGACTTCGCCCGCGACAAGATGGAGTCGATCCATGGTTTGGCTTGCGGGGTCTACGAGCCGCTCGACGCCGGGCTCCTGCCGCCGCTCTACGTGGCCTACAACGACGATGAGAGCGAGCCCACCGAAGTGATCCACAACAACCTCAGGGAGCGGTTCAACCGCGGAGAGCCCGCGGTCCTCCAAACCATGGACCGCCTGGCCGAGCTGACCGTGGCCGCGCGCCGGGCAATCCTCGCCCGCGACGCCGAGGGTCTGGGGCGCGCGATCAATCGCAACTTCGACCTCCGGCGGTCGATCTGCCGGTTGTCCAAGGCGCACGTGGAGATGGTCGAAACGGCCCGGGCCGCCGGGGCCGCGGCCTCGTTCACGGGCTCGGGCGGGGCGATCGTCGGCGCGTATCCCGACCAATCCGCGCTGGAGCGACTGCAAGCGGCCCTCCAGCCCCTGCGGTGCCGAGTGATTCGCCCTCGCTTTCTACCCGCCGAGGCGGAGATAACTGTAGTTTGAAAACCGGTCCTACAACCCGATGGGTCACCACCATGCCGATTCCTTATCGCGGCACCGGATGGGCAGGATTCATCGCCTCCAAGGTCACGGAAAAGCTCTTGACGGCAGGCCACGAGGTCGTGGGCGTCGACAACCTGAATCGCGCCCACGATCCGCGCTTGAAACAATGGCGGCTCGCACAGCTTCAGAAGCGGGCCAACTTCCGCTTCCACCCCATCGACATTACCGACAGGGACGCCCTGGAGAAGCTGTTCCAGGCCGATGCCGACCGCCGCGAGTTGTCGGCCGGCGGTTCCGGGCCTTACGCGGCGGTGGTGAACCTTGCGGCCCGAGCCGGCGTGCGCCCTTCGGTCGAGAACCCCTGGGTCTACTACCAAGCCAACTGCGACGGCACGCTCAATCTCCTGGACCTGTGCCGGCGCTTCGGGGTGAAGAAATTCCTTCTGGCGTCGACGTCCAGTCTCTACGGCTCTCACAACCCATTGCCGTACAGCGAGGACGCCGACACCAACCGTCCCCTGTCGCCCTACGCGGCGTCGAAGAAGGCGGCCGAGACGCTGGCCTACACCTACCATTACTTGCACGGAATCGACGTCTCGATCGTCCGCTACTTCACGGTCTACGGCCCCGCCGGCCGGCCCGACATGAGCATCTTCCGCTTCATCCGCTGGATCGACCAGGGAGAGCCGCTCATCCTCTACGGCGACGGGAAGCAGGAGCGCGATTTTACCTACGTCGACGACATTGCGCGGGGCACCGTCGCGGCCCTGGCGCCCTGCGGCTACGAGGTCACCAACCTCGGCGGCGACCGGCCCGTGGCCATGTCGGCCATCATCGAGCAGATCGCCTCGCTAGTGGGCAAGCGGCCGCAGTTCGACCGCCGCCCCGCGCATCCGGCCGACGTCCCCGCCACCTGGGCCAACATCGCCAAGGCCAACCGACTGCTCGGCTGGTCGCCGCAAATCAGCGTCGAAGAAGGGCTTCAAAGGAGCGTCGACTGGTACCGCAAGAACCAATCGCTCGCACTATCGCTCAACCTCGGCGATTAGGCAACCACCCCCACGAGCACTCTTTCTGTCGGAAGTTTCGTCGGTTATCATCGCATCGGTGCGTAAGGTTGCTGTGATTCCCTGCTGGGAGATGCCGATATGGCTCCTCCGTCGATTGTGGCCGATCTGGTCGATCGGTTTGGAAGCCACTCCGACTCCTACCACTCCGACCAATACAACGAGGCCCAGGTCCGCGAGGAGTTCTTGAACCCGCTGTTCGAGGCCCTGGGCTGGGACGTCTACAACCGCAAGGGCTATGCCGAGGCCTACAAGGAGGTCATTCACGAGGCGGCGATCAAGGTCGGCGGCCGGACCAAGGCCCCCGACTACTGCTTCCGCGCCGGCGGCGGCGTGCGGAGCTTCTTTGTCGAGGCCAAGAAGCCCTCGGTCGACATCCGCGAGTCCGCCGCGCCGGCCTATCAGCTTCGCCGCTATGCGTGGTCGGCAAAGCTCCCGATGAGCATCCTCACCGATTTCGAGGAGTTCGCCGCCTACGACTGCCGCATCCGGCCCGTGCAAAGCGATCGGGCCTCCACGGCCCGAATTCTGTACTTCAAGTACACCGACTATCTCGACCGGTGGGACGATCTGGCCGGCCGGTTCTCGCCGGAGGCGATCCGCAAGGGAGCGCTCGACAAGTTCGTCGCCTCGCAGAAGATCAAGAAGGGGACGGCCGAGGTCGACGCCGCCTTCCTGGAAGAGATCGAATCGTGGCGCGACACGCTGGCGCGGAACATCGCCCTGCGCAATCCGCAGCTTTCGCAGCGCGACCTGAACTTCGCCGTGCAGCGAACGATCGACCGGCTGGTGTTCCTGCGGATCTGCGAGGACCGCGGCATCGAAACCTACGGCACGCTCCAGTCGTTGGTCAACGGCGCCAGCGTCTATGGCCGGCTCGTGGAGATCTTCCAGCGGGCCGACCAGCGCTACAATTCGGGCCTGTTCCACTTCACGCCGGAGAAGGACCGTTCGGAGGCGCCCGACGAGTTGACCCTCGGCCTTTCGATCGACGACAAACCGCTCAAAGAGATCCTCAAGAACCTCTACTACCCTGAAAGCCGCTACGAGTTCTCCGTCTTTCCCGCGGAGATACTCGGCCAGGTGTACGAGCAGTTCCTGGGAAAGGTCATCCGGCTCACCAGCGGGCATCGGGCCGTGGTCGAGGACAAGCCGGAGGTGAAGAAGGCCGGCGGGGTCTATTACACCCCCTCCTACATCGTCGATTACATCGTGCGGCACACGGTCGGCAAGCTCCTGGAGGGAAAAGAGAGGGGAGAAGGGAGAGGGGAGAAGGGAGAGGGGGACCCGGGCACCGCGTTGGGCGGCGGTCCCGGGCTCTGCGCGGGTCTCCCGACCGGACTGGCGCCGGCCCAGGCGTCGAAACTGAAGATCCTCGACCCAGCCTGCGGATCCGGTTCGTTCTTGATCGGCGCTTACCAGTACCTGTTGGACTGGCACCGCGACCGTTATGTCGAGGAGGACCCGGAAAAACACGCGCGGGGCCGCAACCCGCGCCTTTACCGCGCCCCGGGCGGTGATTGGCGCCTGACGACTACGGAGCGAAAGCGCATTCTGCTCAACAATGTTTACGGCGTGGACATCGATCCCCAGGCCGTCGAAGTGACCAAGCTCTCGCTGGTGCTCAAGGTGCTCGAAGGGGAGACCGGGCAGGGCCTTTCCAACCAGTTTCGCCTGTTCCACGAACGGGCCCTGCCCGACCTGGGCGCCAACATCAAGTGCGGCAACTCGCTGATCGGCCCCGACTTCTACCAGAACCGCCAGAAAAGCCTCCTCGATGAAGACGAAATCCTCCGCATCAACGCCTTCGACTGGAAAGCCGAGTTCCCCGAAATCTTCAAGGGCCCCAACCCCGGCTTCGACGCGGTGATCGGGAATCCGCCGTATGTGCGACAGGAAGGCGTTTCCGCAAGCAAGCAATACTTCGCGCGAACGTACGGCGTTTACCATGGTCTTGCGGATCTTTACGTGTACTTTTATGAAAGGGCCCTGGAACTCCTCAAGAATGACGCTGCAATCGGCTTCATAACGTCCAGTAAGTTCATACATTCCGGGTACGGGGGCGAGCTCCGAAAGTTCATCGGGTCACATGCGCGCCTAGAGGAATTGATCGATTTCGGCGATACTCAGCTCTTCGAGGGCGCGACAACTTATCCCGCAATCGTTGTTGCGTCTAAAGCGACGGGACAGGCAGCCTATGGGGAGTTTCAGTATGCAAGACTGCACGGGACCGGAGAGTCACTCTCAAAAGCAGTCCAGGAGAACGTGAGAAAAGTGCCGCTCTCGGCGATTGTTTCCGAGAATTGGATACTGGCGTCTTGCGGCGGGCAAGAATTGCTCGGCAAAGTCGCGACGGACTCCGTTCCACTGTGCTCACTCGCCGGGCGCGCGCAACTCGGCATCAAGACCAGTCTTAATGAAGCGTTCGTCGTGGGGTGCGATGTCGCGGAATCCCTGCTCCAAAAGACACCTCGCGCAAACGAGGTCGTTAAGCCCCACGGTCGAGGACGAGATATCGAAAAATGGCATGCATCGTCCAACGGAACCTTCTTGCTTTGCACGCGGATTGCTTTGAATATCGATGATTACCCGAGCGTGAAAGAACACCTGATCGCGTTCGAGGCGAAACTTCGCGCGCGTTACGAAGTCCGCCGAGGGGACTATGATTGGTGGATCATCAGACAGGTCGCGGACACGGCGATTTTCGACAATCCTAAGATCGTCTACCCTGATCTTTGCTCCCGCCGATCATTCGCCCTGAACACGGATGGAATGTATCCCAACAACACCGTTTTCTGCATCACATCCGAGCGTAGCTCTCTCCTCGCGTATCTGAATTCCCGGCTTGTGTGGTACTGGATCCAGCACAATTGCCCAGCAAACCGCGGTGGGGCGTACCGTCTTTTCAATCAGTACATGGACCGACTCCCGGTCCGCAAGCAAGTCGTCGACGATGCGCATCTTGATGAGCTTGGCGCGCGCATGGTCGGTTTGCACCGTGCGGTGCGTAGATGCAGAGCGGCGCACGAGCGCACTGCCCTGGAGCGTCAGATCGAGGCGACGGACCGGGAGATCGACCGCTTGGTGTACGGGCTCTACGGGCTGACGGAGGAGGAGATACGCATCGTGGAGGAATCGGTCGGCCCGGCCTGACGCCGCGCCCGACCCCTGCCGGCTCGTCCGGCAGGTGAACGAGTCTTGTGAGCGAGAGAGCGAGGTTCCCGGCGTTTTCCCCGACCCCTGCCAGCTCGTCTGGCAGGTGAAGCAGTTTTGTAAGCGAGAGCTCGGCTGGCCGTCGTGGGAAGCAGCCCAAACTTCTTCACCTGCCGGCCGAGCCGGCAGGGGTCGCACGGAAGCGCGGCGACCGCTCGGTCTCGCTGAGAAAACTTCTTCACCATCCGGACAAGCCGGACGGGGTTGGGAGAATGGCAAATCGAGGCAACGGACCGGGAAATTGACCGCTCGGTGTACGAGCTCTACGGTCTGACGGAGGCGGAGATCCGCATCGTGGAGGAATCGGTCGGCCATTCGACGCGACGTTCAGCTCCAGGGCGTGTATAATGGAAATCGGTGAGAAGGCACTGCCATGAAGGTCCGCGAGCTGCTGAAGCTGCTCAAGAAGGACGGATGGGTGATTGACCGGATGCGCGGCAGTCATCGTCAACTGAATCACCCGAACAAGCCCGGCACCGTCACGGTGTCCGGGCATTTGACGGATGATTTGCACCCGAAAACTTTGAAGAGCGTCTTGCGCCAGGCGCGATTGGAGGACGAGCCATGAAACAGTACACCGTGATCTACGAACGAGGCGAGCGGAATTGGTCGGCCTATGTTCCCGACCTGCCCGGTTGCGTTGCCACCGCGAAAACGCGAGAGGATCTGGAACGTCGGATTCGCGAAGCCATCGAGTTTCACATCGACGGGATGCGTCTGCACGGAGAACCGGTGCCGGAGCCGACGGTGCAAGCTGGTACGGTGAGCGTTGCCGTGGAGTAAGGAGATCCTGTGAAACTGATCGGTTTGAAACAGGCGAAGGCGCATCTGAGCGAGTTTGTTGAGCAGGCGCAGCGCGACCGGATCCTGATCACGCGGCGCGGAAAGCCCGCGGCGCTGGTGATCGGCGTCGAGGGGCAGGACCTTGAGCAGGCCCTCCTGGGCAGCGACGCAGAGTTCTGGAAGATGATCCAGGAGCGGCGCCAGCGAGCGGCGACGCTGACCAGCGACGACATCCGGCGGTCCTTCGGGATCCCGCCCGCCAGCGAGCCAAAGGCTTCTGCCGGCGCGAAACCGAAACGGCATCCGCGGCGGGCAACGAGAGACAAGAGATAAGCGAATGGCCCCGATTGGCCGCCGAGTGGCTGCACGCCGGCGCCCGCGGGACACGGACAGCGTTTCGAGCCGACAACCAGATAGACGAGCTGTCCGGTAGTGATTCCTCCCCGCCGTTTTTGGCCGCGTTGGGGAGGAGCAACGCGATTGTTCAGCGGGAAAAGAAGATAAGATCTGGTCTTTCCCCTCGCGGTCCGTAGAATAGTTGGTTTAGAGCCGCTGGCAGGCTCACGTACTTCTCGGCGTCAAGCGATTCGGAGAAAGCCCCCGATGGCAGAGCAGAAAGCAGCCCAGATCGTCAACGTGATGAAGGAAGAGCGGCTCTTCCCACCCTCGCCCGAGTTCTCGGCCAAGGCGCGGATCGCGTCGATGGACCAGTACGAGAAGATGTGGAAGGAGGCCGCGGCCGACATTCCGGCTTTTTGGGGCAA
>CAYTJV010000132.1:0-15076 GCA_964438165.1 uncultured Planctomycetaceae bacterium | reverse complement strand
GGGGAGGGGGCCAGGGGGACCGGTTCGGGAATTGTAGCCGGCAAGGGGGGAGGGGTGGGAGGGAAAAAACGCGCCGGGGGGGAACTGAGTAGGGCAGCCTACCCGGCAAGCGGGCGAGTCCGCGGGCTCAGGCGTGGGCGGATGTCACCGAACTTCCGGACGGCTGGGCGGGCCATCATGTACCTCACGGCCGCGAGCAGCATTGCCATGATGCTCCAGTCGCCGCGGTAGGCGGCGAAAAATTCCCGCAGGAGCCTTCCTGCCGACCCATCCCTTCGTCGGAAAGCCTGCACGAGACCGCTCTGGGTAATTCTGCTCATACCAGCGGTCGGCGCCGCGCGGGGACCGCTCCGCGATCCACCGGTAAATGCGATGGGCGTCTTGCTCCGCCTCCGGCAGGACGAGGACGGTGTAGTTCATCGTTTGCCGGCCGTGCCGCGGCTGGCGCGGAAATCACGGTCGAAGTCGTCCAGGCGTTTTCCCTCTCCGCGTTCGGCTTGCGCAAGCGCCCGCTTGACTGCCGCCACGCTCTGGTCCAAGTCCTCGTGGGTGGGGTGCTCGACGCGCCAAACGCACAGGCACTCCTCCGGCGTGAGCTCCGCGCCGCCCGCGAGTTGCTCGGCGATGAAGTGGTGAAAAGTTGCCAGTTCACTAGGAATATCGCTCACGATCGTTTCGCTCCTATCGGCCAATCTCGGTTACGGTGGCCATAGCTGATCCTGCTCCTGCTTGCGAAGCCAATCTTTCCCCTTATTCTAGCGGTTTTAGCTGCCTTAGCAAGGGGTAGCAGCCGTAGGCGAGTGCGGAGAGGGGGAGAGGGAAGAAGGGAGAGGGGGAGAGGGGGAGAGGGGGAGACACGGAGATTCTCCGACCACTGACGTCTGACCACCGACCACCGATCCGCTCATCCCTCATCCTTCATCTCTCATCCTTCATCCCTCGACTCGCTCATTTGTACCCGTACGGTTTCGCCGCGGGATCGGTGACGGTGAAACGGGCGAGATGCTTGAGGTGTCTTTCCCGTTCGCGGGCCCGTTCTTCCTCGGGTGAGAATTCGTAGAGACCGTGATGGACTTGCAGGCGATAGTAGCGGCCGCAGGCGGGGCACTTGTTTACCGCGACGGTGTCGAAGTTCAGGGTGGTCTTGGTGCAGCGGCAGAGCCAGCCGATTTCGCGGGCCGGGACGCCGGCGACCACGGCATAGCGAAGCACGTTGCGCGTGACCACGGCCCCGGCGCCGACCATGGCGAACTGGCCGACCGTCGAGCCGCCGAGGATTGTGGCGTTGGCGCCCAGGCTGGCGCCCTCCCGGACGACGATCGGTTTTGAATCGCATAAGGGGACAGTCCCATTTTCGCTGGGCGAAAATCGGGACAGTCCCCCGCCCAGGCACTCGCTGCGCGGCTTGACGGTCGTGGCGAACACGACCCCGGACCCGCAGAATACGCCGTCCTCCAACACCACGCCGTCGTCGACCACGACGTTATTGCCGATTCTGACGCCATTGCCAATAACCGCCGCCGAGCCAATGACCGCGTTTTGGCCGACGTCGCAGTCGGCGCCGATCGTGGCGCCCGGCTTGACGTGGGCAAATCGCCCGATGCGGGTCCGCAGGCCGATGGTCGAGGGCTGCTCCACGCAGGCGGTTTCGTGGGCGACATAAAGCTCAACACTGGAATCCATCGAAGGGCTCCCCAAAGATCTCCGCGGACGCAGTGGGACAACAGCACTCCATGTGGCCCAGCGGGTCGGCCGCTCGTCCGCGCCGTTCGGACGGCCCAGCATGAGCGGACGAGTTTTTAGCATAGGGGGTGGCCCAATTTCAAGGATTTTTTTGGAAGGATGAGGGCGGAGGGGAGAAGGGAGAGGGGGAGATAGGGAGACACGGAGATGGGGAAAATCTCCCCGTCGCCCGATGTCGCGCTCTCCGTGTCTTTCTCCATCTCTCTTCTCTCATCCTTCATCTCCGCGCAGGTTCCTACGGGGCGCGCTGGAGCACCCGGGGGCGTTTGGGGACAGCCGGGGCGTGGAACGTCGGCCCTTCGATCGCCTTCGCCGGACTTCGCGTTTGGGCGACAGGAGCCTCGTCCTCCAGGAGGACTTGCAGCTCTCGGGCCAACGGGGAGAGCAACTCTTGGACTTCCTGGATCTTCACGTCGAGCAGGTCCTTGATCTCTGGTCCAACGATCGTCAAGTCGCCGGCGACGTGATCTCCGAGGACCAACGGAATCTCCAGTCGCCAGCATGCCTCAGAGCCGTCATGATCAGCATCGGCCCGTTTCCAAGAGGCATGGAAGCTTTCGGCCAAATTCGGGAAATCCACACTCAAGCGAACCGAGTGCAACGAGGATTTCATTGCGGTCACCACGATAGACTCCCACAAAGCCAGCCAGGGTCGGGAACCCTGGAACTGAACGGTGGCCTGCGAGGGGTGGCCGTTTCCGTTGACGGTGGGAAAGCGAAACGAGCTGCCGAACCGCTGCAAGCGTTCCGCTACGAGCCGCAGTTCAGCGCGGCCAAACAGGTTGGTGACCGCAAGCACGCCAACGATGGCAATGCCCACCAGCAGGGCGATCCAGTCGCTCTTGGCAGCGACGCTCATCATGGCGCCCACCGAGGTCAGCAGAGCGACGATGGCCACGCAGGCAAGAACCTTGCGGTTGCTGCCGACGACGCGCAGGAGGTGGTGGTGCAGGTGGGCGCGGTCCGTGGCGTAGAGGCTGCGCCCGGTGAGCTTCCGGCGAACGATGGCTGCGGCCGAGTCCATGAGCGGGATTGTTAGGGCGGCCAACGGAGCGGCCAGGAGGACGGTGCCGGGGCCTTTGAGCGACCCTTGAATGGCTAACGCCCCAACGAAGAGGCCAATCAGCATACTGCCTGCGTCGCCCAAGAAGATGCTGGCGGGGGGAAAATTCAGTCGCAGGAATCCGAGCAGGCTGCCGGCGAACGCCAACGCGATGATGACGACATGGGCATTGTGGGAGAGGCCGGCTATGACGGCTATGGTGGACACGATGATCACGCCGAGGATCGTCGCCAAGCCGTCGATGCCGTCCAGGAGGTTGATCGCATTCATCGCGCCCAAGAGCCAAAAGAGCGTGAACGGCACGGCGAGCAATCCCAGTTGGAACTCGTGGCCGAAGATCGCCAGATTCTCGATGACCAGTCCGCCGACGATCAGCACCGCGGCTGCCGCAATTTGCCCCAACAGTTTGACCCGACCTCGCAATCCGATCCGGTCATCCACGAGTCCGACCGTCACGACCACGAGACCGGACAGGAGGAGAAACGCGACGTCCGAGGCCCTTTCCCACAGCAGTTCGCGCCAGGGATTCGGTATGAAGAGCATCGCAAGGAGTGTCGCTGCCGTGCCCATAAAGATGGCCGCGCCCCCACCGAGCGCAACCGGATGCTGATGGAGTTTACGGTGCCCGTCCGGACGATCGACCAGTCCGATGCGCATCGCCACCCGGCGAGCCAGCATCGTGAAAACGAGGCTCGCCAAGAAACTCACGGCGACGATCGCTGCGGCGGAAATCACTCGGCTCATGGTCACTGCCTCCCTGTTACTCCTTTCTCCAGGGCACCATCCTGCTGCTCCGGATTGCGGACCCAACGTCCGCGGTTCTCCCTAAACCTAACTGCTAATCAAAGACGACGTCGGCGCGCACTCCGTTCCCGTGGGTTGCAGTAACCCTCTTCAATGCCATCCAATGCGAGTCGCGAATCCCTGCAACTCATCCGTTGATTCCGGTAGGGCCACGCGTGTCTGCAAACCGTGGCAAACACGCTGCGTCGTTTCGCTTCTATCCCTTCCCTGACCGCTCCTGCTGCCCGTCAGGAATCACCAGTCGCAAATCCTGCTTCCCTTCGTCCCTCGAGCGGATTGCTGGAACCAAATCCCGCTCTTATTAAGGCTGAACGCCGTCAGTAACGCATGAAGGCAACACCCTTTCACTGCGTAATACCAAGGTCACTTCACACTTGGCCGCTCCCTTTGGCGGACTCGGGCTTGCCATTGCTGCGGTCGGCGGAAGTACCGAGGGAGCTGTCGGCCGCGTCGTCGGCATCGTCGCCGTTGGCGTGGCCTTCGGAGCTGTCGTGATACCCGTAGCCGTAGCCTCCATCCCCGTAAGCTCCGTATCCATATCCACGCTTCCCATAACCACTGTATCGAGAGCGTCCATATCCGTACCCGCGGTAGCCGTACTTTCCGTAGCCATACCCTTGGCGGTCGCTCACTCCGTTCACCACGAGGCCGAGGATGTGGCCTCCCACGTTGTTGATGACTTCGACCGCCCGCAACGCGGCATTCCGCGCATGCTTGGAAAGTCGAAGGACAAACAGGATGCCATCGACCCGGGGGGCAATCGCCGACGGATCGGTCACCGCCAGCACCGGCGGCGAATCGACAATCACAAAGTCGTATTTTTCGCGTACGACGTCGATGAAGTCCTTGAATCGCGACGAAGTCAACAAGTCTGCCGGATTGTCGGGCCGCGGCCCACAAGGGATTGCCCAGAGGTTTTCTACCGCAGTTTGCTGGACGACGTCGGGCAGCTCAGTCTCTCCCGCAAACAGACTACCCAAACCCGCGGCATTGTCGAGATTGAAGAACTTGCTGACTTTTGGGCGGCGGAAGTCGGCATCCACGAGCAACACCTTCTTTCCTGAATCGGCAATCGCGATCGCGAGATTGGAAGCCAGCGTCGTCTTGCCGTCGCCCGGACCGGGGCTGGTGACTTGAATCACTTTGTGGCTTTCCCCGCCCGTGCCGAAGTAGAGCGCTGTTCTCACAGCCCGATAGGCCTCGGCGGGGCGTCCCTTGGGATGATGGAAGGTGCACAGACCTGGGTGCAGTGCCGGCTTGGCGTCGCCGTCGCCGCCTGCCGCGGCCTTGTCCTTGTCGCGAGGTCCTGACATAAGTGGGATGTGCCCAAAAACGGGCAGCCCGAGCTGGGAACGAACGTCGTCCGGACTGCGGAAGCTGCGATCGGCGAGTTCCACAAGGTACGCCATTCCTAGCCCAAAGCCCAGCCCCGCGAGGAAGGCAAGTGCAAAGACACTCGTAATCTTCGGCCGGACTAATGCTCCTCCCTGCGGCTGCGAAAGCAACTGCATGCTGACACCACCGTAGTCCTTGATGAGGTTGATCTCCTGCAGACGCTTGATGACGGCGTCGAAGGTTTGTTGGGTCCGATTTAGATCTGCTCGAATGGTCTCGTCTTGGTGCTGACATGTCATCAGACCCTTCGATGCTTGGCGCTCTTTCTCGAAGAGCTTGTCCAGCTCCGCCGAACGCTGCTCGCCCATCTTCAACTCCTCGGTCAGGGCATCAAGATACACCTTGAGGAAATCGAGGCCGCCCGAATTGTCGGCCAGAGGGGCGGCTCCGAACTTCTCGCGCAGTGCGGATATCTTCTTGCGGGCAGTTTTCACCTTCGGATGATCTGGACCAAAGGCCTCGAGCAACTCCTGCTCATTCAACGTGGCGTCCAGCAGCGTCATTTCAAACTGGCCGTGCGGGGCCAGATCCGCTCGTGGCGTTAGCAGATTCCGTTCGGAATTCCTGATCAATAGCGTGATGGCCTCTCGATTTGCGCCGCGTTTCAACGCCGACTGAACCCCCTCCATGAGCGACCGGGTCCGTGCAAGTTCTACGAGGAGTCCCGACCGGCTCTTCTCGATCTCCGCCGCCCGGGTCTCGTGGAGATTGCCCGCCTCTTGCCCCTTGCCCTGCCAGACAAGCGGAGACTCTTGCCGGAACTTGCGGTACGTGGCCTCCTTCTCGGTCAACTGGCGGCTAAGATCGTCCTTTGCCTGTGTGATCAATTGCAGCGTCTCCGCGCTGAAATTCTGGTAGGTCTCGCCGAGGAATTTCTGATAGCTGTCAATCACCGCCTTCAACACGGTCTCGCAGTCCGCGGGATCAACACCCTCGAACGCAAGATTCATCACGTTGGGGTCAATCGCATACTTTTCGCCGGCAGCGGTCGCCTTGAGTCCCGCGATGATCTGTGCGGTAACTCGGGGGACAGGATCGCCTGCCAGTTCCGGATTCTCAGGCCTGAACGAGGGCAAGGACGCCAGCTTGTGCGACTCGACGGCCCTTCCGACGATCAGCGGGCTACAAATGAGGATCATGTGGGTGGAGACCGTATCTTCATAACCGTAGTCAGAGTACCGCCCGGACCTGGGGCCCGCTTCCGAACCGGCAACAGGAATCTTTTCTTTCTTGATGAGCAGAATCTGAGCGGTCGACCGGTACCCCCGTGTTGCCTGGAAGAAATAGAGAGCGCCCAAGGTCAGACACGCCAGCAGCATCACCAGAGCGATCCATTTCCGCCGCCAGAGTATCCCCGCAAAATCGAACAGGCTCTCGGCTGACGGGGTGTCCGTCGGTTGCACCTCGTGCAGCTCGGTTAACTGCGCCATGGAAAATCTCCTCTGTTTCTCAATTCCGGCAGTTTCAGGTTTGGTCGATGGAACACTCTCGTGAGGCCGGACGGCCCTGTCACTGTTTCAATCCCTCGCCACGACTGCCCACTGTCAATCGGGCAAGGTTGACTTCTTCGAGCAACTTTCGATATTCTCGATTCGAGGGATTCAATATAGCACACACGCGTACATGTTCATGGGCCTTTTCGAGGCTGCCCTGTTTCTTCAACAGCAAAGCCAGCTCATAGCGCCAGGGAAGCTGGCGTGGCCGCATTTGCACGGCCCGTTCCCTTTGGGCAATTGCTTCCCCATATCTTTCCTGGACGACGAGGGCCGAGGCGCGCAGGTGGCACTTCTCATCTTCCGTCAAATCACTCTGCTCCAGGGCATCGAAGGCCCGCTGTGCCAGGCGATGCCGGACAGCGGTGTAGTGCACGGCTTGATACTTTTGCTGCCCAGCAAAATCCAGCAGCAACTGCGGCGAGTCGGGCAATACTCGCTCCACCACTTCCCAAAGACTCAGCCGCTTTTCCGACACCTCGAGAATCTCGGAAAGATATCGGTTGCCGAGCGCGAGGCACTGTCGAAAACTCTCACAGGCTGCCTCGCGTCGCCCGGCATTGAGGTCCGCCAAGCCGGACTCGAAAAGTATCTTGGGGTCTGCGGGGGCCAGCCGTCGCGCACGCTCAAGCGATATCCGGTCCTCATTCGGATCGACGAAAAGTCCGCAAAGCTCGGCGATGCCAAGGTGCGTATAGGGCAGCAATGGGCAGTGCCGACGGGCCTGGACGAAGTGATACATCGCCGGCAGAAGGCACTCCCGAACGGCGGGCTCGTTTCGGAGTCCTTCTGCGGCGCCGGGGGAGCCGTTCTCGGCAAGTAAGTGAATGCGTCCGTGCAATACCACGGGAAGGGTCAGCGCCCAAACCTGCTTCGGATCGCCGCCGGAAGCGTGCAACGTCGCGAACTTTGGGAACACCCGTGTGCGATACGCGTGGATCCAAAGTCGGGCCAGGCGCTGATGGCCTTCTGCGTCATCCTCCCGGCTATCGACGGCCGCGGACAGTTGCTCAATGGCGGTCGACACGCCGTCCTCGGGCAGGTCAGGGCCAGCCGACCTCAATCGAGAACCTCGGAGCGCCGTGTCGACCGCAGCAGCCCGTTGGAGTTCGGGAATCGCCCAAGCGTTCGCGGCAAGAAGTACCACAATCGCGCTCACCGCAAGGAGACGCGTGCCAACCCGTGGCCGTGGCATAGCGTCTGATCGCCGCGCAGGCACGGCGGAGGCGCGGCCGACGAGCGCACCGCAAAGGAGGGCAAAAAGAAAGACGTTCGCCGGGACGGAGAGTCCGAAGTCGAAACATGCATGGATCGCCTGGGTCACCAGCGCGAACAACCCGGCGATAGCAAACGCGGACGCTCGCGGGTCGAGGTCTCTACTGACGATCCGCCGGCACGATAGGCCCACGACTGCGATCATCACAACGATCAAGACGAGGCCGAAAACACCTGTCTCGATGATAGCCTGGAGGTATTGGTTCTCGGCATAGTGGAACCAGGCGTCGGTGGGTTGCTGATAGTACATTCCGTACACGTAGCGGAACGTCCCCAGGCCGGTACCCGTGAGCCAGAAGTCGCGCGCTGCCTGGATCGAATCGTGCCAAAGGGCGACGAGCCCGTGCGTGAGGATCTTCTCGTCCAGCAGGGTGCCGAGGCGGTCAGTCACCCTCTTCCACATCCCCGACCAACCCACGAGTGCGATCGCGCCGGCGCCCAGAATTCCCCCCAGCCAGACCCACAGGATCCGCCGCCTGCGCAGGGAGACGAAAACCGCGGTGGCCAAGGTGGCGCCCGTCATCGCTACCCACGCGCCCCGGGAAAGCGAGCACAGTACGCCCGTCACCAACCATGCTGTAATGAGCAGCGCCGCCAGTTTGACGGCGTTCAAACGGGCAAAGAACGCATGGAAGCCGCGCCGACGTTGCGCCAGAAGGCTGGACAATCTCTTCGCTCGGTTCTCTTCGCAAGCGAGTGGCCAGACTGCCCGGTCTCGCCCGAAGGCCCAGACCGTCCAACCCAGGGCCCCGGCCAAGCATAGACTGAGAAACCCCCCGGCGTTGTTCTGATTGACGAACGGACCGAACGGCCCTCCTCCTTCCGACAACGGCACTTGCCAGTAAAGCAACCCGTTCCACGTCAGCTTCTGAACGATACCCAGTAAAACGAGCAGGGCCCCGTTCGACGCGATCAGGATACACAGCCACAACTGGGCCCGCGGTGCAGCAAAGCAGATCGCCCCAACCGCGAACATGCCGGCCGCCATGGAGACGATCGCCAACTCGCGCCGCGTGACCGCCGGGTACAGACTGAGCGGTTGTCTATCCGGGACCGCAGGAACGCCAAATCGCTCGGCAAGCGATGCGTCCGCCGACGGGGCCCGCGACTCCATTGCGTCCCGCAAGTCGATGCTGCAAGGCGACAACCATTGATGCACCGAACGGTCCAACGGGAACAGTTGCAGTGCGGCCAAGCCCACTCCACACAAGAGCGGAAGAGTCGCAAACAGGCCCGCTGATCGAGGATCACGGCCCAGAAGGACGTAGGTAAGGCTAAGCAATAGAGCACACGCGACGGTGAGCACAAGCCATGGCTGAACTGCCGCCTGCACCCCGCCGAAAATCCACGGCGTGACGGTGACCAAGCCAATCGCAAGGACTTGGGCGATTGCACTTGCCGAGTCGCCGGCGCGATATCCCCACCCGGACTCTCGGTCGCACGTCGGCGGACCCGAGGCTTTACCCCAACAAAGGAAGTTCATGGCTTTCTACACGAGACGTCTTGCCCCATCGGTCCACGACTTCTCGTCGCACACCGAGACGGTCGGATCTCCGTCGCGGAGTCTACTCGCTCCGGTTAATCTGGGAGAGAATCCGATATCTGACTCAATGACACCGAACGGCGTCCGAGAAAATCCTTCTTCTCATTCGCTCCGCCAACAACTCAAAGCTGCGAACTCGCGCTCCGCCCCGTGGTTTCGTACTACGCATTCGGGAGCGCGAGGATTATCACTCTGGCTCAGCCACTAGGGGACCACTGGACTGGCTGGCTGGCCACCTCCACCGAGTCCGCCCAAGCCTCCCAGACCGCCCAGTCCGGCCAAGCCTACCAAGGCACCGAGTCCACCCATGCCTCCGCCGCCCCCACCTCCGCCGCCGTAACCGCCTTCGGTCTGCGTGTAGGTTGGCGTTTCCCGGTTACCTTCGCGTGATTCGCCTTCCTCCGCTGCGGAGACCATGGCGAGATTGAGGAAAGACACTTCCTTAGCCGTGTTGGTTTCGTAAGGAAGCACTGTCAGAAGTGAGACCCCAACCGTGTCACGCCCGGTCGCGATGACGGAATAAGAACCCGGGCGCAAACCGATAATCTGGAAGCGGCCAGTCTCATCGCTCCTCATTTCCGTTACGACTTGGCCCGTCTGGAACATCCCCTTGGAGCGCAACGCCACGGTCTGAAAACGGCTAGTCCCGACCGCTGTCGATCCCGCCGTACCCTCGGCGTCTTTCAGAATGGTAATCTTCGCCTGCACAGGCACGGATTTGCCGGAGTTCAACTGAACGCTGCACCGGCCGGGAAGGTTCCCATCGACCCGCAAGTACAGACGATGATGCGGTATGCCCGGGGTCGCTGATCCCGAATTCGCCGAAGACTCTCCCCGCGGCGATTTTGCCTCGATGGCCTTGGAGAGGTTGCCTGGCAACCGCGAGGCGTCTTGGGCGGCCGCAGCAGCCTTTGGCGGTGATGCTGACCGCGCCGCTTCATCAGCCAACGTGAGGCTCGGATAGGCCACTGTTGCCAGCACAGCAAGATACGACCCCGTTGCTCTCAACCACGATGCACATCCCATGGCTCCGCCTCCTAATACATGAGCAAAGAAAGAGCAAATACCTTTCTAACCCGGCCCGACGTTCAACTCCAAGCATGGATTCCAGGATAATGCCGGGAAAAATCCTGTCAAGCGATTAAACTGGGCGCAGGCCGCTTTTTTTGGGGGGGGGTCGCCGAGACGACGTTCCCTTCTTTCCTATCAACATGGAAGCCGCAACGGTGCTCGTCAGCCTCGCGCGGACGTCTCGTGCCACCGGGCCGCGAGCAACGAGGCCGTTTTGGCAACGGAGTGGCGGCCCCCGGCAACCGACCGCGAAATTACGACCGTGAGAGGCACCAATCCATCCCCGTCGGAGGGGCAATACCGCTGCTTTGAAGTGCATGGACGGTCCCGGACTCCTAGCCAGTGCGATTGGGGCAGTCGGCTTCTGCGCGACGGGATCGCCCCCTCTATAGAGGCACAGAGGATGGCGCAACAAGCATTAAGCCTTGCCGGTAAGGCAAAATCTAACGACCGATGACGCCCTATTTGACGAAAAACCCGGGCCTAATCAGAAGTGGGATTCTAGGGATCGTGGCGGCAACGACGATTATGCCGTAAAGAATCGGATTTGTTGCTTTCACCGGAGGCAGTAGTGCCATCTGGGGCCGTGCAACCAATCCATGTTGTAGGCAACGGTGCCCAAGAGTCGGCTTGTTCGGTTCGGCAAGAGGATTCCCATTATGCGTCTCGCCGGCAAAACGCTTCGAATCACTGTCGCCTGGATGGCTCTCGCCGTGGTCAGTGCCGGTTGCAGCAGCGTGGCCCGGACTGCAATCCCTGCATCGTGCGTCCACCCGAACGTGCTCGACAGACCGCGTGGGGATAGGCAGCCCATCGATTTCTCCAAGCTCCGCCAGGACCCGCCTCAGGTCTACCAGCTCGGCGCCAGAGACGTACTCGGCATCTTCGTCGAAGGCGTGTTGGGAAAGGCCGACGAGCCGCCGCCGGTGTACATGCCGCAGAGGGGGGAGTATGGGGAATCGTCGCCTCCGGCCCTGGGATTCCCGATTCCTGTTCGCGAAGATGGTACGATTTCCCTGCCTTTGACGCGTCCGATCGAGGTCGCAGGCCTGACCGTCGCGCAGGTGGAAGACGAGATCCGTAAGGCGTATACGATTCACCAGAGAATCCTTCAGCCAGGCCGCGACCGCATTATTGTTACGCTCATGAGGAAACGCACGTACAACGTCCTGGTGGTGCGCGAAGACACCGCGAATCAGCAGGGCAACTATGGGGGTCGCGCGGGTGGGCAGGGGGGAATGTACGAGCCTCAGAGGGCTGGTGCCACCAAGTCGGTCCAGTTGTCCGCCTACGAAAACGATGTGCTCCACGCGTTGGCCGAGACCGGCGGCCTGCCGGGTATCGATACGAAGAACCAAGTCAAGATCATGCGCGGCGCCTTCCGTAGTGCCCAGGAGCGCGACGAGTACTTGAGGACATTGGAGGATCCGGTAGCGCGGGAGGAGGTCCTGGCCACGGGTCGCAAGATCCAGAGGATCCCATTGCGGGCTGGGCCGGGTGATCCTCCTTTGAATCTCACCCAAGAGGATATCATTCTTGGGAGCGGCGACATCGTGTTCATCGAGTCGCGCGATGAAGAGGTTTTCTATACGGGGGGATTGTTGTCAGGCGGACAATATTCCCTGCCACGTGACTACGATTTGGATGTCCTCGGCGCTATCGCCATGTCCGGTGGTTCGATCGCAGCGGCTGTCGGCGGGTCGAGTACCCAAGGCAATCGCGGTTCGAGTACCGGAGGGGGCGGAGGGCTTTTTCCGCCGACTCGGGTGATCGTCTTGAGGAACGTCAATGGCCAGCAGGTGGCCATCAAGACGAACCTGAAGACGGCGATGCTCAATCCTCAAGAACGAATCCTTATCCAACCCAACGACTTCGTCTTGCTAGAGTACACTCCGTTCGAGACCGTCCTCAACCTCTTGATCAACAATACCCTCCTCAACCTCAATCTCAATCAGCTGGGAGGTGGGAGGTAATTGATTGATCCTGCGGACCATAGACGCTGGATGTAGCGTGGGCCATTCCGCAAATCCGGCCTTCTGACCCAAGAACCGAACAATGCACCTACTAAAGACCATTTTCCCGTGTGCAATAGCACTACTCTTGGCAACCTTCGGCGTGGCCGAGGATCTAGCTCCCAGGCTTGGAGGGATGGTTCGCTCAGCCCACCATGCCGCGGCGGAGCGTGGGACGCCGGCTCCCGAGAGTCCAGGAGGGCCGACGACGGACCTGATCGAGCCGTTCTTGGCTCGTATATCTGGGAAGACGGCTCGCTCAGTGTCTAACGCCACGTCAGAGGGTGGGACGCCGACTCCAGAGTATCATGGAGTGCCGACGAAACCCCTGATCGATCCGTTTTTGGCTTGCACGTCTGGAGAGAGGGCGCCCTCAGTCGCTGACGCGGCAGTGGCAGTGGACGACAGCACGCCGTCTCCAGAGAATCACCGAAGGCCGGCCGGGAAGCTGATTGACCCGTTGGCTCCCGTGTCCGAGAAAACTGTCCGCTCCGTTCCCGATGCTGTAGCCGATGCCTGGACGCTGGCTCCGGAGAGTCACCGGCGACTGGCCGGGAAGCTGATCGACCCGTTGGCTCCCGTGATTGAAAAGACTGCTCGCACTGCTCCCGATGCCGTAGCGGACGCCACGCCGCTACCTCCGGAGAATTCTCGAGGACTGGCCGGGAAACCGATCGAACCGTTGGCTCGTATGGGTGAAGAGACCGCTCACCCCGTCCCGGAGGTTCCAACCGCGGGCAATAGCCGGGATTGGAGAGCTCAACGAGAGCCGACAGCGAAGCGGATCGATCTGCACGTGGCAAGGACATCGGGAGAGATTGCCCATGAAGCCCCCAATTCCGTGCCGGGGGACAGCACGCGGTCTTCAAGTAATCCAGCGCGGCTGGCGCAAAAACGGACCGATCCGTATCTGGATGGCATAAGCGAGACCTATCCCTTGGCCCTCGGCGTTACGACGCCGAGCGGGACGCCAGTGGCACACAGCCCAGGCGGTCTGTCGACGACCTTCATCGATCCGAATTGCGCTGCTCAGATCGGTCCGTACTTCGACGCCACCGTGGAAGCCCTCTTGTGGCGTCTGGAGTCTACCCGGGGGCAGCCGATGATCCTCAATCCCGTGCTGGGCCGTACCATCCGCACGGACGACCTGGACCTCGGCTTCCAGGCCGGACCGCGTATCAATATGGCATTCATGTCGGACGAAGAGGAGTCGATTCACGCGTTCGAGGTGGGCTATTTCGGGGTATACAACTGGTTTGACAGGATCGTGGAGCAGGCTCCCGCCGGTTCCTTCCTGCGCCTGCCCGATCGATTGGGTGATGTGGGGGTGACGACCGACTTCTCTGCGGCCGAGCAGATGCAGGCCAGCTATGGCGTGAATCTGAACAGCGTGGAGTTGAACGTCGTCTTTGGGGGACCGCGGTCCGATTTCCATTGGATGCTCGGCCCTCGTTTCATTCGCCTCGAAGAGCGATTCAACCTCGATTCCTTCACCGCAGGCCGGTTCAGCTTCTATGAAATCGGAACTCGCAACGACCTTTGGGGCGTCCAGTGGGCCGGTCGCTGGCGTCGGACGCGTGGTTGCTGGGAGCTCACGGGGATCTGCAAGGTGGGAATCTACGACAACCAGGCCAGGCAGTCCACGCTGCTTACCGACAACGACCGCACGGTGGTTCTGCGGGAGTTCTCTCCCGGTGCTACGGTGGCGGCATTCGTGCTGGACGCGGGGGTCACCGCCGCCTACCAGTTCAACGGTACTTGGCTCGCACGGGTGGGCTACAACGTGTTCGTCATGGACAACGTCGCCCGCGCCCCCGACCAGCTCGATTTCTCCAACAACACGACCAGCGGCAACCGGCTCTTCTTCCGCCAAGACGCGATAGCCCACGGGTTGAATTTCGGCCTGGAAGCCCGCTGGTAGAAGCCGTCAGGGCGACTTCGTCACCTGAAAGGGATCAGGCACAACGACGTGCTCCCGATCGTCGGCGAAGCTCCCAGGTCTGATCCGCTCTGCGAAGCCCCCAGGTCTGATCCGCTCCGCGGTCGGTCTCGGGCTGACGTATATCCTCCTCCGCAAGATCGTCCAAGGTGCTGACTCCTTCTGGCGGGCACCAACACGTTGCGCTAGAAGCCGGTGACCATCCATTTGGAACGAACGTTGTCGGAGTCCGCACTGAGGGTCGGGCCTCCCACGGCGCGGCGTAAGGGATACGCGTGACGCCCCAGTTGACAGCACGCTCCCGAACAACGATACTCGTCGATGGAAAACGCCTGACGGGTTGGGAGCAAAGAGAGCCGCACGCCTGGGTCGAGTGCGCAGTTGTGGCCAATCGCGCCCCTGTTTCGTAAGGGCAGTGCCATGAGCGAGTTTGGCGCAAATCAGGGACCATCATTGCGTGAGGAGGCCGCGGTACGGATCGCCGCCATTCGTGCGCGTTTCGAGTCGATGTTGCGTTCCGATACGCCGGCGCGCCTGGAAGACTTCCTTCGTGACCTGGAAGACTTCCTTCATGAGGGGCCTGACGACCTGCGGCCAAGCTTGTTGAACGAGTTGATCTGCGTCGAGCTTCGCCATCGCAGCGAGCGAGGCGACACGCCTTGCGCGGAGGAGTACTATGCGCGCTTTCCGGGATATGAGGAGTTGATCGCTTCGATCTTCACCTCGGCACAGCCGGCG
>CAYTJV010000131.1:0-15142 GCA_964438165.1 uncultured Planctomycetaceae bacterium | reverse complement strand
ATGATGGCCCGCCCAGCCGTCCGGAAGTTCGGTGACATCCGCGCACGCCTGAGCGCGCGGACTCGCCCGCTTGCGGGGTAGGCTGCTCGACTCAGTTCCCCACGGGAGCGTTTTTTCCCTGCCACGCCGCCGCCCATGACGGATCACATTCCCGAACCGGTCGCCCTGGCCCCTGCCGCCGCGGATCGCCCCGCGCCCGCTGCGCCCTCTGTTTCCCTTGATCCTTCATCCTTCATCCCTCATCCTTCATCCCTCATCCCCTGTTCTTCCACCGGGGACCTGTTCCGCACCGACCACCTCCACGACGACCTCAAGGGCCGGTCCGTGCGCGGCGGGGCGGCCACGCTCGGCGGCCAGGCGGCCAACTTTGTCCTCAAGCTCGGCTCCACCGCCGTGCTGGCCCGGCTCCTCACGCCTGCCGACTACGGCCTGATCGCCATGGTCACCGCCGTGACCGGCTTCGTCGAGATATTCAAGGACGCTGGGCTCTCCATGGCCACGGTCCAGCAGGCCCAGATCAATCACCGCCAGATCAGCACCCTTTTCTGGTTCAACCTGGGCCTGAGCCTTTTGCTCATGCTGGTTGTGATCGCCCTGGCCCCGGGCGTGGCCTGGTTCTACGGCGAGCCGCAGTTACTTCTGGTCACGATCGCCCTGGGCGCGATGTTCCCTCTCGGCGGGCTGACAATCCAGCACGGCGCCCTGCTGCGCCGCCAGATGCGATTCGGCACCCTGGCCTCGATCGACGTGGCCTCCAACGTCGTCGGCGTCGCGGCCGGCATCACGGCAGCAGCCTTCGGCGCCCGCTACTGGGCCCTGGTGGCCATGATGGCCGCCTCGGGGGTGGCCAGTGCCGCCTTGGTCTGGATCACCTGCCCCTGGCTCCCCAGCCTCCCCCGCCGCGGCACCGGCGTCCGACCCATGCTGAACTTCGGGGTGAACTTGAGCTTGGCTCAACTTCTTATCCTTGTGCGACGGAACGGGGACAACATTCTACTCGGTTCTTTTTGGGGCGCGTTGTCCCTCGGACTCTATACCAAGGCTTACCAGTTGCTGTTATTTCCATTGCAGCAGTTCGCCGTGCCGTTCAACGCCGTTGCGATCCCGGTCCTTTGCCGCTTGCAGTCCGAGCCGCGCCGATTCCGGAGCTACTATTTGCGCCTCGTTGAGATCCTGGCGACGTTTACAATGCCGATGGTCGCCTTCACGTTTGTATCGGCCGATGCGGTCATCATATCTTGGTTGGGCGGCGAGTGGGCAGCGGTGATCCCCATATTTCGCGCCCTCATTGGAGCGGGAATTGTCGCCGCAATCAGTGACCTCGGAGCGTCCGTCTTCCAGTCGTTGGGGCGAACGGACAAGCAGTTGCGGGCCAACCTCTACGCCGGAGTCTTCTTCGTCGCCGCGTTTTTTGTGGGGCTCCAATGGGGCGCCATAGGAATGGCCGCCGCGGTCAGCGTCGCGTTCTGCATCGCCCTTCCGTGCGTCACGGCGTACGCCTTCTGGCAGTCGCCACTCAACTTGCTCGCCCTTGGCACGGCTACTTGGAGGCCGCTTTTGGCGGCGACTTCGGCGGGCGCGATGGCCTGGGCCGTTTCGACGTTTTGTTTCCGACTCGATCCGGGGATATTAAAGCTCTTTGCAGATTCCGCAGTTTTCTTCCCCTCTTACCTGTTGACGTGGACTGTATTGCCGGATGGAGCGTCGTTCCTCGTCGAAACCGCGTTCCTCGTACATCGGCATCTTCGCGTGGACCGAGGAACGCGTAGTCCAAGGTGGTCCAATGTCTAGTGAACGACCGGCTGAATGCGTAAAGGTTTCTGACCCCGGTGCGCCCGTGGATCCAGTGATCAACGTCTGGAATGAGGCGCACAAGCATGCCCGACGAGCACCAAGTGCGGATCGCCCTTGGTACGCCTATGCGCAACGTCTCCTTGAGAAGGCCGGTCTGAATTGCGGCCGCGCCTTGGACCTGGGATGTGGTGTCGGGGAGTTCCTTAAAATCCTTGACCGCTTAGTTCAAGTTTCGCACTTTTTGAGGGCCGATTTGGGCGCAAAATGAACTCGGCCTCCCTGCCGAAATAGGGTACACCTATGGGTGTGACGATCCAAGGCGGACCAAGCGGCAAGGAGGCCGGACATGGAGTGTACCCAATCGTTCATCGCGTTACTATCCGAGTTCCGATGCGTCTTCACCGAGCCGAGCTTCGCAATCTTCGTGAGCCTGATGACCGGCTGGGTCTTGTCCCACCGGCGCCGGTTTGTCACGGAGTTGATCTGGTCCAGCGGCTGCACGCGGCGAGGACATCACAGCCGCTATCACAACTTCTTCAGCAAGTCGGTCTGGGAACTGGACACGCTGGCGTGGGTATTGGCCGAGCTGCTGGTACGTGTCTTTGTGCCCGCGGGGATCATCGAACTGGCTGTGGACGACACGCTCTGCCGCAAGCGAGGCTTGACGGTCTACGGCACGGGCATGCATTACGATCCGCTCATTTCCAGCCGCGCCAAACCCCTGACCAGTTGGGGGCACGACTGGGTCGTGCTGACGCTGATCGTGCGATGTCCCTTCTGGGCTCCCACCAAGGTCTGGAGCTTGCCCATCGGGTACCGGCTGTACCGCAATCGCCAGGGCCTGACCAAGGGGAAGAAAAAAGGAAAGAAGCAGAAGCCGCAGAAACGGGACCCCAACCACCGCACGCGGCCCGAACTGGCGGTGGAACTGATTTCGCTGGCGGCAAGCTGGTTTCCTGCGCGAAGACTGCTCGTCAGCGGCGACAGCGCCTACGGCGGCCAGAGCGTGTTGCGGAAGCTCCCGGCCAACGTGGAGTTGATCAGCCACGTGCATCCGGAAGGGGGCTTGTACGAACCCGCCCCCGCCCCCTCGCCGCACAAGCGGGGAGCGCCTGCGAAGAAAGGGCGACGGCTGCCCGGCATGGCGGCCTGGGCCGACGATCCCCGGCAACCTTGGCGGAAGCTGGTCTTCGACCAGTTCGGTCTGCACGCCACGTTGCTGGTGAAGACGATCCAGGCGTTGTACTACACGGCGGGCAAAGACCGGCTGTTGACGATCGTCCTCGGGCGCGATGCGCTGGGCAAGCGGCCCGATCAGATGTTCTACTGCACACACTTGTCTTGGGAAGCGCGCAAGATTCTCTCGACGTACGCGGGGAGGTGGTCGATCGAGGTCACCTTCGAGAACTGCAAGCAACTGCTGGGGATGGAAGACCCGGCCAATCGCAAAGAAAAGGCGGTGCGACGCACGGCGCCGATGGCGCTGGTGCTGTACAGCCTGATCGTGGCTTGGTTTCATCAAGTGGGCCATCGTCATCTGCAGTTTCCCGATCGACCTTGGTACCGCAAGAAGCAAGAGCCGTCGTTTGCCGACATGCTCACCACCCTGCGGCGGCTGAGTTGGCGGGACAAATTCCGTACCCTGCCTTTGCCAAGCAGGCTCGCGAAAAGACTTCTTGCCCAAATCATCGAATTTCTCAGCCTTGCCGGATAAGGCGGTCTCCGATCGCCCTCTCGCACGAATTTCCAACGTCGCCAACCAAAACACTGCGGCAAATTCCGCCGTAGATCAGGAAAAATACACCCTCAAAAAGTGCGAAACTTGAACTTAGGGTTCAAGGCCATCGGCTTCGACGGCGAGCCAGCACAGGTGGCACATGTCCGACAGTGTGGCTTTGAAGCGATCAACGGTGATCTCGAGAGGGACCTTCCGTACGCCGCCTCGGAATGTGATTTAGTGACTTGTTTGGAAGTCATCGAACATGTTGCCCGCGCGGAACACTTGTTGCACGAGATATGGCGCGTCCTTCGCCCGCGAGGTCACCTGCTCCTTTCGACACCCAACTTCGCGTTTTGGCAATGGAGGCTCCGCTATTGCCGCGGCCAGGGCCCAGTCCAGGAAGGAATCCATTTGCGCTTTTTCACGCGGGACACCTTGCGAAAAACGCTCTGCGATGCCGGATTCCGGGTGGTACGTTCCGGCTCATTTGGACCACTCACCGGAGTTAATTTCTTTCGCAAGAGACTCGGAAAGGGATCCTCCTTCTCCGCGGTACCGCGGTGGGCGGAGGCTTTTCTGACCCAGCATTTCGTTTACTTGTGCGAGAAAGCCACGGAGCCAGGAAAATGAGTTGTCGTAGCCGGAACCCACTTCGAACGTTGATTCGTAGAATCTTTGCACAAAGGACTCGCGCCCTCCTGTATTTCGACCTTCATCGACTTCGCGCGCGATGGTCTCATCCTCACTGTGCGAAAGTCGTTCCCCATTGCGACAAGCTCCATTTCGGGTGCGGTGGCCGGCGCGTGGAGCGATGGTTGAACGTGGACATGCACGATTCCGAGTATGACGTGGATCTGGCGTTCGGTCGGCTTCCTTGGCAAGACAGGGTGTTCTCAGCGATTGTGGGACAGCAAGTGATCGAACATCTGGAGCTTCACACGGAATGTATCCCTTTGTTCAAGGAGTTAGACCGGGTGGCGAAAAGAGGGGCGCAGATATGGCTTTCCTGTCCGGACATGGAGAAGGTATGCCGTTCGTATTTGCACTCCAGAGGAGCCGACGTACTGGAAGACCGCCTGACCCGGTGTCCCGATTTCTCCCTTCAAGGCGCTCCTGTTCAGCATGTCGTCAACGACCTCTTTCATCAGGGCGGGGAGCACAAGAACCTCTTCGATTTTGAGCTTCTTCAATGGGCGATGGAACAGGGTGGTTTTCGCGACTGCAGGAGAGTCAATGAAGCCGAAATGCTTCGACGTTTTCCCGAGTTTCCGGCCCGAAATGACGACAGCTTCTCTCTTTACGTGACCGCGGTTGCCCCTTGAGCGGTGCTCGATTCCCGCCTTGCGAAGACGCTCCGTGAGCAGCCGGCGACAGAATCGCCGGCGCAGGATCGGTTTTTCGGTTTTCTCCGCCGCGAGGGCTCGCTGTGTTATACTTTCTGTCGTCCGTAAGCGATCGTGTCGTCCCCCCGAAAACCGACAAACCCGGTCTGACCTCGTGACAGCGACCTTATGACAGCAAGGTTTAGGATTAAGATGAACGCACAAGTGCTGCAGGGGGTGAAGAAAATAATTCGAGCGGCTCTCGCCCGCCGAGGGTTGACACTTTCGCGGCGTCCGGCGTTTCTTCAGCGTCATCCCGAGTACCGCTTCGATCAACTCATTCAGTGTATCGCGTTAGAAGTGCTCGGCCACTGCGAGGAGACGTTCTTCGTCCAGATCGGCGCGAATGATGGGGCGACCAACGATCCCTTCTACGAAATGGCGCGACGTCACCACTGGTCAGGGCTGGTTGTGGAGCCGTGCCAAGACGCGTTTGCTGCGTTGGAACGTTCGTACATCCATATGCCCGAGGTGCGTTGCGTAAACGTGGCAATCGATGTGGCGCCGGGGTCACGCGAGTTGTTCCGGATCACGCCCGACGCGCCAGCGCAATTGAGACATTCAGGCGTTTCTTCCTTCGACAAGAACCATGTATTGAAGTGGGTTCCACGTGGCAGGGATGACTTGCTCGTCACAGATGTCGTGCGATGCGAGTCCTTCAATTCGCTTGTTGGCAAGTACATGGTAGAGCGTGTCGATTTACTGATCGTTGATACGGAAGGGCACGACTTCGAGATTCTCAAGACCATCGACCTCCGCCACTTCCATATCCCGTTGATCCTGTTTGAGTATTGCTGCCTCGCACCGAGGGATCAGGATGCGTGCCTGGAATACTTGGGCGATTGCGGCTACACGTTCCACGTCGTGGACGATTACGACATCATTTGCGTGCGTCCTCGGGTAGCCACGTAGCGTGGTTCCGAGATTACTAAGAATATGACTGCTCCGGCGGAGCGGACATACTGCCTTTGGTATAATCCCAAGGCTCATACGCGGTGACTCCCGCGTCTCAGACATCTACCGGCAGACCAAAGGTGCGTTTGGCTCCGGTCCTGTGGACCTGCTATTGACACCTTTTGGGAGGAGATCAAGCCTGAGTTCCGTTGTAGTGAAATCGTTGCAGACAGGAAGCAGGGCTGGGATGGTTTGGGCGTCCTGAGCGTGTGAGATGTAGGGGAATAGTTATGCTAGCTTTCCAAAAGCCGTTGGTCTCGATCATCACGCCCACCTACAACCATGAGCGTTTCATCGGACGCTGCATCGAGTCTGTGTTGGAGCAGACCTACGCGAGTTGGGAGATGCTCGTGGCGGACGATGGTTCTACCGACGGGACGGGCGCGGTCGTTGCGACCTTTCGTGATTCGCGGATAAAGTACCTTCGCAGCGAGAACCGCGGGATTTGGCGACTGAAGGAGACCTACAATCTCGCGCTCTCACACGCGAGGGGCGAGTTGGTGGCGGTCCTGGAAGGCGATGACTTCTGGCCCAAAGGCCGGCTTGAGGCCCAGGTTCCGCTGTTTGAGGATGATCGCGTGGTGCTGTGCCACGGGCGGGCTATAAAAGTCGATGAATTGGGTAGCGCGCTGGGGCGAGTGGACGACACGCCGGGGAAACCGGCGGTCCTACAGGAGCGCCGGCTGCTGTTGGAGGGATTCTTGGCACGCGGCTTTACCATTATGCCGGTCACGGTGCTGACCCGCCGTCGCGCGCTGGAGCGGATCGGCGGCTTTCAACAGCCCGCCTGCTATCCGGCTGTGGACCATCCAACCTGGCTCCATCTGGCGACTCTCGGGCCGTTCTCGTACTTGGATGCCCCGTTGGGGTACTGGCGCCGACACCGAAACCAGGCCACCGCCAAACTCTACGTGGAGATATTAGACGGGTGTAGCCAGTACAATATCGATTTCTTCGATGCCCTTAGCGAGGACTTGCGCAATGGGCTGCGTGTAACGCGAAAGGACGTGTGTCGCTATCGCGTTCGTGCACTTGCCGCGGCCCACTTCACGAGGGGACGCCATCTCTTGTCCAAAGGGGAGTCGCGCGATGCGGGGGCCGAGTTCCAGGCAGCTTTCAGGAGAGGAGACCTCCGCACGAGACTCAAGGCTCTGGTAGGCGTGTTGTGCATGTGGACGGGATGGGATCTGGAGTCAGTTGGCTGTGCACTTCGGCGGGAGCGATACCAATGACCGGCAAACGAATCGCCTATTGCGTAATTCCAGAGGCGATCGGCGTATTTACGTTTTATCAGAATTTGCGGAGGGCGTTGCAGCCGTACGGCTGGGAGGTGTTTGCTCTCTCGGTTGGGCCGACTGCAGCCACTCGTTGGGACCCAGCATTTGCCGATGCTGGCTGCGTGCTCATTGCTCCACAGGAGCGCGATCCAGAACAGCAGGCCAGGGCGTTCGTTGGATGGGTTCACAACGAGCGGATTGATATCGTGCTACCGATGAACGATGAGATCGCCGCGTCGGCAGTACCGCACCTGGGCGGGAATGTGCGTCTGGTCACACGCTGCGCCAACATCACGCGATTCGCCTGCAAGACCTGCGTGATCTGTCTGGAGCGCCTGAGCCGGGTCATCGCAACAACGCCACGTCAGTTGGCTGGATTACGCCGTTTTCGCCGATTGCCTAAGGAGCGGCTTTCGCTAATTCCCCACGGCGTCGACATATCCCGCTTTTCGTATAACGCGAAATCGCCAACGGCCGAACGTGAGCGAAGACTCCGGGTCGCGTATTTGGGCCAACTTGTCGACCAAAACAAAGGGATACTTTGGCTGCCTGCTATTGCGGCCCGGCTGACGTGCCTCGGCGTGGAATTCGAACTTGATATTATTGGCGACGGGGTAGACCGAGCCAAACTTACTTGCTCGCTGAAGCGCAACGGCGTCGAGGCGAGTTGCTCCTTCCGTGGAGAAATGAAAAGCGACGACGTCGCGCGCGTGCTTCCCACGTACGACGTCTTTGTCATGCCCTCCCGCTTCGAGGGGTTTCCGAATGTGCTCGTGGAGGCGATGGCCGCCGGACTCGTGCCGGTCGCGTCGCGAATTCGGGGAGTGACCGACTTCATCGTTGAGCACGGCGTGAGCGGTGTGCTGTGCCGCATTGGGGATACGAAAGCGTTTGCGGAAGCGATAGCCGGTCTTGCCGCCGATCGCACGCGGCTGGCGACGATGTCGGCTGCCGCGCGGCGGACGGTTGAGGAGCGGTTCTCGCTGGAACGGATGGGCCGCGACTACGACCGCGTGTTCCGCGAGGTTCTCGCGGAGCCGTTGCCGAGCGTCGCTCCGCGACCGTGGTCACAATTCCGCATCGACCCCGCTTACAAGCCCGGCTGGAGTCGGTGGGTCCCAAAAGGCGTAAAGAACACAATAAGGCGGTACGTGGGCTGACTGAGGAGATTTCGGCCGCGCCCGAAACAGTCGTCGAACCAACCACAGCGTTACTGAAGACTGATGTGCCGAATTGACAAGAGTCTTTGGCCGCCGACCTGTCATGGACGGTGGATGAGCGACGAGTGCCAACTGAGGCTGGTCTCGGTCATCGTGCCCACGTACAATCGGGCCCGTTTGCTTGGCGAGACGATGGATTCCGTGTGGGGACAAACCTACCGGCCGATCGAGCTATTGGTGGTGGACGATGGATCCGGTGATAATACGGAACAGTCCGTCGCCGACTGGGGAACTCAGCACGCTCGGGATTCCCAATTCACCCTAAGATACTTCAAGCAGCCCAACCGCGGGGCCTCCGCCGCCAGGAACCTGGGCCTCGTCGAGTCCCGCGGCGAGTTCATCCAGTTCCTCGACTCGGATGACTTGCTCCATCCGGAGAAGATTGCAGGGCAGCTGGAGTCATGTAAATCGTGGGGCGTCACCGTATATGGTGACTGCCGCCGCTTCGCCTTGGGTTCAAAAAGAATATTGGTCTATTCCGCGCTTCCTCGGAACCGACCGGAGCGCGCCTTGCAGGACTGGTTTGAGGGCCGTTTTGTCGCCCCGGCGGCTTTTCTTTGGAGACGCGAGGATGTTCGGTGGAACGGCCCTTGGGACGAACGTGTTTCCCCTGACGACGACGGGGAATTCGCACGCCGGTTCTTGCTGCGAGGCGGCCAATGGAAGCATTGTCTCGGCACGTGGGAATACTACCGGACCTATACAGACTTGAGGCCCCGTGTGTGCACGACGGCAACAGTCGAGGCCCTGAAGACACTCCTCAGTGTGCTTGATGCCACGGAGCGGAGCCTTGCTGAAATGGGCTTGCTGAACGACCTCCGGAAGAGCTTTGCCCGCCAGTTCTGGAATCTCGCAAAGCAAGCGGCTTTGGTTCCGGAAGTGAGGAAGGAGGCGCTAGCGCGTTATCGACGCCTGGATCCTCGAGGCCGTATTCCGGAGCACGGGATCGACCGCGTCCTATACCGGGTTCTTGGCATCGGCGGCAGAAAACGGTTTGTCACTTTTCTGAGACGCCTCTTGGGCCTTCAGCCCTTTCGGCCGATAGGCACGGTAAAGTCGATCGCCGATCTCTACTCCTTTGATTTGCCCTACTCGGACGGCCAACGCCGATAAGTCGCGCCCTTGGCGGCGCCGGGTGGGACGCCGTGAGGCTTTGCGAAGGGCGTGGTTCATGAGTTGCTGCCAAAGCCACGCCCATTGAAGACTCTGGGCGTGCCACCCGACCGCGCGGGAGAGAGGGAGCGACGGCGAGATCTTTTCACGTGATGCAACATGCATGCACTTTTGATCTTCGGTACCCGCCCCGAGGCCATTAAGATGGCGCCGGTGGTTTACGCGTGTCGGCGCCACGCCGGGGCGATCGAGCCGATCGTCTGCGTGACCGGCCAACATCGGGAGATGCTGGCCCAGGTTATGGACTACTTTGGCATTCAGGCCGATATATCCCTGGACGTCATGCGGTCGAACCAGACTCTGGCCGGGCTGACATCGCGCTGCCTGGAGACTCTCGACGAGATTCTCGTGAGGGTTCGGCCCAACTGCGTGCTGGTCCAGGGGGATACGACCACGGTGATGGCCGCCTCGCTGGCGGCTTTCTATCGCCGTATTCCGATCGTCCACGTGGAGGCGGGTCTGCGCACGGGCAACCTTTTGATGCCCTGGCCAGAGGAATTGAACCGGCGGATCGCCGACCTTGTGACGGCCTTGTACTGTGCTCCCACGCAGCGAGCTGCCGACGCCCTCTTGGCCGAGGGCGCGTTGGCGCGAAGCGTCCATATCACAGGCAACACCATTGTCGATGCGTTGCTGTGGACGCTCCAGCGGGAGCGAGCCAACGGCGACGCGTGGCAGCGGAAGTACGCCATGCTCGAGGGTTGCCCGATGATCCTCATCACGGGCCATCGCCGTGAGAGTTTCGGGCAAGGTTTCGAGAACATCTGCCATGCCATCGCCGTGCTCTCGGAGAAGTTCGCGGATTGTCGTTTCGTCTATCCTGTGCACCTGAACCCAAATGTGCAGGCGCCGGTGCGGCGGATTCTGGGAGACCGAAGGAACGTGCACCTCGTCGCGCCGGCGGCCTATCCGGAATTCGTCTGGCTGATGGACCGTTCGACTCTTATCCTGACCGATTCGGGTGGCGTTCAAGAGGAGGCGCCCTCGCTCTGCAAGCCGGTACTAGTGATGCGTGAGACCACGGAGCGGCCTGAGGCTATCGAAGCCGGGGTCGCGCGACTGGTCGGCACTTCCGCCGACGCAATCGTCGCAGGCGTTTCTCAACTATTAACCGATCCTGCCGCGTGCGTGGAGTGCCAGACCGGTCACAATCCTTACGGCGACGGGCACGCCGCGGAGCGGATTGTTGAGTTGATACTCCACCAGGAATGGTAGCGTGAGCAGGATCAACTTCGGGAAAGGAATCGCCCGATGCTGTGGTGTTCTCCAGCTACGGGACTGCGTTGAGAGTGCGAAACCCTGCTCATCGCGCGCGTGAATCCTCTCGTGGAAAGTAATAAGATGCGAGTCCTGATGTTTGCGGTCAACTGCTATCCGCCTGCGAGTCCAGAGGCCATCGTCAATGCAAAGCTCGTGGTGGCGATGCACCGCGCAGGCTGGGACGTGGACGTCCTGTCCCGTGACAACACGCACGGCGCCCACTATCCGAATGCGAAGAGTGCATTCTGGGATCCCGTCGTGCATGCCACGCGATTCGTCTCCTGCGTCAGGAAACCGAAGGCGAGGGAACAATTCGGAAGGGTGTCGCGCCAAGTACATCATCTGACTCGCGTGGTCTCAAATCTCACCTGGATACTCTCGGCGAGCCTATCAGGATGCAGGCTGGCAGCGACGAAGCCGTATGACTTGATTCTGTCACGTTCGGGACCGGCATCGTCCCACTTGGCGGCGATGATGGCCTCGCGCAAGACGCGTATTCCTTGGATCGCCAACTGGAACGACCCCGAGCCATGGTCCTGCTTTCCTCCTCCCTATGGACAGGGCCCGGAAACGCGGCTGGGACCATTGTGGGGCACGTGCCTGCGAGCAATCACAAAGCACGCAACGTGGTCGACCTTCCCCTGCGAGCGGCTTCAGAGATACATGTGTTCCTACTTGCCAGGAAACGTGAGTCTGAAGAGCTCGGTGATCCCTCACATCGCCCTCCCCAGTTTGAGTTGGGGGTCGCCTCAGGCAACGGGTCGGTTCGTGTTGTGTCATGCAGGCAACCTCGGCGCGGAACGCGACCCCGGGACTTTTCTGGCGGCCGTCAAAGCTTTTATGAAGAACGGTCCAGGCGGTAGAGACGTGGAGCTGTGGTTCGTCGGCGGACAGAATCACCGCGTGAGCAACGTCGCCGAGCAGTTGGGAATTCGCCACATTGTCAAGTTCTGGCCGGCCCATGCCTATGACGATACCCAACGGATACTGCAAAATGCAGCGGTCTTAGTGATCATCGAGGCGAGGATGAGCGAGGGAATCTTCTTGCCATCAAAGTTTGTAGATTACGTTCAAGCGGGTCGGTCCATCCTGGCCATCTCGCCGAAAGTGGGGACGTTGCCGGATGTGTTGTCTCGGCACGGTGGGGGTCTAGCGGCGGATAACAGTTCCCAGGAATCCATTACGGATGCCATCACGCAACTGTACTCTGCTTGGCAAGCCGGAACGCTGGATCGTCGCTTCGGTTCCGGGCACCTGCTCGACTTGTATGGTGAGGATTGCGTGATGGCCGAGTATGTTCGATTAATTGACGAACTCTCATTCCGCAAGCGAACGACGCCATGTCGGCGATGGCAGTCGCAGGTTGCATCATGATCCCGCGGTTGAAAGTGCTGGTCTGCGCGTATGCCTGCGATCCGTCGCGCGGGTCGGAGAATGCGGTGGGGTGGGGGTGGTCGGAGGCGATTGCGCGGCATCACGATGTTTGGGTCATTGCCGGTGAAGACTGCCGCGAGTCCGTGGAGGCGGAACGGCGGCGGCGGCCTGAGCTAGAGCGGCACATGCGATTCTACTACATCTGCCAGAGGCAACTGCGCTGGCTGGAGCGGCTCTGGCCGCCGTTGGAGATGCTGACCTACATCCACCAGTGGCAAAGGGCCGCGTACCGCCTTGCCGGCCGCTTGCAGCAGGAGATGCACTTCGACCTGGTCCATCAGCTTACGTACGTGGGCTATCGGGCACCGGGGTTTCTGTGGAAGTTGGACGTGCCGTTTGTGTGGGGGCCGATCGGAGGGCTGGAGAACACCCCTTGGCGGCTGCTGCCGGCGCTGGGGGCGCATGGATGCGCGTACTACGCCGCGCGGAACGTGATCAACTCGCTGCAACGGCGGTTCTTGCCTGGTCCGAAGCGGGCGTTTCGCAAGGCCCGGGGCGGGATCATCGCCGCCACGGAGGGCACTCGCCGCGAGATTCTCCGCTGGTACGGGGAGGAGAGCGAGGTGATCTGCGAGATCGGCTTGCCGTCGGTCGTGGCCGATTCGCCCGCTTGCCGCGGGCCTGGCGAGCCGCTGCGGCTGGCTTGGAGCGGGCTGCATCAATCCGCAAAAGGATTGCCGCTCTTGTTGCGGGCTCTTGCCCGACTGCCGAGCAGCGTAGCCTGGGAGTCGGACATTTTGGGCAAGGGGCCCTGTACGACGAAGTGGCAGCGCTTGGCTGAGCGGCTGGGCGTCGACGACCGTTGCCGCTGGCACGGGTGGGTGCCACGAGACAAGGCCGTATCCGTCGTGCGCGGAGCCCACGTGTTTGTGATCACAAGCCTGAAGGATCTTACCTCCACGGTGGTATTGGAGGCGTTGGCGCAGGGGGTGCCGGTCATTTGCCCGGACCACTGTGGCTTCTCGGACGTGGTGACCGCCGATTGCGGCATCAAGCTGCCCATCGACAGCGTGGGCCGTTTTCAGGCCGAGTTGGCGCGGGCGATCGCCCGCCTGGCCGCCGACGAGCCCGAACGCCGCCGGCTGGCCGCCGGGGCGCTTTGCCGTGCAGCGGACTTTTCCTGGGAGAGGAAGGCCGAGGCGGTTGATCGCATCTACCGTCGTGTGCTTGCGGAGGCGGCTGGCGAGGCGGCCCCGGCGGAGCCCGCCGTCACGGCCGCGGAGAGGTGAGGGGACCGACTGTGCATGCACCTGTGACGACGATGCCCGCCGCCAAGCGGCTCCTGCCCCGACGGGCGATGCGCGCTCCGCGGCGGCCGTGGTGGGCGCCGTACGTATGCACGGCGAGCGTCCTTTGGCTCATGCTCTGGGCGGCCAACAATAGCGGCCCATGGTGTTTGTACTACGCGCCGACAAGCCTGAAGGAGCTGATCCACTTCGCGCGCACGGCCTTCCCCTTGGCCGTCTTGCCCGCCGCGCTTCTGCTCATCGCCAGCACGGGCCGGAAGGGGTCCGGCTTGCCGGGACCGCTGAAGCTGTGGGGGTTCTACGGCTTGGTGGGGCTCGGATCGTCATCGCTGCTGTCGCCCCGGCCGCTCGACGCGACGTACTGGGCCGTCTGCTACCTCGCCACGTTGGCGGCGCTGGCGGCGTACCTCCGCGGCGGCCGGGCCCTCCAGCGATCCATCGAGCTGAACTACCTGACCTGGCTCGTCACCACCGGGATCCTGGCCCTCCTGTGCATCTTCGCCCGGCACGTTCTGGCCGACGCGGTCGAGATCGGCAGCATGTCAGCCTATAACGTGCAGGCCGAGGTGGGCCCGGTCGGCGGCGTGGGCATGCCCCTTGGCACGGGCATCGCCCGATTCGCTGCGGTCCCGGCCGTGGTCGCTTATGTGATGCTCTGGCGCGACCGGGTCTGGTGGCGGCGGGCGTTCTGGGCCGCTTTGTTCGCCGCAGCGTGCCTGTTGGTCTACCTGATGCAGGCGCGGGGGACGAACGTCGGCTTGGCCTTCGCACTGGCGGTCGCGACCTACGTCCTGGGGGCCCGAGCCCGGCTCGTCGGCGCCGCGGCGATCCTCCTGGGCGCGGCGTCCGTGGCGATCGAGTTCGTGCCGCCCGAAACGGTCGACCGCGTGTTCTTCCACCTCACCCGCGGCCAGCAGGCCAGCCAGCTCGCCGAGATGGGCGGACGTACCTACTACTGGGCGGAGGGGTGGAAGCAAGTCGTCCAGTCGCCGGTGTTCGGCTACGGCTTCCAGTCGGACCGCTATCTGGTAGGGACCCACATCCACAACACGTATCTGTACGTGCTGTTGACCGCCGGCTTCGTCGGCCTGGTGCCGTTTGTGGCCGGCTTGGCCTGGGCGTGGTTTGCGGCCTGGCGCGCGTTCCGGCGCGGGCTGCCCAAGCGGCTGGGGCAGCAGGCCGTGTTCGCCCAGGCGGTGGGCATCTTGGCCTTCTTCACCGTGCGCGGCATCCCGGAAGTCTGCGGCGGCTTTTTCATGGTCGACCTGATGGTCATGGTGCCGGCGATAGCGTATTTGGTGGTATTGCATGACGATGCGCGAAGCTGGGTCGTACATGACGCGATGCGCCCACGCGCCGGTCCGACGCCCCGAGAGTCCGTTGTCCCGTCAATCGCGGAGGGCCCCCCGGAGGGCTTGGTGCTAGGACTGCACAGCCCAGAGGCAGCCACATGATGCGACGGTCTCTGGTTAGCATCAGGTACGTCTTTAGCGATCGGTGTCCTGCCTGCCGTTGTCAGGGCAAAGAGGTGGCGCGCCTGAGAGAGGAGGCATATAATTTCGGGAGCTTAGACATTCCCTACCCGTCTTCCGGTGATGGCACTATTCCGATCCTCGAATGCGCGATCTGCGGGATCATTTTCAAGTCGGGTATACCGGAGCCCAGCGAACTGACTCCCATC
>CAYTJV010000130.1:0-15211 GCA_964438165.1 uncultured Planctomycetaceae bacterium | reverse complement strand
GCGTGCCGGATCGATCCCGTCGCGCGGTTCCCGCGGGCTGGCAGCCTGCCGAACTCGTGGGCGCAAGGCCAGTCTGAGTGTCCCCGTGGACTCGGCGTGAGTTGCCGAGCGTAATTCTGATTGAGACGGCCCGCGTCCGCGAGACGGTCGCAGCAGACGACTCCGTGCCAGGCTCAAGCGGGCTTGGACGGCTGCCGGTAGGCAGACGTACATCACGAAGGGATGGGTAGGGGTGCCGCCGCACGCGAAAAGAACGGCGCGAACAACCTCGCAAAACATGACCGCGACAACCGAAGTCCACAACCCGTTCCGTCCAACCAATACGAACCGTCAACAAAAAGCGAGCATTAGCTTTGGCGCAGAGCGTACACAAAAAAATCGGCCGGGAGGCCCTTGACTCCAGAGGCTCTTTCAGGGACGGGGACACGATACCTAATTCGAACAGTTGCGACGTTTGCATAGTCTGCGTTGAGTTCCGTCGCGGGTGCCCTTGCTTTCCGGATCGCCATGCCGTCGGTGTGCCACTGCTTGCCCGCACGCCTGAACTCCTGTCGACTGTGCCATGGCCGAACGAATCGGATCGACCGTTGGCGGCGTGCGGGTAAGCAGTGCTTTGGATTTCCGCTACGCGCAAGATACGGACGACCACGACCCGCCCACGCTTCACCGCCCTTTTGATCAACGAAAGCCACGGAGCATACGAAACCTTGCCGTTTGCCGCAAAGGCACTGCTTGCCCGCACGCGGCCACAAGATGACGCCGGGCTTCATGTTCAAACTCGTCGTCCGCAGCGATTCCGCGTGCGAGCAAGCAGTGGCACACCGACGGGAATCCGACCGGGCAACCATGGACATCCGCGCGCGCAACGCCACGATTCGCTTCATGGAACATGAGGCTGGCATGGCTGAGAACCCCGGGGCAGGAAGGGGGAGGCGCGCTTTCAGGTGCGATTCTTTTCCCCCGCCAGTTCGAGGACGGCAGCACGGGTATGAGGATCGAGGTAGAACCCCAAGGACTGAAGACGCGTGACGAGGGGTTCTAGCGCCGACACCATGCCGGTTTGCAGGATATCCAGCGCGTCCAGTTGAAACAGATACTGGAGCGGCGAGGTGTTCGAGACAACGTTAGACAAGCCGCGCCTCCGCTTCCAGGTCCTCCTTGGTCTGGCGGAACGTCGGAATGCTGAAATCGGCGAGCCTCGCCAGGAAAGTAGTGCGGGGGATGCCCGCGAGTTCGGCGGCGGCCCCGGATGACATCTTGCCCATCTCGTAGAGCTTCATCGCGGCGATCAGTCGCAACTCTTCACCCGCTCGATCCGGGGGCACGTCCAAGGCGAGCAGGCTTTCGTCCGGGATGTCCAAAACGATTTGGCTCATCGTCCTTTCTCCGTTACTAGAATCGGAGCATGGTGCCCCTTCCAACCCTTCCCCAATTATACGTCCCTCTTGGTGCGGTGCAAAAGAGTTCCTTTCCGCCGACGAAGAAAGAAAGCGGAATAACCATGGGTACTGAACTTGGTCGTGAAAGCCGGAAAGCACGGGTGCCCTTGCTTTCCGGATCGCCATGCCGTCGGTGTGCCACTGCTTGCCCGCACGCCTGAACTCCTGTCGACTGTGCCATGGCCGAACGAATCGGATCGACCGTTGGCGGCGTGCGGGTAAGCAGTGCTTTGGATTTCCGCTACGCGCAAGATACGGACGACCACGACCCGCCCACGCTTCACCGCCCTTTTGATCAACGAAAGCCACGGAGCATACGAAACCTTGCCGTTTGCCGCAAAGGCACTGCTTGCCCGCACGCGGCCACAAGATGACGCCGGGCTTCATGTTCAAACTCGTCGTCCGCAGCGATTCCGCGTGCGAGCAAGCAGTGGCACACCGACGGGAATCCGACCGGGCAACCATGGACATCCGCGCGCGCAACGCCACGATTCGCTTCATGGAACATGAGGCTGGCATGGCTGAGAACCCCGAATTCACTGTTTCTCGGGCCAGGCCGCTTCGCACACCACGCGGAACCCTACATTGTAAACACCCGACCAAGCGGGATAGGAGAGGCGCGTTGCAGAGCGGGCACGGTGCGGGCGGTCCTGAAATGATCCGCCGCGCACGACCCGCTTGCCAGCGGCCGACAGATCGTTGCGACCGTCGTCGTTCTCGTAGGGATATGGGCGGTCGAGGGATCGCGTCCATTCGGCCGCATTGCCGTGCACGTCGTGCAGGCCCCAGGCATTGGGAACGTAGTTGCCCACCTCGGCCGTCACGCAGGCCCCGTCGTCGACCGTGGCCACCTTCGGCATCCAATCGAGGGCCTGTCCGGAGTGGGCGAAGGCCAGTACCAGCCGCTTGTCGGCCAGATTGGCCAGCTTGCCGAAATCGGCGTCGAGGTTGCCGTACGACGTCGCCGCCGCGCTGCCGCTGCGGCAGGCCCATTCCCACTGGGCTTCCGTGGGCAGTGAGATCCGCCGGCCGGTCTTCTGGGATAACCATCGGCAGAACTCCATTGCCCCGGTCCACGGCACGCGGACCACCGGCTGCTTCGGCCGGTTCACCGGCAAGCCCCGGGCGATCACGTCTTTGCCGTAGACGCTGATGTAGCGGCTGTCGTGTTGCCGATGGAACAGGGCGTACTGCCCGTTGGTCACCTCGAACTTGCCCATCCAGAAAGGCCGCTCGATCCGCACCCGTGACACGGGCTGCTCGTCATCGCAGCCGGCCGCGTCGCCCATGAGGAACTCGCCGGCGGGGATGAGGACCAGGTGCATCGTCAGGCCGTTGCCCATGTCGAGCCGCATCTCGCTCGGCCCGACGCTGGAAACTTCCGAAGTCTTCGAGACTTCGGAAGTTTTCGCCGCATCCTGCTGCCGCCGGCTTGCCTCGTCTTGGGAGAAGGGCCAACCCGGGATCTTCACGTCCAACGAGACCGGCTTGACTGGTTCCGGCGGGATCACGGCTTTGACCGGCTCGCTAGGCAACGGCGGGAGCCACTCAGGATCTTCGTCGAGATTGGCGAACAACTTGGCGTACTCGCGGCGGCGCTCAACCGCCCCCGGATGACCGATGTTATACTCGCCCCAATTCCCGTGATACGGCACGTTCAGATCGATCCAAGTGACCAGGCGCTCCCACGCCTCGGCATCGAGCTTGACGCCGTGGTGTCCTTTTTTGAGCATCTGGATCAGCTCGCTGGTGTCGGCGTGGTATTCCAGCGGGGGCAGCAGATGGTAGTCGCTCTCGGCCCCCGGCCGGCGCACGTAGCGGTGGAGGATCTCGTAGGACACGCTGCGATTGATCGGCCAGAGGTGCCAGATGCAGCACCCGGACATGTTCGGGTGCACGGCGCCGATCGCAGGATCGCGGGAGTCGGGCCCGGCGATCCGGCCGCCGCGAAGATCAGGGATCGGCCGGCCGTCGGGCCGAGGCTGATCGTTGTGGCATCCGACGCAGAACTTGTCGAGCACGGGCTGGACTTCGCGGGCAAAGCTGAAACCCCGCGCCGGGCCGCGCCAGGGCGTGATCGGCGAGGGCGGATCCCGAAGCGCGGCGGCGGCCTTCACGGGCAGCGTCTCGGCGCGTCGCTCGTGGCAGCCGACACAACTGACGTTCTCGCCCGGCATCGCCGTGAACCAGCTCCGCATGAGCTGCAGGGCCTTGCCCTCGGCGTCCAACGGCTGGACCGACAGCGGCGTGTTGGCAGGAACAATGAAATGGGCCGAGCCGTCCTCACGGACCGGCACCGTGCCCAGAATCCGCTTCACGTCCCAACTCCCGTCGGTGCCCACCGCGCAATGCCCCCCGGTGCCTCGATAGCCGTAGTGGTAGGCGAACACGCGCAATCGCTTCACGGTGCCGCGCGGGACGCCCTTTAGCCCCGGGCCGGCATAGATGTCGCTGACCGCGACGGTGGCGTCCTTACGCCCGAGTTGCACCCGATCGGGAATCACCGGCGGCACGGGCCGGCGGACCAGCGGAAACGGCTCCAGCAAGGCCGAGCCCGGCACGCTGCGGATCGGCACGATGTTGTCGAAGACGTCGGCCAGGCACAGCACCCACGGCGCCGCGGGATCGCGCTTGCACGAAACCAGGAAATACTTCCCCCCGCCGACGCCGCTGACCTGATCGCCCAACGGATACGGGTGCAGGAACTTCGGCCAACTGTCGTCCACCAGCGCGTCGCGGATGATGGGCTCGACTTTCTTGCCGTACCCGGGGATCCGCTGGACCACGCCGTCGGCCTCCGTCTGGCCCTTGGCGACGTCGAACACCACCAGCTCGCCGGCCCGCGCACTGCCGTGATGGCCCCCGACCACGCCCACCAAGAGCGACGGCTGGCCGGGAATGGGCCGGGCATCGAACACGGCGTTGGGCCAGTAGGAATTGCTGGCGTAGCAGGCCGCCTGGTTGGTTCCGTCAGGATTCATCGTGAACAGCAGCCGCGAGAAGAAGTGCGGTGCGTCGGCGTATTCCCACCGCTGGTAGAGCACCTTCCCGTCGTTCATCACCGTCGGGCCCCAGTTGTGGTCCTGATCGAAACAGAGCTGACGGACGTGAGAAGAGGGGGAGAGGGGGAGAGGGGGAGAGGGGGAGTAGTCCAACAAGTACAACTGCCCCGCCGAATGCGACGAGGAGCGGCCCCAGCAGGGACAAACGTTGTGGGCTGCGGTCGAGGAGAAGATGATCCGTCCATCGGGCAGGTAGCTGCCTTCGTAACTATCGACCTCGGGCCAATCTTTGGTGACCTGGCGCGGCGGCTGCCTGGGCTGCCCGGTCGCCGGATCCAGGACCAACTCATAGACGTTCCACGCGCCGGCGCCCTTGTGGCTGGGCATGGAAAACAAGAGCCGGTCGGCGTGCCAGTGCAGGTCGAGGTCGCCGACGAACTCCCCGTTCGCCGGACGGTAGAACGTCGTCAGCGCACCCTCGGGGGCGACAGGCGAGAGGATGACGATCTCGTTGTCGTACCCGACCTTGACGATATCGGTCTTTCCGCCCCAATTGGGCGTCATGCCGAGGTTGCCCTCCGCCCGCCGTACCAGCAAGAGCTTGTCGAACCTAACGAGCGGATTGGCCAGCAGGGCCTCGCGCTGGACTGCCGCGAACTTGGCCTGAGCGTCCGCGCCACCGCTTTTCTCGATGTCCTTCAATCGCCGCAGATACTCGCGGCCCTTGGGATACCGCTGGCCGAACGTCCCGATCAAGTCCTCGATCGCCAGCCGCAAGCTCTTGGGGTTCCCGCTCACAATCGATGGCTCTGCACAATCGCCAGTATCGCTCAACAGCACAAGCGATGAAAGGAAAATGGAGGAAAGGAATATTGAGCTGACTATCTTCTTTTCCCTCATCTTCTTTTCCCCCATCTTCCTTTCCATTCTTGGCCCACTCGCGCTCGGTCCACCCTACGCGCTCTTGCATTCCCCGTCAAGGGACGGCAGAATGGGAGCCTGCTGGCCCTCAGGAAGAGAATGCAGTTGACGGGGTCGCGACTGCATCGTTATCCAAGCATGCGAGGAGGCGACGTGATGAAACAAGCCATCGTGCTTCTTTTGGCTCTAGGTATCCTAAGGCTCGCTGCGGCGGGGGAAGCGTCCAAGCCGAAGTCGCTGGAAGGCAAGAAAGTGATCGAATGGGGCTGGGACGAGCCGGGCACCAAGTTCCTGCGCGAGAACATCGAGACGATGGAGCAGATGCCCTTCGACGGCCTGGTGTTCCACGTCGACAGCAGCCGCGGGGGCTCGTTCACCTGGGAAATGTGGGGGAAACGCAAGTTCGAGCTGGCCGAGCTCCAGCCGGCGATCGACGATCTCCGCACGACCCGCTTCCGCAAGTTCACCGATCGCTTCCTGCGGGTCAACGTCACTCCGGGCAACGTCGACTGGTTCGACGACGACGCCATGCGCGTGGTGCTCGACAACTTCGACGTGGCCGCCCAAGTGGCTCAACAAGGCTCGGCCAAAGGCTTTATGTTCGACGTCGAGCAGTACAACGACCAATTGTTCGAATACAAGAAGCAGAAGCATCAGGCCACCAAGAGTTTTGCGGACTACCAGGCCAAGGTCCGCCAGCGCGGGCGCGAGTGGATGACCGCGGTCGCGCGGCGCTATCCCGGCATCACTATCCTGCTGACGTTCGGCTACAGCATCGCGCAGCCGCCCTCGGGCAGCGACCGGTCAGGGGGCAACTACCGGCTGTTGGCCGACTTCCTGGACGGCATGTGGGATGCCTGCCCGGAGGGCGTCAAGATCGTCGATGCCTGGGAGTCGTCCTACACGTACAAGCGGACGGAGCAGTTCCGCACGGCCTATGAGACAATCAAGAAGAAATCGGCCGCCTGGTCCGCGGTGCCGGAGAAGTACACGCGCGTGCAGGCCGGGTTCGGCCTCTGGATGGACTGCAACTGGCGAGCCACGGGCTGGCACGAGAGCGATTTCTCCAAGAACCACTTCCCGCCGGCCGATTTCGAGCGCGCGGTGCGAGCCGCATTGGAAGTCTCGGACGAGTATGTCTGGATCTACACCGAGCAGCCCCGCTGGTGGTCGCGGCAGAAGCTGCCGCAACAATATATTGACGCTTTGGGCGCGGCTCGCAAGGCGCAGTAATGCAAGAAGGTAGACTGTGGCAACAGACGAATCACGAAAACACGAAAAACATTGAGAATGATGAATGCTCGCTCTTTCGTGTTTTCGTGATTGCCCGACTTCCTTGCCAGGGGGTCGAATAAGGAGGCATGATGCGCGCTCTATTCACATCGCTTTTTCCGGTGGCGGCGCTCTGGATCGGGGTGGGCGTGCTGGCTTGGGGCGACGACGAATTGGTTCGCCGCGTCGAGCAGCTCTCGCGGCAGGTTGCACCCAAGATCATCGAGTGGCGGCGCGACTTCCACGCCCACCCGGAACTCTCGAACTGTGAGGTGCGCACGGCGGCCAAAGTGGTGGAGCACCTCAAGGCCATGGGGATCGAAGACATCCGCACGGGCGTTGCCGGCCACGGCGTGGTGGCCCTGGTCCGCGGGCGGTCGGCACTGCCCACGGTCGCCTTGCGGGCCGACATGGACGCCCTGCCGATCACCGAGCAGACCGGTCTGCCGTTCGCCTCGCAGAACCTGGGCGTGATGCACGCCTGCGGCCACGACGCCCACACGGCCATGCTGCTCGGGGCGGCCAAGATCCTCGTCGAGCTTCGCCCGCAGTTGCCCGGCACGGTGAAGCTCATTTTCCAGCCTGCCGAAGAAAGCCCGCCGGTCGGTAAAGCGGGCGGCGCCCGGCAGATGGTCGAAGAGAACGTGCTGAAAGATCCGGAGGTTTCCGCGATCTTCGGCTTGCACGTCAACCCGGAGCAGGAAACCGGCAAGCTCGGCTACCGCGAGGGGGCGCTTTTGGCCGGCGCCGACCACTTCCGCATTACCATCAAAGGAAAACAGTCGCACGGGGCAATGCCCTGGCAGGGCGTCGATCCGATCGTCACCGCGGCGCACGTCGTGGTGGCCGTCCAGACCATTGCGAGCCGAGGCACCGACGCCCGTGAGGCGGTCGTGGTCTCGATCGGCGTCCTCAAGGCGGGCACGGCGTGGAACATCATCCCGGGCGAGGCGGTCCTGGAGGGGACGGTCCGCACCCACGACGAGGCGGTCCGCCGCCAGGTGCTGGAACAACTCGATCGGATCGCCAAGCACACGGCGCTTGCGCACGGGGCGACGGCCGAAGTGAGCAACACGAGCTACGGTCCCGCGACGCGAAACGACCCCGGGCTTGTCCGCCGCATGAAGCCGACGCTCGATCGCACGGCCGGCGCGGCCAACGTGATCGAGGTGGAGCCGATCATGGCCGCGGAAGATTTCGCCGAGTACGCCCAGCGCAAGCCCGGCTTCTTCATCTTCCTCGGCGTGCGCAACCAGGCGATTGGCGCCGTTCACGGCCTGCACACGCCGAAGATGATCCTCGACGAAGCCGCCTTGCCGCTGGGCGCGCGCCTGCTGACCACCTTGGCGGTCGACTTCCTCCGTAACGAGGCTCATCGAGCTGCGCGGCCAGCGCGGTGAAGAAAATGTTGACCGTCGTGTTGTGGTGGCTTGTTTGTCTTGCGATGGTTTACATCTGTGCTGACCGCATTTGTCAATACCAGTCCTCCAAGCTTAGTGCCATTGGGCTCGCCCCGGCGGAGCGCTGGTTGGCGGCTAAGGAAGAGGGCCGCTCTAGCTTCCAATCAGCGTCCCACCGGCACGAGGCCGGTGGTGACGAGGGCGTTTTTTCCGGCCGCTGTAGCTTCCAATCAGCGCTCCGCCGGCACGGGGCCGGCGGTGGCGGGGGCTGCGCTCCTGGGAAGAGTCGCCCGCGGAGACGGTCCTCTGCTACATGAACAACTTGGCGTATGCGGCGGGGATGAAGCCGATCGTCCCGTTCGGATTCTATGTGGGAACGTTCGGGGAGTACGACCTGGGTGCGATGCGCTTGTAGCCGCCAATCAGCCTTCCGCCGGGGCGGGCCCGGCGGTGAGGGGGAGGAAAGGAGTACGGTCCACGGATTATCGGCTTCGGCGGGCGATGCCGATCTTCAGCGGGGCGGGCAGGGTTACGGCCCGCTCGGTCAATCGGCTGTGCGGGGTCAGGAGGATGCGGAACGTGCCAGCCTGGGCCGCCACGGCGGGGTCGTAGTAGAACGTGTGGTGTACTGTGCCGGCTTTCTGGTTGTACTGGCGGGTAGTAAGTCGCTCGGGCATGGGGTCCATTTCGACCCGGACTCCCTGGATCGGCTTGCCCGGCGCATAGCGTTCGCTGACCACCACCTGGAGCCAAGGCCCTTGCTCGCCGGGCCGCGTATCGACGGTGAACGTGGCCGTGGGGACGTCCTGCAATTGGAAGCCGCCCCGCTTGCGCAGGTCGTTGACGGTGATCACCTGTTGCGGGTCGGGCGGGGTCTTCTTGAGCTTGAACCAGAGTTGGATCTCGGCCTCCTCGGCCTTGGGCGGCCAGTCGGGCGCTGCGAACGTGAGCACGGGGACTGGTACCCGCTCGACGTAGGTCAGATCATACACGACATAGGGTGCGGGCGCGGGTGTCCCCTCGGGCACGAGCGGCCGGACTTGGATCCACGCCTCTTCGGGCCGAGGGCTGAATTTCGCCGCGTCGTTGTTCTGGATCGAAATCTCGAACTGCACCGTCGAGCCCTTCCAGTCCGGAATATGGGCCCCCACGAAGAACCGCTTCGCGGCATTCTCGGGGTCGGCCGTGTCGGGCACGTTCTCGCGTCCGACCCGGAGGTTCTTGTCGTACCGCTGGTGCCCCAGCCGGGTCCCATCCTTGCTGAGGTAGATCATTTCGTACTCGCCGCCCTCCAGCGTGACCTCGGTCGATACCTGGCGGTCGCCCACGCCGAGCTTGACAACATACCGCCGGACGCCGACGTGCTTCTCGATTTCCACGTGCTGTCCGACCTCCGCGGTGCCCACGGCGACGGCGTCGGGCGCGCGCTCGACCGTGTACTTGGCCTTGCGAAGCTGGAGCGACTCCCGCAGGGCCTCGACGACTTGGGAGATGCCCGAGTCCTCGTCGACCTGGTAGAACCCTTTGGAGACATCGCCGCCCGTGCCCGAAGCGGCTTCCGAATGCTTGGTCTCGGCCACGAGGTCCTGCAACTCGCGGCGCTCGCTCTGGAACTTCCGGAGCGTGGAGATCAACGCAGCATCGACCCGTGCGGCCGCGTCCATGGCCGTGACGCCCTGCTGCTCCAGCGGCGCGATGCTCTCCGCGAGCTTGGCCTTATTTTCGTTCCTGGCGACGCACTGCCAGAGGAGGTCCCAGTCGGTGAGGTTGAAGCCCACGATGTCGAGCGTCACGTCGCGGTTCTCCGGTTTTCGGAACAGCTCCGAGAGATCGGCCTTCAGCGCGCGCTTTCCCTCGCCGGAGACCTCGTTGATCCCGTCGGTGATCACCAGGATGTGCCGCCGCGCGGCCCGGCCCAGCTCCTTGGAGGGCTGCTTGCTCTGAAGCTCCGTGAGGGCGGTTTGGACGGCCAGGTACAAGGGCGTCTCGCCGAGGGGCCGCCAAGCCTCGATGTCCTTGGTGAGCCCCGCCAGCTCCGCCGTTCCGAAGGGGATGGGCGAACGGAGCACCTCGACGTCCTCGGCGGTCACCAGCGGATTGTCTTCCGGCCTGGCGATCGTCTTGCCGGGATTCTTCGGATCCCACACCCCGGGATTCTTCGGATCCCACACGACCATGATGTCCTTGCCCCGCACCGGATCCCGCTCCCACCCCACGCGATGCCCGTACACAATCAAGCCGACCTCGTAGGGAATCTCCGATTTGGCCACGCGCTCCAGGATCTGCTTGAGCGCGTCGCGGGCGATCGCAAATCGTGCCACCTTGGAGGCGGCGGCTCCGCGAGTTTGGCCGGGCTTCTGCCTCAGCTCGCGGATGCCGCGAATGTTGTCCTCCATCGACGCGGAACAGTCGAAAATGAACACCACCGGACAAGGCTCCCCCGCCTCGCCGAACACGGTCACCACCGGCGGAGGATACTTGGGCGGGGTGTAGGCGAGCTCGTAGTCGGGCGGGGTGGCCGTGAAGTCGACCGCGTACTCGTGGCCGCGATACAGGCCCACCGCCTGGAGCCGGGCGTGCTGCAAGCGCGGGTCGTCGCTCCGCACGCTGTACTTCTGCGGCAAGACGTGTTGGCCCGGTTTGACCGCGACGCCAATCCGGCGAAACTCGGTTCTGCCCTGCTCGCCTTGAATGAGCATGGGAATGGTCTGCTCCAGCCGGTCGCTGGTGGCGGGATCGCGGATGTACAGCGCGGCGGCGCCCTCGGGCAGGTTGTCGGCGATTTCGGCCCCGATTTCGCCGGGAGTCGTGGCCACTTGGGTCTTGGACGCCGCTGCGTCGGCCTTCTTGATCGACAGATCGGCGGCCTTCGCCTCCACGACCTTGGGGGGGGCCTTCCGGCGCGATTCCAGGCGATCCCGCAGATTGACCGCTTCCTTCAGTTCCGGGCTATCGTAGCGGAGGCGCTTAACGCTCGGCGCCAGCGCCGCGGCCGTGGTCAGGTACTGTTCGGCGGCCGTGGCGAAGAAGGAGGGCGGCTGTGCACCAGCGGGCGCGTCGGGGCGAGCAGGCGGAGGCCCCCAAAAGTCGTCCAGGGTGCGATAGGCGTGCCACAAGAGCAGGTAGTGCAGGTCGAGGCGGCGGAGCTGATGGGGAGGGTCGTTTTCCGGCTTGTCCCAAGGCGAGCGCGCCAAGTCCATCAGCGGCGCCGCAGCCCGCAACAGCCGATCGGCCTTGGCCCGGCCCTCCCGGTTCTCTCCCGGCGAGCGATCCCCGGCGTCGAGCCGCGACTCACTTTCCTTCAGCCACGCGGCGCACTGCCTCGGCACGGAATCGTTGCCCAGAGCCACTAGCTCGCGCACGCACTGTCCCTGCTGGGCAAGGCGCGCGAGCCGGCTGAGCAGCTCGTCGGAGGCCCCGCGGCCCGGCGCGGCATTGGAAGCCAGCTTGAGGCACGGCGGGTCATCGACTCCCAGGCGGGACCGACCGAGAACGGCCAGCACCGGATGGCTCACCGGCAGGCGCTTCAAGTAGGCCGCGGTGGCGTCTTGATCGGCGCCGCCGGCCACGCGGAAGACCTCGCTCTTGGGCTCGGTCTTGGCGGCTTCCGCGGCCTTGCCTTTCTCGTCGGGCTTGCCGGCGGGCGCCTGGCTGCCCTCGCTGCCCGGCCGTTTGCCTCCGGCAATCTCCCAGTAGTTGACCCACAGTCCGCTCCGCTGTCTCCCGCTCACCAGCGGGACCGAGAGGACCACGGAAATCGCCTGCTGGGTCTCTCGATTCAGCGGGGCCCGTTCCCAAAGCCAGGTACACTCCTCCTGGAAATCCTTGGCAAGACCGGCGCGGCCGGCTTCCGCGGTCTGAAAGGACGATTCCCACGCCGGCGACCAGTCGCGCTTGAGAATCGCCCGGTCGAGCTCCGCTCCCAGGGCGTGGATATTCTGGATCAGCGAGACGAGAAGCTGCATCTGGCGCTCGTTTTCCGGGCGTTGCCGTGCCAAGAGCCAGCGGGCGTAGTAGGGGATTTCCGACCAGGCGCGGTCGCGCAGCGCAAAGGCCTTGGCCACCTTTTCGGCATCGCGGATCGCCTTGGGATACGCTCCCGCCTGACGGTCGGAAGAAGCCAGGCTCTCCAGCGCGCGTTGGGCCTCGCGGGCCGCCTCCGGGGAGCCGAGGAAGAGCTGATCTTCGGCCCGCCGTCGCTCATCGTCGGCCTTGTCGACCGCCGATGGGGCCCAGTAGTACACGCGCTCGTCGTCGGGCCCGGCGGCCGTTTCGGCCAGATCGCGGGCGGCCAGGGCGCGCTCGACTGCCGCACGGTGGTCCTTCAACGTGACCGGATCCATGTGGGCGTTGAGCATGCGCAGGAAGTGCAATTCGACGACCTCGCCCGCCGATCGGCCCCGCCGCCCCTGGGCATCGACGAACTGGAGCATGTCGGACCAGCGGGCGCTATCGAGCCCGCCAAGGCACTGGCGCCAGACTTCCGCGGCGGCAGCCAGGTAGGAAGTGTCCCGCAGTGCCTCGGCCGCGAAGCGCTGCTCGGTGGGGTTCCACTGGGCGCGGAGCGTCCTCTGCTCATCCCCGACCTTGAGGAGATCTGCGTGCGGGGCGAGTCTCAGCCGCAACGGAATGCTGGCCACGGCCAAATCCTTGGGGAGCCCTTGATCGGTGAGGCTATTGACCTTGGCGTTCAATTCGTCCTTGAGGCGGACGTACTCCTCATCGTAGCTCGGCCCGGCCACGGCAAGCCGCTCCAGGTGCAGCAATCCCTGCTGGAATTCCTCCCAGCCCAGAGGGTTGATCCGCCACGGACTCGAAGCGCGCAGCCGCTCGTGCTGGGACCAGAGGGGGTCGATGTCGCTGGTCCAGCGGGTCATGAAATCGGTTTTGGCCGAAGGGATCTCGGTCGGCGGACCGCGTTTGGCGTGGACCAGGAAGAAGTCGTCTTCCTCGGTGAAGAGCTTCGGCTCCTGGATGTCGGCACGGTGCTCCAAGACCCATTGACGCACGCGTTTCGCAACGTAGCCGTGAAGCTCCCGCAGCGAGACGTCGCCGTTGTTATTGCCCCCCTCGTCGCCACGGTCGGCTGCCCCGCGCAGCCCTTGCCAGACGAAGTAGGCAAACACCGACCCACGGAGTTGCTCGGGCGAGGTCCACCCGATCTGGCCGGGGCTCGTCGAATTGAGGATCGCCAGCCCGGGGGTCTTCTGCACGACGTCGTTCAATCCGTCGGCAAAGCTGTTGTACAGCAGTCCCAGCCGATAGTTGACGTCCATGCGGTTGCAGTCAAGGATGAGGAGCTTCTTGGCGGGCAGGGCCTGTTGGGCATCGGCCGGGAAGAGGTGCTCGACGAGCTTCTCCATGGGCAGCCACTTGTCGCTGGCCAAGGGAGAGTCGCCGGGCAAGAGCAGGCAGGGCTTTCCGTCCTGGTTTACCACGCCGTGGACGCTCAGGTACACGATGATCGGATAGCGGCGGAGGTTCCACCACCTCGACCGTTTGCGAATCTCCTCGCGGAGGCCCTCGAAGGCGCTTTCTCCCGTCTTCCCGGACACGTAGGGCGGACTGGCGTACTCGACGATTTCCTCGCGCGCGTCCAACTCGCGGAAGCTCTCGACATCTTCGACGGCCCAGCCGTTGGGTGGAACAACCCGGGAGGCCAGACTCTCGTAGTCGGTGACCGCCATGGCCACCAAGGGCGTGCGCCGGGGCCGGTAGATGATCACCACGATGAATACGATAAACAAGGCCACCACGAAGAGGATCCAACTGGCGATTCGAATGCGGTACCATCGCCGGGCATCCTCGAATGCCTGATCGGGCTTTTTCAGCCAGCCCCCCCCGGCCTTCTTTCCGGCAGCCGGGGCAGGGGCGGAACGCGGCGCACCACGCCGCCAATCGGCCTTGGCCGGATGGCCCTGTCCGGCGCCGCCCGGCTCATTACTGGGAGATCGCGGGTCTTTCGCAGCCATGGTTCTCTCCGTGGGAAAGAGACGGGAACATGGGTGGATTATCTCCAGTCATTATGGTGGTCGTGTCGTCCTGAGACAAGCATGGCCTCGACGACTTTTCGCAACAGGTTCTTGCGGCCGCCGAAAATGGCTGACAGACCAGAGGGTTGGCGGCGGACAGCAGCGCGTTATGATGGTGGCGTGAGTTGAAATGGCTCCTGATAAAGCTTGGGGGAGAACAATGAACCACCTACCCCGTTGGCTCGTGCTGTCGGCGATTTTGCCTTTGCTCGGCTGCTCTTTCGGGTATGACGTGAGCCCACCGCCCAAGAGCGCGGCGGCGCCGAAGGCTGCGCCCCAAGCTCCCGCGGCGCCGACCCAGTCCTCGTCGCCGCAAGCCGGGCCGAGACCGGCAGGGACCGCTGCCCCGGCGATGCCGGGCCCGGGTTCGAGCCGTCCCCCGGCATCCGGCGCCACCATGCCGCCGGGACTAGCCCTGCCGATCCGTCTTTCCGCGGGCACGGCCTTAGCGCAAACCCTGCCCGAGGGCACCGCCATGGGCTTCAGCGTCGATTACCAGTTCACCGCGGGTCAGCCGGAGCCGAATGCCCAGTACTTCTGGATCATCGAGCGCACTCAGGGAGCGCCCGCAAGACAGGCCGTGCGGCTGAATGCTCAGGGAACGCTGCAGGGGTTCCTCGGCGATTTCCGACCGGAGCACGGTCCGTTCCAGGCCCACCTGGAAGACGCCCGCGGAAATCGGCTCTCCGCCAGTGAGACTCTGCGATGAAGGACGCCAATGCCTCCAGATACCGCTCGTTGGCCGACTGCGACAACTCCGCGGTCGGATAGTGAATCGGGCGGGGAACGGGATTGGATGCCGCTCGCACCGAGTGCGGGTTGGCAAAACGCACTCGGAAGTTTGCCGACAGTGCCATTCGTGCCTGTCACCTTTTCCCGCTTGAGGATCGGTCATGGCTCGGCCCAGTTTCGCGATCGCTTTACGGCCTCGGCCCATCGGTGCACGAGGGTCTGGCGGGTCTCGGCGGTCATCTGGGGGACGAAGGCGCGATCGAGTTTCCAATGCCCGGCCAGATCGGCCAGGTCGTGCCAGACGCCGGTGGCCAGGCCCGCCAGCTACGCCGCGCCCGGCGCGGTGGTCTCCGCCAGCGTTGTCCGGCGCACCTCCCCGCCGAGGCGCGCGCCCTCGGACTGCAGTAGAAGTT
>CAYTJV010000129.1:0-15249 GCA_964438165.1 uncultured Planctomycetaceae bacterium | reverse complement strand
GTCCGCTTGCGGGTCGTGCTGCTGGCCTTGTGCGTCGTGTTGCTGGTGGGCGGCTACCAGTCGATTCGTCGCGTCCCGCTGGACGTCTTTCCCGAATTCGCCCCGCCGATCGTCGAGATCCAAACCGAGGCCCCCGGCCTGTCCAGCGAGCAGGTGGAGAGCCTGGTCACCATGCCGCTGGAAAACGCGCTGACCGGCATCCCGAACGTCAGGACCGTGCGGTCGAAGTCCGTGCTCGGGCTGTCCCAAGTGGTGCTGATCCTGGAGCACGGCGCCGACCATCTCAAGGTCCGCCAGATCGTTCAGGAGCGGGTGGCGGCCGAGACGAGGCAACTGCCGTCGGTGGCCAGGCCCCCGGTGATCCTGCAACCGCTCTCTTCGACCAGCCGGGTGATGAAGATCGGCGTGTGGTCCAAGACGCTGTCGCAGCAGGATCTGACGCTCTTGGCCCTCTGGACCATCCGGCCGAAGCTGATGTCGGTGCCCGGCGTGGCCAACGTCGCCATCTGGGGGCAGCGGGACAGACAGTTCCAGGTGCTCGTGGACCCCGATCGGCTGCGGGCCAACGGCGTAAGCCTCGACGCCGTTATGAAGGCGGCGGGGGACGCGGCCGTGCTGGAGACCGGCGGGTTCCTCGACACCCCGAACCAACGCTTGGCCGTGCGCCACCTCTCACCGATCCTCGAGCCGGAGGATCTTGCCGCGACCGTGGTGGACTTCCGCGGGGGCGCCCCGGTCCGGCTGGGCGACGTGGCCCAAGTGACCCTCGGCTCGCCGCCGCCCATCGGCGACGCGGTTATCAACGACGGCCCGGGCCTGCTCTTGATCGTGGAAAAACAGCCCGAGGGGAACACCCTCGAAGTGACGCGCAGGGTGGAGGAAGCGCTGGAAACCCTCAGGCCCGCGCTGGCCGGCGCGGAAATCGACCCCACGATTTTCCGCCCGGCCACGTTCATCGAGCGGGCCATGCGCAACCTGACGCGCGCGTTGGCGATCGGGTGCGTGCTGGTGATCGTCATCCTCCTGGCGTTCCTCTTCGACTGGCGCAGCGCCCTGATCAGCATGATCGCGATTCCCTTGTCGCTGGTGATCGCCGTGCTGCTAATCACCTGGTTCGGGGCGACGGTGAACACGATGGTCCTCGCCGGGCTGGTGATCGCGCTGGGGGAACTGGTGGACGACTCGATCATCGACGTGGAGAACATCGTGCGCCGGCTGCGTCTGAACCGGGCGTCCGGGAGTCCGCTATCGGCATTCCAGGTGGTTTTGGGCGCCTCGCTCGAAGTCCGCAGCGCCGTGGTCTACGCCAGCCTGATCGTGGCCTTGGTGTTCGTTCCGGTATTCTTCCTTGAAGGGCTGGCCGGGGCGTTCTTCCGCCCGCTGGCCCTGGCTTACGTGCTGGCCATTCTGGCCTCGCTGCTGGTCGCCCTGACCGTCACTCCGGCCCTATCGTACATGCTGCTGACGGGCCGGGCCGCCGATCGCGGCGAGGCCCCGCTGACCCGGCTGCTCAAGCGTCTCTACCGGCCCCTGCTGCCGGGCTTCATTTCCCGGCCGTACCTGGCCTTGGGCGTCCTGCTGGTCGCGTTCCTGGTTACGGGGGCGGCCGCGACCCGGCTGGGACAGGAGTTCCTCCCCGACTTCCAGGAGACCGACTTCCTCATGCACTTCGTGGAGAAACCGGGGACGTCGGTCGAGGCGATGCAGCGGGTGACGGTCCAGGCCAGCAAGCAGCTCCGCGCGATCCCCGGCGTGCGGAACTTCGGCGCGCACATCGGCCGCGCCGAGGTGGCCGACGAGGTGGTCGGGCCGAACTTCACCGAGTTGTGGATCAGTATCGATCCGGAAGTCGATTATCGCGCTACCGTCGGCCGAATCGAGGAGGTGGTCAACGCGTACCCGGGCCTGTACCGCGACGTGCTGACCTATCTTCGCGAACGGATCAAGGAGGTGCTCACCGGCGCGAGCGCCGCGGTGGTTGTGCGGCTCTACGGGCCGGACATGGAGGTGCTCCGGACCAAGGCCCACGAGATCGAGACCGCCATGGCCGCGGTGCCCGGCGTGATCAACCTCAAGGTCGAGCCGCAGGTGCTCGTTCCGCAGGTCGAGGTCCGGCTGCGGCCCGACGCCGCGGAGCGGTATGGGCTCACCGCCGGACAGGTCCGACGCGCCTCGACCACGATCCTCAAAGGAGCCAAGGTCGGCGAAGTGTACGAAGGGCAGAAGAAGTTCGACGTGGTCGTCTGGGGCGTGCCCTCGGTGCGGACCGATCTGGCGGCCATCCGGGCGCTGCCGATCGACACCCCTTCCGGCGTCCAGGTTCGGCTCGGCGACGTAACCGACGTGGCCATCGTCCCCACCCCGAACGAGATCAAACGCGAGAACGCCTCCCGCCGGCTGGACATCACCTGCAACGTCCAGGGCCGGGACCTGGGCTCCGTGGCCAACGCGATCCAAGACCAGGTGCAGCGGATCTCCTTCGACCGCGGGTACCACCCCGAGTTCCTGGGCGAGTACGCTGCCCGGCAGGAGTCGATTCGGAGACTCTACTCCCTATCGGCGCTGGCCCTGGTCGCGATCGTGTTGCTGCTCTACGTCGACTTCCAGGCGTGGCGTCCGACGCTGATCGTCGTGTCCACGATCCCGTTCGCGCTGATCGGCGGGGTGGTGGCCGTTTTGATCGGCGGCGGGGTCCTTTCGCTGGGCTCGGTGGTGGGCTTTGTCACCGTGCTCGGAATCGCCGCCCGGAACGGGATCATGATGGTCAGCCACTTCCGGCACTTGGAGATCGAGGAAGGCGAGCCGTTCGGCGTCGGGCTAGTGTTGCGCGGCGCCGAAGAGCGGCTTGTTCCAATCGCGATGACCGCCCTGGCCACCGGCCTCGCCCTGGTGCCGCTGGTGATTGCCGGGAACAAGCCCGGCCACGAAATCGAATACCCGCTGGCGATCGTGATTCTCGGCGGCCTTTTCACGTCGACCTTGCTGAACCTCTTCCTCCTTCCTCCCCTGTACGCCCGTTTCGGACGGCCGTCTTCAAGGGAGACTTGAATCCGATCGCGGTAGCACCGAACGGTTTTTCGTTCATTCCCCGTCAAGTTTGGACGTTGATGGTTATCGTCTTCCCCACCGGCCCCGTGCCGGTGGGAACGGGTTTGGCAACTACGGCGGCCACGGTAGTCATCAAACCCGTTCCCACCGACACGGGGTCGGTGGGGACTTCATCGGATTGGGCTCCTCTCGCGTAGTCGCCAAACCCGTTTCCACCGACACGGGGTCGGTGGGGACTTCGCGGCATCCGTCGCCTTTCAGCGTTAACGGGACGCGCCTGGAAAACCGTTTGGTGCTAGCCATTGCCCGCACGCGAGAACGGCATTATTCTAGAACCCGGCCGTGGGGCAGGGAGCATCACCATCGGCGGTTTCCGAAGACATCCGTGATTATCCGTGAAATCCGTGGTTTGCTTCGCTTGGCTAAACAATTGCAGCTTTTCTTCTCCCGTACCAAGGAAGATGACTCGATGTGTGACATGCGCGGTAATCTGTTTGTGGTCCTGGGCATCATCTCGTTAACGGCGGCCGGCGCCAACCTCGGCGGCGCGGCTTGGGCCGCCGCCCCTTCCGAGGCCGAAGTGCAGGGCCTGTATGAAGGAACGGGCATCGACGCCGCGGGCCAATTCAAAATCGAAGCACGCGTCGTGGCCCAGGGAAACGGCAACTACAACGTGTTCGTTCGCCAAACGCGCGGCGAAGGAAACATCGCCAGGGTGGAACTCAAGGGCAAGACCGAAGGCGACACCGTGGCCATAACGGGCAAAGCCGGCCAGGTCAAGTGGAAAGGCACGTGTGCCGCCTGCGCGATCCAGGGCGAGTGCGGCCCGGGCGGCAAGTTCCAGATCCATCGCGTCGAAAAGAAGCCGCCCACGCTCGGCAAGAAGCCGCCTCAAGGGGCCGTCATCCTGCTGGACGGCAAGGACTTCTCCGAGATGATCTTGCAGAGCGGGGCCAAATGGGACGTCGGCAAAGTGAGCGTCGCCGAGGACGGTTCGATCCAGGTTCCGAGGGGAGGGATGACCTCCAAACGCACGTTCGACGGCAGTTACGACTTGCACGTCGAGTTCCTCGTGCCCCTCATGCCCGAGGCGCATAGCCAGGGACGCAGCAACAGCGGACTGTTCCTGACCAACAGCGACGAGATCCAGGTGCTCGACTCGTTCGGCGACACGACCTACTTGGGCGGCGGCTGCGGAGGGATCTACGCCTATAAGGATCCGGACACGATGGAGACCATCGAGAGCCTCAAAGGCAACCCGCAGTACATGTTCAGCCTGGCCTCGCTGCCGCCGCTGGCCTGGCAGACGTTCGATGTCGAGTACCGCACCCGCACCAAAGACGGAAAGCCCCTTGGCAAGCCGCGGGTCACCGTCTGGCACAACGGCATCAAGATCCACGACCACGTGGAGATCCGCGGGGCCGTGATCGGCTACTCGCCCAAGGGCAAATTCCATTTCCAAGACCACGGCAACCCGGTCCGCTACCGCAACATCTGGGTCCTGCCGCTGGGCTCGGCGGAATGAACTGGAAGAGCCGAAAGCCACATCCGATCGATCGCCTCGCGGATCTGCCCTTCATGGACGGGGTCGTTGTAGACGGTCGGATGAAGCGTTGACTTGGCCAGAAGCCACGGAGGATCGAGACCCCACCGCTTCGCCGCAGCCTGCCGGATCGCGATCAGGTTCTGGACATAGGTCGCCGTATCGACCTTCTCGATCACGTCCGATTCACCCTGCTGCCACAGCACCGCGCGGAAACGGCCCACGTCGCTGCCAGCCGTCACGAGGTTCTCGAACAGCGGCTGGCCGGGCAGCCATTGTCGTGAAGCGGTTGCCCCCACCGCCACGTTCACCAACCCGATCGGCACTCGCACCATTGGCAGAAGCGCGCTAGCCATGGGTGGCCAAATCGTGCCCCCGCTGCCGTTGCTTGGCTGCGGGTCGTGGGCGATCCGCCAGGATTTCTGTTTCGCGTCGTACGCCACCATGTGGCCGGCGGGATCCTCGACGCGCGTGAGCTCATCGTTCCATCCTGCCGCGTACCGCGTCGGTCGCAGCAGGGTTGCCTGCGTCTCGGCGCACGGAGCAGGCGAGCTCCCTACAAGCGCGGTCAGCGCGAGGGTCAGAATCCCCGCCGGACAAATGGGTTGGCGTTTGAATCGTTGCACGTTCGTGAGCCTGGCAGGTGTTCGCGAGTTCTTCACTTCGCACAGAGAGCTTTCGAGAGCCGTACGAGTTGGCTGTGGCTGTCTTCGGGGATATGGCCGCTCTCCACGTCGATCGGTACGTTGATCGTGATCGCTCCCCCGACCGCCTTGATGCCGCGGACGAACTGGAACAACTCCTTGTCGGTGTGCCGCTGAAGGCCACGGCGGCATCCGGATTGCCCGTCCTGACCGCTGCTAGGTACCTTTTCCAATACTCGTCGGGGTGCGGACTGCAACTGTCAAACCACCAGCCGTGGTGGAGTGTGCCGAACTTGACGGAGTATTGCCGCAGGAACTCGAAGTACCGATCCGCGTGCCCATCCGAGGTGTAATCCAATGCCTGCTGGATGGCCGGATCGGCCGCTTGCTCCGAAGGGATGTAAAGGATCAACCGTTTGCCGAGGGGCTTGAGCCGCCGGGCGATCTCCAGGGCCAGATCGCGGCGGGGCGTGCGGCCGGGGGCTTTGGCGTCGAGGTAGGCGTTGGGGCTGCACAGGTAACCGGTGCATTGGCCGAGCGTGAAGATCAGCCAATCGGCGCGGGTCTCCTGGAATTGCCGGATGAAGTGGTCGAGATCAAAGCGGTCGACCGTGCGGTTGAGGTCCGCGGTTCTCTCTTCCGGCGTGCTGCCTTTTGGCTCGATCAAGTAGTGTGTCATCACGCCGTAGGTTCCTTGGGCCATCCAGGCGGCCCGGTTCTTGGAGCCGACCGGACGCATCGCATTGGCTGCGGGCCCCTCCGCTCCTGCGACGACAGGGACGATCAAGGTCCATGACAACAGCAAGACGACACTGTGAAACAGCCACCGTGACATTCGATTCCTCCCTTCGCACAGCCATGACCGCCCGTGTGGAGTCGCGTAAGGCGACTGTTCGCGGCAGAGCATTTTCATCCGCGCTAATCTTACTCCGGCCACGGCGCCGTGTCACCCAGGACCATGCCGTGCTCCGCCGGCTGGATGCCCCGGCCTCCCGCCACACGCTGAAGCTCCTGCCGGAACCGCTTCATGTCGATCGGGCCGTTAACAAGGTCGTCCGGATGATCGCGATCCTCGTAGCCGGAGTAGTGGATCATGTAGGCCCGCTTGGGTTGCCACTTTGCGATTCCCGTGGATAGCTTTTCACGGCATCGAAGAATTTCCGCCGCGCATGCGCCCAACACGCCACTTCCCGGATGGCCGCCTGCGGCCCCAGAAAGATCGCGTCGTAACCGGTGAACGCATCCGCGTGCAGATAGCGCACCAAGATGTCTTCCAAACGGTACAACGGCAGATGATCGCCGAACTTGCTGACGATCACCTCGGAGACCAGACCCGGCCCGGCGATGCCCCCGGGAATCGGCCGCGGGGGAAGCGGAGCCGCACAGACTCCCTCTTTGCAGCAGCGGCAGGCGTATTTCGGGCGGACGTGGATGTGGGCTTCCAGCTTCGTCGGCTGCAATTCCAGTTCCCGCGTGATGTCCTCGCCGATGCGGTCCATCCGTCGGCCATAGGCCCAGCGCTTGTACATGCCAGTTCGTCGAGGGTGGCGGCGTGCTCTTGCGGCAGTTGTTGGTGTTATCCCACCCTACGGCTTCGGCAACCAAATCGGGCAATCACGAAAGCCCGAAAACCAGCCGTAATGATGAATGCTCGCTACCGAAGACGCTGTTGGGCGAGCCAGTCGGCCAGGGCGGGCACGCCGTCGCCGCGCAGGGCGCAGACCTCGAATACCCGCGCCTCCGGGGCCAGACGCCGCATGTCGGCCACGGCCTGCTCGACGCGGAAATTCGTGTGCGGCAAGAGGTCGCACTTGGTGAGCACCAGGGCCTGCGAGCCGCGGAAGATGGCGGGGTACTTGACCAGCTTGTCGTCTCCTTCGGTCACGCTCAAGAGCACGATGCGCACGTGTTCGCCCAGATCGAAGCCAGCCGTGCAAACGAGGTTCCCGACGTTCTCGATCACCAGGCAATCGGCCGCCGCCAGATCGAGGCCCTGGGCCGCGGCGGCGATCATCGTGGCGTCGAGGTGGCAAGCCCCTTCGGTGTTGATCTGCACGACCGGCACGCCGAGGGCCTCCATACGCTCGGCGTCGATCGAGCCGGCGATGTCCCCCTCGATGACCGCGAGCGTCATTCGACCCCGCAGGGCCGTGACGAGGGCTTCCAGCAGGGTGGTCTTGCCGCAGCCGGGCGAGCCGACCACGTTCACGCCCAAGACGCCCGCCGCGTTGAGCTTGGCGCGGTTGGCTTCGGCGAGCTGCTCGTTGGCTTTGAGGATTCTTTGGGCGGCGATGATTTTCATGGGTCGGGGTCTTCCAGTTCGATGGATTCCAGCAGCATGTCGCGTCCGCCTTCGATCGTCACCTCGCGGGCGGCGCAGCGCGGACAATGGGTCGGGAGGCTGTCGATCTCGGCCCGCGCGCCGCACGCGGCGCAGCAGCAGAGGGCGTTGGGCTGGCGGATGTCGACCCGGGCCGACTCGACAATCGTACCCGGGGCCAGCAGTTCCAGGGCGAAGCGGAGGGCGTCGGCGCTGACCCCGGAAAACCGGCCGATCGATAGCTCCAGCCGCGTGACCCGCCCCGTGGCGCCCGCCCGCCGGACTTCGTCCTCGACCTGCCCGATCAGGGCATCGACGATCGCTACTTCGTGCATGACTTCTCGCCTCGAATCACGCCGGGAGCGTGATCGGCGCGGCTGCCGGCTGTGCGGGCGGCCGGCAACTCGCCGTCGATCGCGATCACCGCCTGGCGCTTGTCGAGGTCGAGGGTCACGACCACGTAATCGTCGGTCTTGACGCCTTGCCGGCGCAAGTACGCGCCCAGCCCCCATGCCCGGCCGTCCTTGGCGGCCAGCACGCCCACGTGCCGTCCGTCGGTGGTGAAAAGGTCGAACTTGCCGTGGACCTGGCGTTTCAGCGCGGCGGGCACGGTGATCACGGCGTAGGTGCTGGCGGCCCGCGAGAGGCGATACGCGAGCCAGATGCGGCCGTCGGCGGTCGAGCCGTGCTGCTCCAGGACCTTTGCCGGCGCCCGCTCGGCACGATGCTTGGCGACCAGGGCCTTGACCACGCCGGGAGCGACCGCGGTGCCCAGCAGTCCGTACACGCTGGGGCCGAACTGGGCGATCACCGGCGAGGCGGCCAGGAAGGCGTGGAAGCTGAAGCGGTTCATGCCGCGGCTGACGCAGAGCTCTTCCAGCGAGCCGCGCTCCATGACCGGCCCTTGCTCCTTGAGGATGGCTACGAGCTGGGCCTCGACTCCGGTGAGGGCCTCGCGCCAGTCGCGGGGCGGGTCGGCGATGATCCATTCTCGTTCCACCCTCATGCCCGCGCTCTGCCGGCAGAACTCCAGCAGCACCGTTTCCGGGGGCGGCGTCTTCCAGATCCGCCGGTTCCTGCTGACCGCCACGGCCATGTCGGCGGCCTGAATCCGGCCCGCCACGGCCAGCGCCTTGTCGATCGCTTTAGGCAGCCCGTGCTTCGAGACCGACTCCAGGCGGAACCAGCCCGACGAACGATCGAGCCAGCGGAACCCGTCGAGCAACTCGAGCGACTCGGCCACGAGCACCGCATCGACGCGTCCGGGGAACCTGTCCGAGAGCAGTTCGACCAGGTGGCCCACCGTGTTCGCCCCGTGGTAGTAGATCTCCTTCTTGGCGGCTTCCACCACCGCCGGCGGCACGTCCACCTGCAAGGGCCTGACCGCGAGGCGCCCGCCGGCGCAAGACACGATCCGGAAGGGCACGCGCCGGCCCAGCAGTCCCGCCGCAATCTCCACGTTGTCCAGCCGCAGATCGATGGCCGTCAGCCCGGCCTCGCGCAGCTCCCGCTCCAGCTCCGAGACGGCGCGCGGCAAGCGCTCGTCGAGAAAGGCCAACGTTCGGTCCATCACCGGGGCGGGGATCCTCGCGGGGGATTGGCGTTTCACGAGTTTGGCGCAGATTTGCCGCGTCCTTTCGCGGGTCATGTGGAAGCGGGCGCCTATCTCCGCCAGCGTGTGCCGCTGCCCGTCGGCCCACCCGTAGTACCCGATCACAATCTCCCGATTCCTCCCGTGCGGCGTGGACGCGAACACCTGCTTCAACTCCTCCTCCAGCGTCCAATGCGGCATGGCCAGGATCCGCTCGCGCAACTGGCGAAGCTTCTGGATAACGTACTCCGGGTCGGGAGGGTCCTCGGTCCGCGACAACAACCGATCGGCCAACTGTTTGGCCGAGAGTGCGATCACGTCGACTTCATGAATCAGCGGTCCGAAGCGCGGGTCGTCGTGGCGCGCCAAGGCCGCCTCCGGCACCTCCGCCAATCGCTCGGCCTCGACCGAGAGCGGGCGGTGCAGGTGACGGCTCCGCGCGGTGACGCTTTCCAGGGCGCTGAGCAGATCCACCAGGCAGCGAGGACCGAACGCCCGGATCGCCAAAATCTCGCCGATCGTGCGGTCCCCCAAGAGCGTCGGATTCTCGTCGAATCCTTCGCGCGACAAACACAGCCGCGTGCGATGCTCTAGGCGAAGCTGGTGGAGCCTCAGCCCTTCTGGGGGACGAGGAAAATGGCGATCTTCCAGCAGTTTTCGCGCGCCAGAGGCCGACACGCGGGAAACCACCAGTTCGGCTAGCTTCTCAATCACCTCCCGAGGGAATTTGTTCCACGTCGACTCATCCAGGTCGGCCAGCCGCAGACCGTGTCGGCCGACTTTGCCCACGAGGCGCTCGGGAACATGATCCAGAAGGACTCGACGCAACGTCGCCGGAGCGATCCGTTCCCCGGGGCGAGGATAGCGATGGACCCCTTTGCGGACCGGCATGACCAATACCTCCGCCTCTTTCCGGCAAGGTCTGTTGCCGCATTGTAGCTAGGTCCAGGGATCTTGGGAAGAAGCAGAGCGAGAAAGACGCGGAGAGGGGAGAAGGGAGAAGGGAGAAATGTGGTACATCTGGCCGAATCAGAGACACACTCTATGTCTCCGTGTCTCCCTTCTCCCCTCTCCCCTCTCCCTTCTCCCCTCTTCCTCAGCCCGGCGGCCAGGTGAACCGCCGGCCGGCCAGCATGTGGAAGTGCAGGTGCAACACCGCCTGGCCGGCGTCGGGCCCGCAGTTGACTACCACGCGGTAGCCGCTCTGAAGGCCGAGTTGGGCGGCAATCTTGGCCATGGACAAAAACAGGTGGCCCACCACCGCCCCGTCGGCCTCGCTCACGTCGTTGACGCTGGCGATCTCCTTCTTGGGGATGACCACAAGGTGTATGGGCGCCTGGGGATGAATGTCGCGAAACGCCATGCAGAGGTCGTCTTCGTAGACGATCTCCGCCGGGATCTCCCGGTCGATGATCTTCTTAAAGACGGTCTTCTCGCTCATCGTGCTGCTCCAATGGTATGGCTTCGTCGACCAACATCACCGGAATGCCGTCGATGATCGGGAACAGGAGCTTGCCATCCTGACGGATCAAGCCACCCTCGATCGGCCCCTCGACAGCTTGGCCCGCCCGATTTCTCAGTCTGCCTTCGGCGGCCTCGCGATTCAGACGGGCAATGAGGGCCTCGTCGGCCGCGTGCAGCGGGGTGCGCGTCTCGGGACACACAAGAATTGCCAACAACTGCGGATCAACCATACGTACAGGATGTGCCCTCCGGGGAGCCTTTGCAAGAGGGGTTTTCCCTAAGATGCCCCTTAACCGAATTCGCCAGAATTCAGGGTTCGTGCTTGCCGTCTCCCGAATTCTGGCGAATTCGGCTACGGTCCGACGACTAGGCCGAACTAAGGCGCGGTGGGCGCGCGGGACCGGAAAGCGCGCGATTTCGGGACGATCCAGTCCTTGGTGAGCGTCTCGAACACCTCGGGCGATTCATAGCGGATGACGCTGCTCCCCTCGGGCATCGGCCCGATCAGGCCGCGGAACACGGGCAGCCCGCGCAGTCCCAAATCGGTGCTGCAATCGTCCACGCCGATCTGGCGATGACGCTTCAAGAGGTCTTCCTGGGAGTCATAGTCCCGGATGCGTATCTCGCCGTCGGCCCCGCGGGTCACGACTCGAAACGTGCTCTTCTTCATCGAACACCCCATGCGTGCTGACGGTTTCAGACTTCCGAAGTCTGGGAGACTTCGGAAGTCCTGGGCTATTGCCCTGGGCGAGACTACCCGTGTATCGGCGCAGGCCCGGGCGTCGTGCCAGGCGAACTCCCGGCGCCGCCACAACGATCGCAGGTGCAAGAACCCGCATTTTGAATCCCAAAGCCAATCTCGTTACGAACGTCACCCGAAGCGCACGGATGTGCCTTACGTAACGAATTTCCCACAGGCAACCGGGCTGTCCCGCACGACGATCAACGCGGGCACGGACGAATTGGACCAGCCGGCCCAACGGCGTGCGTTGGAGGCGATGCGGGTGCGGCGCCCTGGGGGCGGTCGTCGTCCCCTGACCGAAACCGATCCGGATTTGCTGGCGGCCCTGGAGACAGGGAGATGTTGATCACGGACCGGACTGATCGTGAAAGCAGCCCTTGACACCAACCCTTACCCGACAAAGATCAAAGTCAGCGACGAGCAACTGGGACGACTACGCCTCAAACGTCATGAATTCCACGGCGAGTGGAACTACACGCTCTCGCCGCGGAAACGATCGGACGGGCAATGAGAATCCCGGCGACATGGAGCATGTCCCGAGCAAATCGTCTTGACCCTACGCTCCGATTGGACTACATACGGGACGTTATGGGATCCCCCAACCTCGATGCCCCACAGAATGGGGGCAAGGACAACTCGTAGCGGGGCACGGCGGCATGGCACTTCGCGAGGAACTGGAACGGACGGGCAATTGGCTGTTTCGCTGGCGGAGTTACCTTCCGCTGGTGTTGGTCGTGCCAACGCTCGCGGCCATGCACCATCCCGATTACCTGGTCCAGGACCGTGGGGGGCAGAACGTTTGGGCCCTGTTCTGCCTGGCAGTATCGCTGGCCGGCCTGGCGATCCGCGTGATCACGGTCGGCCACGTGCCGCGAGGGACTTCCGGGCGGAATACCCACGAAGGACAGGTTGCCGAGGTGCTCAACACCTCGGGCGTGTATTCCGTCGTGCGTCATCCTCTTTACGTGGGCAACTGCGCGATCTGGCTCGGGATCTCGATGTTCTGCGGAATCTGGTGGTTGACGCTCATCTTCGCCCTGGGGTTCTGGATCTACTACGAGCGGATCATGTTCGCCGAGGAGGAGTTCCTGCGGCGGAAGTTCGGGGAAGCGTATTCGGCGTGGGCGGAAGTGACGCCGGCGTTCTTGCCAAAGCTCAGCGGTTGGAAGCGGCCCGAGTTGCCGTTCTCGCTCCGCACGGTGTTGCGGCGAGAATACCCCGGCCTGTTCGCGATCTGCGTGTGTTTCTTCGCCCTGGAGGCCTATCAGTGCTTGGTGATCCAAGGCCAGTGGCGCCCCAGCCCGCTTTGGACGGGCATTTTTGTGGCCGGTCTGGTGCTGTTCCTCACCTTTCGCACCCTGAAGCGGAAGACGAGGCTCCTGGCCGTCGAAGGACGCTAAGCGGGTCGGTGACTCGCTCATAAAGCCGCGACCGCTGGTCGCGCCTTTGGAGTGCGGCGACTTGTCGCCGCTTTTCCTTGGCGACAAGAGTGGCCGTCGCCCAAAGGAAAAGAAAGCGGCGACAAGTCGCCGCACTCCAAAGGGCGGTTACCGATCGCGCCGCCGGCGCGACCAGCGGTCGCGGGTTTATCTTGGCCAGCGGAAGATCCGTTCCGCCACGTCCCGGAGCACGGCCTTGACGAGAAACCACGCGTTCTTGGCGTACCGCGGGCCCAGGCGTTTGGGATCGCCAATCATGCGATAGAGCCATTCCAGGCCGAACCGCTGCACCCACCGCGGTGCCCGGGCCGCCCGTCCGGCCACGAAGTCGAACGACGCTCCCACCTGAACGCACGCCGGGACTCCCAACGCCTGGAGATTTTCCGCGAGCCACAGCTCGCCTTTAGGCTGTCCGAAGGCGGCCAAGAGCAAGTCGGGCCGCGCGTCGCGGATGCGCTCGATGAGCCGCTGATGCTCTTCAGCGGAAAGCGACTCGAGCTCCGGGGCCTCCACTCCGGCGACCCTCAAGCCGGGATACATCCACGAGAGCGTGGTTGCAGCCGCTGCCGCCGCGCCCGGCTTGCCGCCAAGAAAGAACACGCGGTGACCGCGCTGGGCCGCCCGGCGGGCGAGCGAATAGATCAGATCAGCCCCGGCGACCCGCTCGGGCAGCGGCCGCCCCAGGAACCGCGAGTACCAAACCATCGGCATCCCATCGGCCACGAGGAATGCGGCCCTCCGGTTGACTTCGGCCAGTCGCGAATCCTCCGCAGAGAGCATCGCGTACTGGAGGTTGGCCGTGATGAAGAAGCTAGGCTGCCGTCGCTCGATGAGACGATCGACCATGTCGACGGTCTGTTGGCGATCCAAGCGTGCCAACGGAAGTCCCCAGATGCAGATCGTCTCCAAGCCCTCCAGTTTTTCGGCTGGGAAAGAACGAACCGACTGGGAACAAGGGGTTTCCTGTAAGAATGACTCCGCCATACGCGTGCCGATCTCGCTAAAGGTGCCCCTTCAAGTATGCCACGCGGGCAGCCAGCGGGCGGTCGCAATCAGGCGACTGATGGATGCAGAGTGCAAAATGGTGCTATCCCCCGTCCCAATACCGCTTGGTTCGTTCGCGAATCGCGGGGCTGGTGATATCAGCCTTGCCGTCGCCGCGGGGGCCGTCGCCGTCGGGCATCGTCGAGGCCACGATGCGTTGAAAATAGCGAACCACCCGCGGGGGCAGGAACCGGCTAAGCTGGGCGTACCCATAAGCATGGGCAAAAGCCCCGCTGGAATGGTAGTATCGCAGCGGACAGCACACGTAGAGCCATCGCTTGGAGCGCGTCAGGGCCACGTAGAACAGCCGCCGCTCCTCCTCGATGCCCTCCGGCGAACCGGTGGCCATGTCGGAAGGGATGCTGCCATCGGAGGCGTGGATCACGTAGACGCAATCCCACTCCAGGCCCTTGGCTGAATGGATAGTGCTCAGCACGAGGTAGTCTTCGTCCAGCAAAGGCGCTCCGGCCAGATCCTGGGTCGAGGAGGGGGGATCGAGCGTGATGTCGGCCAGCATCGTGCGGCGGTCGCGGTACCGCGAAGCGATGAGCTCGACCTGCTCCAGGTCGCGGGCCCGGGGGGCCGGATTGTCGTAGCACTGCTCCAAGAGCGGCGTGTAGAAGTCGCGCGCCCGATGAACTTGCTGGGGAAGATCCTCTTGGGTCCCTGCCAGATCCTCGATGAGGGCCACGAACTTCGGCCAGATCTCGCGCGTGGCGACCGGCGGGCTCCACTCGCGCCATGCGATGAAGCCGCCGGGCGCGGGCGCATCGGCCAGCATCGCCATAAGCTGCCGCGCCTTGTGCGGTCCGATGCCGGGCAAGAGGGCCAGGAGCCGGGTGCCGGCCACCACGTCGCGGGGATTCTCGGCCAGGCGGAGCACTGCCAGCAAGTCTTTGATGTGGGCCGTTTCGATGAATTTCAGTCCGCCGTATTTGTGAAACGGGATGTTCCGCCGCGCAAGCTCCGCCTCCAGAAGAATGCTATGGTGGGACGCGCGAAACAACACCGCCTGCCGCCGCAGATCGATTCCCGCCTCACGGTGCTCGAGGATCGTCGCCACCAGGAAATCGCTCTGCTCGTCTTCATCCTCGCACGTGACCAACAGCGGCTGCTGGCCGTCTTTGCGGTCCGACCACAAGTTCTTGGTGAATCGCTCGTTGGCCAGGCCGATGACCTCGTTGGTGGCATCGAGGATCGGCTGCACGCTGCGGTAGTTCTGTTCGAGCGTGACCACCGTCGTGTTCGGGTAGTGCTTGGGAAAATCGAGGATGTTGCGGACCGTGGCCGCGCGGAAGGAGTAGATCGATTGGGCGTCGTCGCCCACCGCGGTGAGTCCTTCGCCGCCGGGCGAGAGTTGATAGAGGATCTCGGCCTGGAGCAGATTGGTGTCCTGATACTCGTCGACCAGGAC
>CAYTJV010000128.1:0-15261 GCA_964438165.1 uncultured Planctomycetaceae bacterium | reverse complement strand
CGCTGATGCAAGTATGTCGAAATGTGGGTAATACTGAGCGCAGAGCGTGGGAACGGCGGCCGGGGACGCTCTGCGTCCGGTCGCACTCACGCCGCAGAGCGGCGGGCCGTGCGTTACCACGCAGAGCGTGGGAACGAGGATGAACGCGCCAAGCGAAGTGTTCAAAAGACACTTCGCATGATATCATAAGCGTTTTGTTCCCGGTGGTTTGCAGGTTGCGGGAGGGCCGACATGCCTTGGTTTTCGGAGAAATCGGATCACATCACCGCCAAACGGCTCGAAGAACTCATGGAGCGGACGGTCGAAGAAGCCCGGCGGCGGATCTGCCCGCGGCCCAAGCGCGTGCTGCTCTTGCCGCCCGACATCACCCGGGCCCATTCGGGCGCTGGACGGCTTACCGAGATCCTTTATCAGCACTTCGCGCGGGAAGCCGACGTTCACGTGATCCCGACCTTGGGCCAGCACGTGCCCCACACGCCCGAGCAGAACCGCCGCATGTTCGGCGCGATTCCCAACGAGCGGATCCACGCCCACGATTGGCGCGGCGGCTGCGTGAGACTGGGCGAGATTCCCGCCGACTTCGTCAAGCAGTCGTCGGGCGGGGCGGCCGACTGGCCCATCCCCGTGGTGATCAACCGCACGCTCATGGAGGGCGGCTGGGATCTGGTGATCAACGTCGGCCACGTGGTGCCGCACGAGGTCCTCGGGTTCGCCAATCACAACAAGAATTACTTCATCGGGCTGGGCGGCAAGGAGGCGATCTGCGCCAGCCACATGGCCGCCGCGTGCTACGGGCCCGAGAACAACCTGGGCTTGCTGGTCACGCCCGTGCGGGCCTGCTTCAACAAGGCCGAGAAGGAATTTCTGGGCGGCCTGCCCGACTTGTACGTGCAAATCGTCATGGCCCGCAACGAAGCCGACCAACTGGTCACGACCGGCCTCCACGTGGGCGACGACGTGGACACGTATCTTGAAGCCGCCCGGCAGTCGCGCGAGCAGAATATCACCTTGTTCGACGAGCCGATCCGGCGGGTCGTGTGCGTGATGCAGGCCGACGAGTTTGTCAGCACCTGGGTGGCCAACAAGTCCATCTACCGCACGCGCATGGCCATCGCCGACGGCGGTGAACTGATCGTGATCGCGGCCGGGCTGGAGCGGTTCGGCGAACAGCCGGAGGTCGACGCGATCATCCGCAAGTACGGCTACGTGGGCACGCCCAAGGTGATGGAGCATTACCGCAAGAGCCCCGAGCTTCAGGACTTGGCCCACGCCACGGCCCACCTGATCCACGGCTCGTCGGAGGGGCGGTTCTCGATCACCTACGCCCCCGGCCACCTGAGCCGTGAGGAGATCGAAGGAGTCGGTTTCGGCTACGCGGACCTGGGCGCGACGCTGGCGAAATACCCCCCCGACCGTATGCGGGAAGGCTGGAACGAGCTTCCCAGCGGCGAGCGGGTGTTCTTCGTTCACACTCCTTCGGCCGGTCTTTGGTCCACTCGAAAGAGGCTCTTCGATCGACCGAGCGGCAGTGGGGGCGTATAATCGCAACATGAAACCAGAAGAGACCCTCGCGTGGCTGCGAGAGACCGACCCGGCGCGGCTGGCGACCCTGTGGCAGCTTGCCGATTCCACCCGGCAGAGGTGTGTCGGGGGTGAAGTTCACCTTCGCGGGTTGATCGAGTTTTCCAACTACTGCGTGCGGCTATGCGCGTACTGCGGGCTGAGGGCGCCCAACAGCGGCCTGTAGCGCTACCGCATGTCGCAGGACGAGGTCATGGCCTGCGTGCGGCAGGCGGTTGCGTTCGGCTACGGCACCGTGGTGCTCCAGTCGGGCGAGGACCCGGGGGTGACCAAGGACTGGTTGGCGGACCTGGTGCGGCAGATCAAAACTCAGACGCCGTTGGCGGTAACGCTGAGCGTCGGCGAGCGGAGCGACGAAGAGTTCATGGCATGGCGCGAGGCGGGGGCGGATCGATACCTGTTGCGGTTTGAGACGTCGAATCGGGCGTTGTACGAGCGTCTGCACCCGCCACGGCCGGGCTCGACCTCCGACCGGCTGGCCATCCTCGGCCGCCTTCGCCGCTTGGGCTACGAGGTCGGCAGCGGGGTGATGATCGGCATCCCCGGCCAGAGCTACAAGGATCTGGCGCGGGATATCGTGTTGTTCGGCGAGTTGGATCTCGACATGATCGGCGTGGGCCCGTACCTGGTGCACCCCGACACGCCGCTTGGCGACCCAAGTTTCCGGCCGGTCCTTCCGGAGCGCGATCAGGCGCCGGCCGACGAATTGACGGCGTACAAGGTGATTGCGCTGACGCGGCTGGTCTGCCCCCGCGCGAATATCCCCAGCACGACGGCGCTGGCGACTCTCAATCGCCGCACGGGTCGCGAGCTGGGTCTGGTGCGGGGGGCCAACGTGGTGATGCCCAACCTGACCCCGCCCCAATACCGCGTGCTGTACGAGATCTATCCCAACAAGGCCTGCATCCGCGACACGGCCGACGGATGCCACGCCTGTCTGCAAGAGCGGATTGCCTCGCTCGGGCGCAGCATCGGCGCGGGGCCGGGCGGCTCGGCCAGCTACCGCCAGCGCCAATCGGCTGCGGTCGGCGAGCTAGAAGCAGGATAAGATGTCCCAGGTCGTCGCGTTGCCGAGACTCAGTTCCAGTGCGCTCGACTTCATCGACGAGCCTGCCTTGCACCGCCTGTTGACGCGGAAGGCCGAGCCCGCCGAAGTCCGCAGCGTGATCGCCAAGAGCCTCGCGAAGCAGGCCCTCAACGTCGAGGAAACGGCGGCCCTCTTGACGGCCGAAGCGCACGAGCTCGTGGAAGAGATTTTCGCGGCTGCGCGTCAGCTCAAGCGCGAAGTCTACGGCAATCGCATCGTCCTGTTTGCGCCCCTGTACATCGGCAACGAGTGTACCAACGACTGTCAATACTGCGCCTTCCGGCGATCGAACCGGGAGGTGATCCGGCGCACGCTGGACGAGGAGGAAATCGGCCGGCAGGTGGAAGCGCTAGTGGCCCGGGGGCACAAGCGGCTGATCCTGGTCTTCGGCGAGCACCCCGAGTACAGCCCCGAGTTCATCGCCCGGTGCGTGCGGCAAATCTATTCCATTCAGCACGGGCACGGCCGCATCCGCCGCGTGAACGTCAACGCCGCGCCGATGGACCACGAGGGCTTCGCCGCGATTCACGCGGCCGGTATCGGCACGTACCAGATCTTCCAGGAAACGTACCACCACGCCACCTATGCCGAAGTCCATCCGCGGAAGACCCACAAGGGCGATTACCTGTGGCGGCTCGACGCCCTGTCGCGGGCCTTCGAGGCCGGCCAGGACGACGTGGGGATCGGCGCCCTGTTCGGACTGTACGATTGGCGGTTCGAGGTCCTCGGGCTGGTCAGCCACGCCTTGCATTTGCAGAAGCACTACGGCGTGGGCCCGCACACGATCAGCTTCCCCCGCCTGCGGCCCGCGTCGGGCGTGGCCCTTGGCGACACGTACCGCGTGAGCGACGAGGAGTTCAAACGGCTGATCGCGATCCTCCGGCTGGCGGTCCCTTACACCGGCCTGATCCTCACCGCCAGGGAGCCAGCCGCGTTGCGCCGCGAGGCGATGGCCTTCGGCGTCTCGCAGATCGACGCTGGCAGCCGCATCGAGTTGGGCGGCTACACCGAGGCCGGCGACGCCCAGTGCCTCGAGCGCGAGCAATTCCAGCTTGGCGATATTCGCTCGCTGGACGACGTGATGGGCGAGCTGGCCCTCGACGGCTACATCCCCAGCTTCTGCACGGCCTGCTACCGCCTCGGCCGCACCGGCGAGCACTTCATGGAGTACGCCATTCCCGGCTTCATCCAGAACTTATGTACGCCCAACGCCCTGACCACGCTCATGGAATACGTCGTTGATTACGCCTCGCACCAGACGTATGATACGTGCCTGCGGCTGATCCGGGCGGAACTCGACAAGATGCCCGAAGGGCCGCGCAAGCGGGAACTGGTGGACCGGCTGCGGCGAATCAAGGAAACCGACGAGCGGGATCTGTATTTCTGACCCACTGTGCTGGTGGCGTTCACCCTACGGACTCTGACTCGGGTGCTGACTGATGTCCACCTTCCGCCAAGAAAAGGATCTTCTCGGCGTACGCGATGTCCCGGCCGATGCCCTTTGGGGCGTTCACACGCTGCGGGCCATCGAGAACTTTCCGTTGGCCGGGCGGCCGGTGCATCGGGAGTTGGTTCACGCCTACGGGGCCGTGAAGCTTGCGGCGGCGCGGACGAACCACGAGCTGGGCCGCTGGGAGCCGGTGACCATGGCCGCCATCGAAGCCGCTTGCCAGGAAATGATGGCCGCTCGGCTCGATGAGCACGTCGTGGTCGACGCCCTGCAGGGCGGGGCGGGCACGTCGACCAACATGAACGTCAACGAGGTGCTCGCCAACCGCGCCTTGCAGATCCTCGGGCGTCCGCTGGGCGATTACGCGACCTTGAGCCCGCTGGACGACATCAACCGCCACCAATCGACCAACGACACGTACCCCACGGCCCTCCGCGTGGCGGCGATCCGTGGCTTGCGGCGCCTGGAGGCGACGCTTGTCGCCCTGGTCGAGGCTTTCCAGGAGAAAGAAAAACAGTTCGCCCACGTGGTCAAAGTCGCCCGGACCGAGCTTCAGGACGCCGTGCTCACCACCCTGGGCCGCGAGATGGGCGCCTATGCCGAGGCGTTCGCCCGCGACCGCTGGCGGGTCTACAAGTGCGAGGAGCGACTCCGCGTGGTCAACCTCGGCGGCACGGCGATCGGCACCGGACTGGGCGCCCCGCGGCAGTACATTTTCCGCGTCGTCGAGCATCTAAGAAACATCACCGGCCTGGGGCTGGCCCGGGCCGAAAACCTCGTGGAAGCCACACAGAATGCCGACGCGCTGGTCGAAGTGAGCGGCATTCTCCGCACGGTCGCCTCGAACCTGCTGAAAGTGGCCAACGACCTGCGGTGGCTCAGTTCCGGGCCCGACGCCGGCCTGGGCGAGATCCGCCTCCCCGAGCGCCAGGCCGGCTCGTCGATCATGCCCGGCAAGGTGAATCCCGTCATCCCGGAGGCCGCTTGCCAGGCGGCGATCGCGGTGATGGGCCACGACCAGATCATGGTCCAGGCCGCCAGCGCGGGCAATTTCGAGCTCAGCCAATTCCTGCCGCTGGTGGCCGACAGCCTTTTGACGATGCTCGACCTGCTGGCGGCGGCGTGCGACATCTTCGCTCGCCTGTGCGTTGCCGGCATCGAGGCCCACGAGGTGCAGTGCCGCTGGCACGTGGAAGGGGCCACGGCCGCGGCGACCGCCCTGGTCGACGAACTGGGCTATACGCGGGTGTCGCAACTCTCCAAAGACGCCGTCGCCCAAGGCAAGACCCTGCGCCAAGCGGCCATCGAACAGGGCCTCATGACGGCCGAGCGGTTCGACGCTCTGGTCGCGCCGGAGAAGGTCACTCGCCTCGGTTCTGAAAAGTGAGCATTGCAAATTGAAAATTGCAAATATCAAATTGGAATCATGCAAGGCATAGACTTCCTCGTTCCCACGCTCTGCGTGGGAACGTCCGCTTCGGCGCTCTGCGTCGTTCCCCGCCCACGCCGCAGAGCGGCGGGCCGTGCGTTCCCACGCAGAGCGTGGGAACGAGTGCATGAGTGAATTCGTACCAGGAGTTGCTCCGATGAGACTCTCGTGTGATCCGACTCTGACCTGGTTCATGTTCAGCGGCATGCTTCTTCTAGCGGCGATCGTCCGGGCCGAAGGGCCCGACCCGCGGAAACGGCTGGAAAAACGCGTGTTCCGCAATGCCCAGGGCGAGTCGATCCCGTATCGGCTGTTCGTGCCGAAGGGCTATGACGCCGCGAAGAAGTATCCCTTGATTCTGTTTCTGCACGGCGCCGGCGAGCGCGGCGCCGATAACGAGGCCCAACTTGTACATGCCGAAGTGCTGGGACTGGTGAGTGACGAGGCCGCCGCCCGGCAGCCTTGCTTCCTGGTTGCCCCGCAATGTCCGGATGGGGCCAAGTGGGTCGAAGTGCCCTGGAACCAGAAGAAGCCTCATGGTTCATCCGGCCGAAGCCACTCACTGCACGGCTCCGGGGACTGGCAAACTCCGGCGGGTTCGTGTAACCTGTGGGCTTGTGGCGTGCGTCCGTAGGATCCATCAGAGCCACTCTTGGGAGGATATACACATGACAAACAAACAGATGACGGAAAAGACCGGCACCCAGGGCGGGCTCGATCGCCGCGGGTTCCTGGCCGGGGCGACGGCCGCCGGCTTGATGATCGTCAAGTCGGAGTTGGTCGCCGGCTCGCAGGCCAATTCCAAGGTCCGCATGGGGATCATCGGCTGCGGCGGACGGGGAACCTGGATCACCGATCTGTTCGTGCAGAACGGCGGCTATGAGCTGATCGGTGCGGCCGATTATTTCAAGGATCGGGTCGACCACCTGGGCAATAAGTTCAAGCTCGATCCGGCCAAGCGATTCACGGGCCTGTACGGCTACAAGAAGCTCTTGGAGGCCAAGCCCGACGCCGTCGTGATCGAGAGCCCGCCCTTCTTCCATCCCATGCACGCCATGGCCGCGGCCGAGGCCGGCTGCCACGTCTACGTGGCCAAACCGATCGCGGTCGACGTGCCCGGCTGCCTGACCATTGCCGACGCCTCGCGCAAGGCCGCCGAAAACAAGCGCTGCTTCCTGGTCGATTTCCAGAGCCGGGCTGACGACTTCTACCGCGAGGCGATCCGCCGCGTCCATGCCGGCGACATCGGCCCGCTGGTCTCCGGGGAGGCGGTCTACTACTGCGGCGGCACGTGGGGCGGCGCCGACGCGTTGGCCAAGGATCCCAAGAACCCGGAAAACCGGCTCCGCGCCTGGGGCTTGGACCGGTTCCTCTCCGGCGACATCATCACGGAGCAGAACATCCATGCCCTGGACGTCTGCACCTGGATCGTCAATGACCAGCCGCTGAAGGCCGTCGGCACCTGCGCCAAGAAGGGCCGCAAGGACCCCGGCGACTGCAACGACCATTTCTCCGTGATCTTCTGGTTCCCCAAGGACGTGCTGGTCAGTTTCGCCTCGAAGCAGTACGGCACCGGCTACGACGACATCGGCTGCCGCATGTTCGGTCCGCAAGGCATGATCGAGACGCACTACGGCGGCCCCGTGTTTGTCCGAGGCGAGAAGTCGTACAAGGGGGGCAAGAGCCCGCACATCTATAGCGACGGCGCGATCCGCAACATCGCTGACTTCCGTGCCAATATCCTCAAGGGCGACTGTTCCAATGTGACCGTAGCCCCGAGCGTGCGGAGCAATCTCACCACGATCCTCGGCCGCACGGCCGCCTACAGGAAAACCGAAGTGACCTGGGACGAGATGATGAAGGCCTGCGAGAAGTACGAGTTCGATACCCGCGGGCTGGCGACGTAGCGCCGTTGGATCGGGACAACAGCGAACGTTGCCAGGAATGAGTCGGCAATTAGGAATACGGAATGAATAGCGAATACGGAATACTGAATACGGAATGAGGAATGAACGCGGCCGGATGTCCGAAGCGGATCGCTGACGACTTGGCACGAAACACTGAACGCGCCGGGGGCGGTTCATTCTGAATTCCGTATTCGCTATTCAGTATTCATTCCACCCGCAGCCGTATGCCAAAGCCATTCCACCTCTCCGAAACGCCGCGGATCCTCATCGTCCGGCTCAGCGCGGTCGGCGATGTGATCCACGCCATGCCGTTGGCCAACGCGCTGCGCGAGCGGTTTCCCAAGGCCTTTTTGACGTGGGTCGCGTCCAACCCGGCCGCGACCCTTCTGCAGGGCCACGAGGCCCTTGACGAATTGATCGTGGTCGGACGTCGTTGGTTGAAGTCGCCCCGCGAGGTCTTGAACCTGCGCCGGCGCCTGCGGGCTCTCAGGTTCAACGTGGCCATCGACGGCCAAGGCCTGACCAAGAGTGCGATTGCGGCCTGGCTTTCGGGCGCCCCGCGGCGCATCGGCTTCGGCGACCATTGGGGCCGCGAGATCAGCCAATGGTTCTACACGGATCGGGTCCACACCAAGACCAAACACACGGTCGATCGCACGCTGGAACTGGTCGAGCCACTGGGCATTGTCCGGCCCGTGGTTCGTTTTCAGGTTCCCATTGCCCAGCCCGAACGCGATGCGGCTGCCCGAACGCTTCGCGAGTTAGGGATCGAGGGCCCGTTTGCGATCATCAACGCGGGAGCGGGCTGGCCCTCGAAGCTCTGGCCGCCCGAACGGTTCAGCGCCGTCGCGGGGCACCTTGGCCGGCAGTGGCGGTTGCCGTCGATCGTGGTTTGGGCGGGGCAGCAAGAGCGGACGCGCGCCGAGGCGATCGTCGCCGGTTCCGGGGGCCAGGCCCGGCTCGCCCCGGCCACCACGCTCCGCGAACTGGCGGCCCTCGCGCAGCAGGCCCGGATGTTCGTCAGTTCCGACACGGGCCCGCTCCACCTGGCCGTGGCGGTCGGCACGCCGTGCGTGGGCCTGTACGGGCCGTGGCCGGCCGAGGAGAACGGGCCGTACGGGCCCGGACACGTCGTCATCCAGAAGATGGCCATCCGCGGCCCCGCCTCCGAGCGCTCCTTCGAGCGCCGCCACGCGTCGCGCGAATTCATGGAATCGATCGACGTCCCCTCCGTGTGCGCGGCCTGCGATGAAGTCCTCGGACGAAAGGGGCAATGAAGAAGGAGATCTCACGCAAAGACGCAAAGGAGAAATAGAGGGAATTCACCACGGAGGCACGGAGGTCACGGAGAATCGTTTCTTATCTCCGTGACCTCCGTGCCTCCGTGGTGAATCCACTTCCCCCCATTCCCTCTTCCTTTGCGTCTTTGCGCCTTTGCGTGAGGCTCATTTGCCTTGCGACGGCGCCGCCTCGAGCACCAGCACTTGGAACGGTTCCAGCCCGAACGTGTGCGGTTTGCCCGCCGTCACGGCGATTGCCGGCCGGGCCGCGTCGCGCTTCCACGGGCTCTTGAGCGTGTACCTACTCGGCGCGCCCGGCGGCAGCTCGAAGGCCTGGCCCACGTCCAGGGCGATTTGGGCCGGCTTGTCGTCCGGGTTGCGGAGCGAAAAGATCCCTTGGCGTTTCGACCAGGAGGCAAAGCCATAGATCTCCCCCTTGGCTGGGTCGCCGCCGATCCAGTGCGTATCGACCAGCACGTCGGAGTTCCTCCGCGACCAGTTGGCCGCCTCGGCCAGGGCGTCCCAAAGTTCCGCGGTCATGAGCTTCGGGTTGATGTACATCTCCTGGCAGCCCGTGCCCGTGCCGAAAAACGTATGGATCTCGTCGATCACGTCCTTGGGAACCACCGAGGCCGGCGGATTCTTCGGATCGTACGGGTTGCCCGTAAACGGCAGCTTATTGACGAACACCCCGTGGATCATCAGCGAATTGAGCGGATAAAGCGGCGACTGCTTCACAATGCGATGGTAGACCTCGTTATCCCGATAGGTAATCCACCGCTGCCGGTCGGAGCCCTTGCCCAACAGGCCCGTATCGTTTCCCTGCCGCCAGATCGAATCGACGTACAACAGCCAAAACGGCGACGGCCAAGAGCCGGTGGTGGCGTTGATGAAGACGTCATCAGAGCGGAGGCTGCGGACCAGATTCAGGAGCGCGTCCACGTCGCTTAGATAGGGGCCTGCGCCCTGCTGGTTGTTGCCGGCAGCAAAGCCGTCGAATTTGAAGTAATTCGCGCCGTACTTTGCGACCATGTTGGAGCAGGCATTGCTGAATCGCTGGTAGTACCGAGAACCGGCCAGCGAAAGTCCGCCCGGGCTCGTCTCAAATCCCATCTTGCGCCCGAACTCAATGCGCGCAGGCTGACATGGATAACCGCCCCAGGGTGAGAACCAAACGCCAACCTTGGCGTCATACTCCTTGGCTGCGGCGGCGGCCGGTGAGAAGCCCTCAGGATATCCGCGATGGAACTGCCAGACCAAGGTTTCGTCGTCCCACTCGAAGTCGTGGACGAAAGCATCGAGCTTCACGTTGCGTTTCTTGACCAACTCGTCGCCGATGGCGCGGATGTTCGTCAGCCAAAGCGATTCCTGTTTCATTCGGAACTGCTCAGCGCCGACGGTATCCTTGTGGAACCGCTTCCGCCAGTATTCACACCCGATTTCAGATCCGTTGTTGTAGTGCAGAAACGGCCGGTACGGATAGGCGCGTTCGCGTTCCAAGTAGTGCAGAAAGGCACGCCGCATCTGTCCGCGGGAAGCAACGCCCGCCACGAACGTCAACGTCAGCCGCTCCGCCGAATCGGACAGTGCCGAGTGTGGCGGAAACTGTGGATGAGCTGCCGTTGCGCCTCCTCCCGGTTTCGATCCGGCGACAAGAGCTTTGGCGGAAGGCTCTTCGCAGCCAAGAAAACAATCGCTGGTGACGATAGGACAGCCGTCCACGCCGCCCGCGACTTGTGCATCAATGCCCGTCAACTCAGGCCCGCGCACTTCAACGATTTCGGACTCACGGCTCGCGGTGATCCAAATGGTCTGTCGAACGTAGTTCGCTCCGTCGCGAAGGGCCGCCTCCCAAGCGATGGATAGCGGTGTGCCGGCCAAGCCGCCGAAGTGAACTCGTATCGTTTTCCCTCCATAGTCGTCTCGGCGAGGATCGTCCATACGGGGGCGCAATACCGACGAGCTGACGCTCTTCTGTGCGCCGGCCCATAATTCTGACGCCTTGACCACGCGCCGTTCAGCACGCGGTGTATCGCCCAGAACGACGGCAAAGCACTCTGTTTGCTGAAGAGCAAACGTCGTGCCTGTCAGCTTGTTCGCAAATTCTTTCGGCTTGAGCCTCCCGCCAGCAGCGCTCCATGTGACCTTCAGCACGTTGTTTTCCAGGGTGATCGTGTCGCCCTCGATTGCCGCGCGTGCCGGGCCGGGGTCCGGGCCGGGGAAGTCGATGGCGGAGGCCACGCCGGCGCATAAGGCGAAGGAAATTGAAGCCGCAACGACCGCCGCAAGCCAACCAAGAAAACGCTTCGTGGGAATCATGGCCCGCTCCTTTCTCGCATCGAGGCAACGTCGACAGCGCCGCCACTTTAGCACGGCGATCGGGGCGCTGGCAAGGCTCTTGGCGGCAGGAGAATACGTTGCAGGGTTCTCCGGCCAAGCTGGGACATGGTTTATGGTTTCCGCGTCGGCCTGTGAAACCGTTGGAAAAGCCTCGGGCGATTCCGGCAGACAGTACTCAGTACAGAGTACCCAGTACGGAGTACTCAGGATTCGGCGCCGGTTGCTCAGTACTGCGTACTCGGTACTGAGTACTCAGTCCTTCAGGGAGACCTGCGGTCGAACCATGTGCGGGGTCGGGAGACCCGCGCACAGCGCAGTGAGGCGTGCACAACGCGAACAACGCCCCGTCAATAATCTTCAGCCAGAATCGCGTCTACGGCCGCGGGCCGCAACCCGCGGCGCCGGTCGGGGGCGAGGATTTCCGTGGCGAGGCCGTCGGAAGAGCGGCTCAGGTTTCCGCCCGACTGCCCGATCGTGGACAGCGTGTTCAAACTGTTCACGCCCGCGGCGCCGGCCGCTCTTGCCGACAGAGTGCGGCGCACGCCCGGCGCCAGAGTTCCTGCCATGAGATTGTTCGGATGGGCTTCGGCATCGAGGTCGTCCAGTCCCAACTCGTGGCCTATCTCGTGCCTCAGCACGGTGAGCAGGTCCATGCGTCCGGCGGCCGGGCTGTTTCTGGGTGCGCGGAACGCGGTGCGGGAAACTCGGGTGAATTCCTCGTTGCGTCGCGGCGTGGGATCGACGTACCAGCCGTAGCCTGCGGCGTCGCGGTCGACATAGATTACCGTGGGAGCCGCGAGTGCCAAGAGGTTTCCGGCAAGGTCGGCGACCTCGAAGCGAAGACCACCGACAGGCGCAAGCGGCCGATGCAGCGAACCGCCCGCCATCCACTGACGGGTCGCCACCGCGGCAAGTCGCACCAGGTCCGCCTGAGCGATCTCCGTCGCCGACTCCGCCGACTCAGACGGGGCCACGGCCGCTCCGTCTGCCATCAGCGCAGCGACCTTGGTGAGCACAAACGGGTGCTGCTCGCCGCCGACCTGAATATAGCCGTTGACCGTGGCCGTTCGGGTCTGATTAAAGGCCCCTCCCGCGAAGACCGCGAGCCGGCCCCAGTACGGGTCGGACGGGTCGTCGTTGAAGTAAAAACTCAACCCGACGCGTCCGTAAGGGGCGCCGGTGTTGGCTGTGCTGTGGGAGGTGGACGCCGGGTCTTCGATAATAATGTGCCGGCTCTCGGGCTCGCCCCAGCCGCCGGTGGGCGTCTTGTATACCGTCACGTCCGCGGTGCCCGGGCCCTGCAAGTCAAAAACGCCCGGCACCTTGTAGAGCGTCACGTCCACCGTAATGGTGTAGTCGCCGCGGGCCGGCGCGCCAAAGGTCCAGGGGTCCATATAAAGTGCGTCATACTCTTCGACGAAGCTGACGGTACCGGTATAACGCCCGAAGGCGACTTCATCGTTGACGATGGTGACCGTGGCGGTCACGGGCACCACGACGTAGATGACGGGATCGGTCGCCGGGGCCTTTACGGCGTCGCCGCCCAAGGACACGCGGAAGGTCTCGTCGGATTCGCCCGCCGTGTCGGCCACCACCTGGACTGTCAAGGTATTCGTGGGAGTGGCCGCGTTGGCGGCGAAGTCCAGCGAGCCGCTGGTCACCGCGGTGTAGTCGGCGGGGGCACGGGCCGTGCCATCGATAGTCTTGTAGGCCACCGACACGGCGGCCGGGACGGCCGACGGCAGGGTCACGCGCAAGGGGAACGCGGTATAGCCGCCGCTGGAGCCCTCGTTGCGGCGCAGGTCCGCCGGGTTGAACTTCGGGGCCAGGAGCTTGACCATCAAATCCTTGCCGTAGGGCACGGCCGTGAACGTCTCGGTCGAGTTGCCATCGGAGGTTATCACGGTAATGCGCACCTCGCGCTGGCCGAACAAGGGCACGGTGAGCACCCGCTTGAGGACCTCGCCGGCGGCGGTGGTCGTCTTATCCCAGGCGCCGTCCGGCGCAATCGTCTTCTGCCAGAGCGGCGCGCCGTCGTTGCCAAGCGACTCGATCTTGATTTGGAAATCGTCCGTCGGCACGAGCCCTTTTTCCAGGCGGAAGTGCAGATCGGCCGAGTAGACGTAGTCGATCACGCCGTCGCCATTCCGATCCGCCAGCAGGTCGCCCTCGGTTACGTCGAGATCGGTCCAAATCGCCGGATCGGCCAGGACGTCGATGTCGCGCTTCGCGCCGGCAGGCGAATTCAGGCCGCTGACCTGGGTGTCTGGATCGATCTTCACCGGGGCTACGCCGTCGGCGCCGGGCGCGACGAAACGCCCCTCCGCGTCGAGCGTGCCGCTCCCGTTGAAGTCGTAGCGAGGGTAGACGTATTCCGTGCTGCTCCACCCTGTGGTGGCCAGCCCGTCGCCGTTGAGGTCCTTCTTCGGATGATCCGCGACCCCGTCCAAATGCACCAGGGAGCTGAACGGCGTGGGATCCTCGAGGGGGCCTTTGGCGGCAAATTTGTCGACGAGGATCTGGAGCAGGGCATCGCGAAACGCGCGGAAATCCTTCAGGTTGACCGTGCCATCGCCGCGCCGTCCGTCCGATGTCAAGCTGGCCGTCACCGTATCGGTGGTCTGCCCGTCGCCGTTGGCGTCGTCCTGGTCGAGGCGCGCGTTGCCGTCCAACGAACCGTCGTCGACATCGACCATCGCCTTCTGAATCCGATTATTGCCGTGGATGACGTCGATGCCCATCGCCATGGCGAAGGCGTCGGTCATGGGAGCGGACGTGGAGATTCCCGACGGAGCGGTTTCGCCCGGCCGCGCAGCGGTCTGCCGGGTGTAGTTCCGGTTGGTCAGCAACTCACGGATCTCGGCGACGGTCAGACTTGGGTCGATCGTCCACAAGTATCCGATCAGTCCTGTGACGTGCGGCGCAGCCATCGACGTGCCGTCGAACGTGTCGTAGTCGGAGAAACCGGGAATATTCGTGCCGACTGTGCTCAGGATCCGCCCTCCCGGGGCCGAGACATGGCCGTTGACGTTGGAAAAGTCCGACTTGGTATAGTTCCAACGATAGGAAGGGTCGATTGGACGATAGCTTCCGTCGTAGGCGTTGGTTGCCGCTCCATCGACCGATTCGACGACGATAATGTTATCGACGGGCTCGACGGGAAACGGCGCAAGCGACTGCAAGAGGGTCGGCGGCTCCAGTGCGGCCCAATTAAAGGGGCTGGTCAGCCGGGCATCGACTTCGGTTGCGCCGTTGCAGAGGTCTGGACCGGCACTATCGTTGCCTGCGGCAGCGACAAAAATCGTCTCCCGGTGTTGGGCTGCCAGCGCGCGGAACTGATCGCCCAGCTTCTTTTGCTGAGCGGTGCTGCGTGAACCGATATACGACTTGCTGACGCCCGTGAAGTCGTAGCCGAGACTGAGATTCACCACCTCGACGTCCGGCCACCGCTTGAACATTTCCGCCAGGTCGTCCAGGACCACCGAGAAGTCGGGCGCGCGCCAGCTTATGCCCAGAAAATGCCCGTCGGCAAAGCCATGCCGCTCGGCAAACGGATTCATGCCGTCGATGCCCTGGGCGTTGTTGTAGGCGGCGCCGACGATCCCCGCCACGTGCTGGCCGTGTGCATCGACGTGGCCACCGGGAACGAACGAACGGGTGAACGTGTTGTAGACCCACGAATCAAGCGTGGGGAGATCCGCGCCCGGATGCGCATTCCTCCCATTGCTGAGAAGGTTGAATCCAGCGTCGTAAATGACCGTCCTGACGTTGTGCGATTGACGCCGGGCAAAGTCGTTCAGGTTCCATAGCGCGGGAGCCCGGATCGCCTCCAAGCCCCAGTTCCCGTCCAGATTCGCGAGCTGCGCCTCGGGCGGCGGAACATCCCAGAGCCAAGGATTCGGCTCGCGCCCCAAGGTGGCCTCCCCACTATGCCCCCCCACGACCGGATCCGCGGCTGTGCTGGGTGCGGGAATCTGCAGCGGCGCCAAGGCCACATCCCGAACCGCCAGCAGGATCGCCGCATCCGCGTCCAGGAGGCTCATGGCGTTGTCCAGGCCGGTGAAATCGCCGCTGTCGGGGATCTGGATATAGACCGTCTTGAGCTCCGGGATTGTGCCCACAATCTTCGCCTGAGGGGCCTCGAGAAGCTCGGTAATCTTTCCTACGGTCCCCGCCGTGGGCGGGCC
>CAYTJV010000127.1:0-15348 GCA_964438165.1 uncultured Planctomycetaceae bacterium | reverse complement strand
TTCTGGATCAACGCAAACCCCCGCATCACATGCAACATGGTGCAATCGCCCTGGGTGCAGGGCCGCCTCGCGGCTGCGGCCGATCGCGTCCAAACGCGGGGCGATGCGTTCCTCCAACGACGCGGCCGACCGCCACAGCGGTCGGGCCGTCTCGGTCAGTCCCATCTGGGTAAACGCCTGGGCCTGCGAGAGCAATTTCATCTTCTCCGCCATCAGCCGTTCCAGGGCGCGGCCGTGGGGCTTTTCTTTCGACTTACTCATGAGATCCCTCCCAAAACTTGCCGGGGACTCGGAATACTCGCTCAGCACGGCAACCGCCGCGACAACATGAGGCTCCACGAAGAGGCTTGGATACCAGCTTTCGAGACCCTCGATGTTCTGCCGTACTGATCGCATTCTGTTTTACCCGTTGGGCATGGTGCCACAGCGATTATTTTTCCAAGTGTGGTCCTCGCGTCAGGGGCGCGGCTCGCCAAGGATGGCGTGAAGGCAGCGGGTGGCGGGCGGGCGGGGATTGGCCAGAAGCCAATCGACGTCGATCCAGAAGCCGGGCAAGGCGCGGCTGCGGAAGAGGCGATTCTGCTCCAGCGGGGCCAGTTCGTAGCGGCCCTCTTCGAGCACAAGGAACTGAGCCGAATGCGCTGTTGGCGATCGGTCGCCGGGGGGCGCAGACGACGGCCGTGCGGAGAACGGTTGCGGTGCGGAGAAGGCGAGGCCAGAGGGCCAGCAAGAGAAGCAGCACGGCCCGGCTAGGCCAAGAGACCTGGCTGCCGTGGGCACGCGTCGAAGAAAGGGCGTGCGTCCGGACGAACCGCACGGTGGTGGCGTCGGGTGGTAGGATTCGAGGGTTTGCCGGTCGCGGGAGTTCTCCTTCGGGGCTTGAGTCAATCGGCCGCACTGGGTTCGCCGGACGGACAGGCCTTTCTACCCACGAACGAGCGACGTAAGGAGGCTATCCTTAAATCATGAAGCCGGCGACCGACAACATCCTTCTGCGGACCGACAGCTACAAGATCACCCATTGGCGCCAATACCCGCCCGGCACCCAGTCCGTCTACTCGTATTTCGAGTCGCGGGGCGGGAAATTCCACGACGTGGTGTTCTTCGGGCTCCAGTATTACCTGAAGCGGTACTTGGAGGGATGCGTGGTCACGCAGGAGATGATCGAAGAGGCCGGCGTGCTGTTGCGCGAGCATTTCGGCGACCGCGAAGGGCGCCTGTTCCATCGCGCCGGCTGGGAGCACATTGTTCGCGAGCACGAAGGACGCTTGCCGGTGGTCATCCGGGCCGTGCCGGAAGGCTCGGTCGTGCCCTGCCACAACGTCTTGATGACCATCGAGAACACCGACCCTCGCTGCTATTGGCTCAGCAATTACCTGGAAACCCTGCTGGTGCAAGTGTGGTACGGCTCGTCGGTGGCCACGCAGTCGCGCGAGATGAAGTTCCTGCTGCTGAAGTACCTGCACCAGACGGGCGATCCGAGTCTGGTGGACTTCAAGCTCCACGGCTTCGGCTTCCGGGGGGTCAGCAGCGTGGAGACGGCCGGGGTCGGCGGGGCGGCCCATCTGGTCAGTTTCCTCGGGAGCGACACGCTGGAAGGCATTGTCGTTGCCCGCGACTATTACGGCGAGCCCATGGCCGGCTTTTCCATCCCGGCGGCCGAGCACTCGACGATCACCGCCTGGGGGCGCGAGCACGAGGTCGACGCCATGCGGAACATGCTCCAGCAGTTCCCCGAGGGGCTGGTCGCCGTGGTCAGCGACTCCTTCAACATCTTCGATGCCTGCGCGGAGATCTGGGGCGAGCAACTCAAGCCGTTGGTCCTCAGTCGCAACGGCACGCTGGTCATCCGCCCCGATTCCGGCGATCCCCCGTCGGTGCTTGCGGCCGGGCATCCCAGCGTCTTCGGCATCCTCTGCGAGAAGTTCGGCTGCACGGTGAACGCGAAGGGATACAAGGTGCTCAATCCCCGCGTGCGCGTGATCCAGGGCGACGCGGTCGAGTTCGACATGCTCGACCGCATCCTCTACGCCATGAAATCGGCCGGCTATTCGGCCGACAACATCGCCTTCGGCTCCGGGGGCGGACTCCTGCAGAAGCTCAATCGCGACACGCTCAGGTTCGCCTTCAAGTGCGCCGCCATTACGGTCGACGGCCTCCAGCGCCCGGTGTACAAGTCGCCGGTAACCGACAAGGAAAAGCAGTCCAAGAGCGGGCGGATGAAACTGGTGCGGCTGGAAGGGCCGCACGGCGGGAGCTATCTGACGGTTCCCGCCCCCGACCCGCGCGAAGACCAACTGGTCGAAGTCTTCCGCGACGGCCGGATCGTGCGCGAGTGGACCTTCGCCGAAGTGCGCCAGCGGGCCCAAATCCCGGCGGAGCGCTGAATAGAAGGGAGAGGGGAGACGCGGAGAGGGCAGCTATTCTCCCCTCTCCCTTCTCCCCTCTCCCCTCTTTACTGGCTTCCGCCGGTGGCCGCGGTCCGCAAGGCCGGGTCGGCGGCGAGGTGGCGGAAGTCGTCCAGGTACGGGGCGTTGCAGTCGATCCAAGAAGTTAATGCCTGCCACTCGTCCGGCCCAAGCCTGACGTTGTAATGCGCCTTGGCCAGCACGTCCATCAGCGGGCTGACGCGCGAGCCCCAGGCAAGCGGCGGGGTGTAGTACTTGTGCAGATGGGCGTGCTTCACATAGCGGCGAAGGTGTACGTAGGAAGTCTTGTCCTGGTACATCTTGTCGCTGTACCACTTTTCCAGCACCAGCGCGGGGTTCTTTGGGGCGGTGAGATCGAACGACTTCTCCGGGCCCTTGGCGCCGTCGTGGCAGCGGGCACAGTGCCGGTCGAGGATCGGCTGCACCAACTCGGGGAATCCCATCGGGCGCAGGCCCCACGGCGGCGGCTGGATGGCCGAGGCCGGCCGGAGCGAGGCCAGCGGCGGGCGGCTCCGCGGTGGGGCCTGGCCCATCGGCTCGTGGCAGCCGACGCAGCCGATCCGCTCGCCCGGCCGCACCGTCGTTGTCATCCGCATCACGTGCAGGGCCCGATGGTTCTCGTCGAGCACGGCGAAAAACACCGCCTTGCCGGCCGGCGCGCGGAAATACGCCGAGCCGTCGGCCTCGACCGGCACCGTGCCCAGCACAGTCTTGGTCTCGAAGCCCGAGTCGATCCCCACCTCGACGTTCCACGGCAGCGTGAGCAGGTGACGCTCGTGGGCCTCGACGATACGAAGATACCGGGCCTTGCCATGGACTTCCTTGGGCAATCCCTGGTGGACGTCGGCCACCAGGAACTCGCCGAACTCCTCCTTGGCCGACGCCGCCAACTCCGCGACCGGCGCCGGCCGGGGCCGCGGTCGGACCGGCATCGGGAACATGGCCGAGAGTTCCGCATCGCGGTACAGAAGTTCGCGGCCGCCCCAAGCGTCCAGCAAATAGATGCCGTCGTCGGTCGTGCCGGCTGGGCGATCCTGCCGTGGGGAATGCGAGACGAGGAAGTAGTTCTCGCTCAAGGGATAAGGGCAATCGTACCGGCCGGCCGCCACGGTCCGCACGCCTGCGACCGAATCGCGGCCGGCGTTGAGATCGACCAGCAGCACGCTGCCGCTTCCGTCGTTGTGATGGCCGGAGTCGATGCAAATGACCTTCCCCCGGCCGGGAACCTGGCGGCACATCGAGTAGTTCCGCTCGCCAAGCAGATATCCGCCAATCACCCGTGGGTTGGAGCCGTCGGGTCGCACGCTCCAGATCTGTTGCGTTGGGGCCCAGAACCGCATCACGTATTCCCATCGGGTGAGCATGATCGTCCCGTCGTCCATCAGGCTGGGGTCCCACTCGCCGTCCTTGGCCCACGTGACCGGACGGATGTCGGAGCCGTCGGGGGCCATCGTGTGCAGGCAGTAGCTCAAAGCCCAGTCGCCGCATTGGACCAGTCCGCCCTGTCGCTCCGACATGAAGCCGATGCGCCCGTCGGGCAGATAGAGCGGGTCGGCGTTTTCACACTGGTTGCCGTCGTCGGTCAATTGCCGGGGCGGACTGCGGCCATCGAGCGTCATCTCCCAGACCTGGAAATACCCGCACGGCCCGTCCTCGCGATGCTTGGCCAGGGGATGCGGGGCCGCGCCCGGCTCGAGCCGAGGGCCGAATCCGAACACGATGCGGCGGCCGTCGAACGACACGTCGGGCCGACCGAACACGCCCTCGGGGAACTTGCCCTGGGTGAGATGCACGATCTCGCCGCGGTTGTCCGGACGGATCTCGCGCAGCAGACAGATTTCGCCGCCGATCCGGTTCGTGGCCGCCCGACGCCGCGCACACTGATGCGCGAAATGCGGGTGATGCCGTCGGACGAACAACAGCCCTTCCCCCTGGTGAAGCAGCGGGTTGGCCAGCGCCAGGCGTCGGACCGCCCAGCGCGTGTCGAAGTACACCTTCTTCCAGGCGATTGGATCGACGGACTTCGCGTCCACAAGCGCCCGGCAGGCTGCGGCTGCATCGGCCATTCGTTTGGCGTCGGCCTCCAGGTCTTTCGCCCCGAGCCGCGCCAGATCGTCGATCAGGATCGCGCCGCGGTCTAGATGGCGCTGGACGCTGGGAATCACCCGGGCCCTGATCGCTTCGGCCGGCTGTTCCCAGCCTGCGGCCACGGCACGGCAGTGGGCCTCATCCTGATAGGTCCAGTCATCCTCGATCGGGCCGTCGGCCGCCCAGAGCGGCTTGGGCGGGATCACGGGCTTCGGCGTCGCCACCGGCGGCGGGTACGCCGCACGCTGCTCCGGCGGCGGGGCGCCCAGCGGCGTCCGCTCGTTGGACCAGATGCGAACATGCGAGACGATGGCATTCGCGCCGGCGACCTTGGCGAAACGTAGCTCCAGCTTCTTGCCGTCCGCGTAGGCCGCCCGGGGAATATCGAAAACGAAGCGACGCGGCTGCCCGACCGGCAGTGACAAGTTGCCATGCACCTCGCGGCCGTTGGCCTCCAGGCGCTGCACCCGGCCGCCGTTGTCGACGTACACCACGTCCACTTTGTAGACGGCCGCCGGATTGGGATTCAAATAGCGGAACACGCACTCCTGGTTGTCGAAGACCAGCGTACGATGAGGCTCGTCGGCCTGGACCATGCTCTCGGGATAGGTCCAGGCCGTGCCGACCACGACGTGCGTCTGCTGGCTGCTGCCACAGTCATCCTCGGCCACCAGATGAAAACCCTTCGGCGGCCGATCGCCCGGCAAGTCCTCCGCCGCACCCGCCGGCGGCCCGGCCACGGCGAGCCAGCCTGCTACGAGAGTCATCAAGAATGCGGCTTGCCTCGGTCGCATTGCCTGGTCTCCGGTTCAATGAAACTGATGAAACGACTGTCGTGGGCCCTGACGTTCCCCAGCGCCCCAAGCGAACAAGACCGTAGTCTATCCCCTCCCGATAGCGACAACAAGATGGTTGCGACTGAACCGACCACCGTCCAGGAACCAGCGGCCTATGTCCTCGATTGTCCAAACCGCGGGAGAGCCATACAATTTGCGCTTTGCGGTCTCGCCCGTCGCGTTCATCGCGGGGCGGGTCGTTCCGTCCCACGATGAGAAAGGAACCGGTTATGAGAGTTGACATAGGCTTGTTGTTGATTTCGGCCTTAGGGAGTCATGTCATGGCGTTCGGGAACGAGTATCCGCGCGCTGATCTGCTCGTTGAAGCGGGGGCGCTGGCGAAGCCGGAAATTGCCCGGCAGTTCGTGGTCCTTGATGCTCGCCCGCGCACCCAGTACGACGAGGGCCGGGTTCCCGGGGCCGTGTGGGTCGACGCCGCGGCGTGGGCCAAGGCATTTGGCAGCGGCACCGATGCTGTGGGCTGGAGCGCCAGGATCGGCGGGCTGAGCATCGGCCCGGACTCGACGGTCGCTGTCTACGACAATGTTTCGTTCAAAGACGCGGCGCGTATGTGGTGGATCCTGAAATACTGGGGCGTCAAGGACGCCCGGCTCCTGAACGGCAATTGGATCGGCTGGAAGCAGGCCGGACGGCCCATCGAGACCGGTCCGCCGAAGTCCCCGGCGCCTGCGAAATTCGCGGCCGCGCCTCGATCCGGCCGCCTGGCGACCAAGGGACGGTTGCTCAGTGCGCTGAAGGACAACAGCCTGCAGATCGTCGATACCCGCTCGCACGCCGAGTTTTGCGGCATCGACAAGGCGACCAATAAGCGGGGCGGCGCTATTCCCGACGCCAAGCACCTGGAGTGGATTGATCTGATCGACAAGGAGACGCAGCGGTTCAAAAGCCCGGAACAGCTTCGCGCGCTCTATCAGGCAGCCGGCATCGACCTCCAGCGAAGCACGGCCACGCACTGCCAATCGGGCGGGAGGGCCTCCGTGATGGTGTTTGGCATGGAACTGATGGGCGCCAAAGACGTGAGCAACTACTATGCGAGCTGGGGCGAATGGGGAAACGCGGAAGACACGCCGATCGTCATCCCCGAGGCAAGCAAGAAGAAGTGAGGTTCATCTGAAGGAGGCCGGGAGTATGAATCGAATTCTACGTGTAGCTTTGGTAGGGGCTGTGTTGACGTGCTTTGCTGCGGGCACGGCGGATGCTGACCGGCAGGTCTGGACGGTCACCCAGACCCGCCGCGTCCTTCGCGAGGACTCGGCGGAGAAGACCTTGGCCGTGCGTCTGGCCTGCGCGCGGAACGAGTGGCGGGGTTTTCAGGTCCTGATCCGCGCGGACGTTGCGGTACGCGGCGTCCGGGTCGAGCCGGGAGATCTGGTCGGGCCGGGCGGCGCGGTGCTGAAAAGCAGCCAGTCGCGGCTATGGCGCCAGCACCAATTCCATCTTGCCGAGGCCTCGCACCGCAACGATGCGTTCCGGCCCGGCTGGTATCCCGATGCCCTGATCCCAGCGTCGCACCCGCTCACCGGCAAGCCGCTCAGCGGGGCGCGACTGGTCGCCATGCCGTTCGACCTGCCGGCCAACGAAACGCACGGCTTCTGGGTCGATCTGTACGTGCCGGCCGGCACGAAGCCGGGCGAGTATCGAGGCATCTGCCGCGTGCGATCGGCCGAGGGCCAATCGGTGGAAATCCCCGTGACGCTGACGGTCTGGGATTTCGACTTGCCGCAGACTCCCACCATGCAGACGTCGCTCGGCTCGCCGGCCCATCATCTGCGAGGCTACTACCAGAAGCGGGCGAAGGCAGGCAAGGACAAACCGCTAGCCGATGAGGATCCGGTCTTCCTCCAGGTCTCGCAAATGCTCAGCGAGCATCGGATCGACGCCACGCCGAACCTGAGCCTCGCCCCGAAGGCCCAGCCCGACGGCACGTTCCGGATTCCGTCGGAGCAGATCCGGGCCTTGCGCGAATTCGTCGACCGTTTCCACGTCAGCGCGGTGATGACGCCGCACCCGAACCAAGCGGTCAAGGATCCCGAGACTGAGCGCGATCGCCTGCGGGCCTGGTTGGCCGCATGGGACCGCGCGGCGGCCGAGCTCGATCGTCCGAACGTCCTCTTCTACACCTATCTGCTCGACGAGCCGAACGACAAGGAGGCCTACCAATACGTGCAGAAATGGGGTCGGGCCGTGCGCCAGTTCAAGTCGGCCTTGAAGGTCCTCGTGGTCGAGCAGACTTTGACCCAGGACCGCGCATGGGGCGATCTCAACGGCGCAATCGACATCTGGTGCCCGCTGTTCTGCCTGCACGACGAAGCGACCGCGGCCCAGCGGCGGGCCTTGGGCGAGACGATCTGGACCTACACGGCCCTCTGCCAGGGAGGCGAGAAAAGCCCGTGGTGGCAGACCGACTTCCCGCTCTTGCACTACCGCGTGCCGGCGTGGATCGCCTGGCGCTATCGGATGCGAGGGCTCTTGTACTGGGGCGGAATGTCGTTCTGGGATCACGTCGACGATCCGTGGACCGATCCCAAGACCTACAATCTCCGCAAGCAGGGCAAAGGGCCGATCTTCAACGGCGAGGGGAGCCTGGTCTATCCCGGGCGCGCGGTCGGCTACGACGGGATTGCCCCCAGCCTGCGTCTGAAGGCCCTGCGCGACTCGATCGAGGACTACGAGTATCTGGCGATCCTGGAGCGGCTGGGTCGAGCGGCCGACGCGGAAAAGATCGTCTTGCCGCTGGCCGAGTCGTTCTTTCGCTGGAATCCCGACCCCGGGGCCTACGACGAGGCCCGGGCCAAACTGGCCGCGATGATCGTGGCCGCGCAGCGGCCGAAACCGGCGAAGAATGAAAAATGAGAAGCGGAAGACTGCCCTAACGTGGGGCAAGTTTCCAACGTGCCCAAGACCCAAGAGGCACGTTGGAAACGTGCCCCACAAAACGAGCCTAGAGTGCGCGTAATTCGCCGGTAGGCTCTAGCATAACCGGATAGCTCTCGGCCGTGGCCGGGATTCTGGCCCTCAACTCATCGGTCGCTCCAGTCACGTAGACTCTGATGCACGGCCGGCCGTCCTGTTCGCCGATCGCCGTGCCCACCACGCCCGGCAGGGCCATCCAGGCGGGGGTGTGCTCCTCGAGGACCTGTTGAATCGTTGTCGCCATAACTCGTAGGGCAAGCAGCCTGCTTGCTCGAAGAAGCGTAGGGCGGGCAAGCAAGCTGCTTGCCCTACGGCAATCGCTCAGAAAACCGTTTGGTGCTACTTGCCGTCCACCGTCACTCCGAACGCGGTGAGCACGAGATCGATCTGATTGGCGACTGAGTACGTGCCGGGCGTGTTGCCGGCAAACAGCAGGCCGACCGGGTTGGCGTTGGCATCATTGGTGACTAGCAGTGAACCTGAATCCCCCGCGCGGATAAAGGCCCTTCTTGAGGTGACCACAATTTGGTTCACGAACGTCGCCGTGCCGGCGACGCCGTAGTTGACGGTGATGGTCGCGCTGGTGCCGTTCACCGTGCCCTTGGTCAGCGAACTTGTCCGTCCGTATTTTTGCACGGCTTGGCCGACAAAGGCGGCCACGGTGACCGAATTGGGTGTTAGATAACCGTTCGAGGGTGTGGCGTTGCCAAGGTTGGCGGTACTGGTCAGGGCGATGGCTGCGTCGACGGTGTTACTTCCCCCGTTGAAATCGATTGGAACCCACGTTGAAAGGTTACCAAGAAAGTTGTTCGAGTTATAAAGGCAGCCCGTATCATAGAGGCCCGGCTGGGCAATGATGTCACCAACACTGGCATTGTTCTCCAGCGCGTAGACGTGGTTGTTGCTCAGAGCGTAGACGTTGGTGCCGGCCTTCACCCTACAGCCAATGGTGCCGGCGGAGCATTCGAACTCGTTGCCCGTCGAAACGCCGATGGGCACAGGACGTGGCCACCTACTGGTCGGAGTAAGTCCGCCACCGCCGCCTGGCTTTTTCGCCTTGGGCTCCACGGCGAAGAACGGCCCGGTGACTTCCACCGTCACGGGCACGCCGTCGAGCTTGTCGGGGATTCCTGCGACGGCGCCATGGGCGGTGTAGACGCTGACGGCCCATTGCCCTTGCGCGTCACCTCCGATCGCCGTGCCGACCACACCGGGCAGGGCCATCAGCCGGGGGGTGTGTTGGTTCTGAGCCTGCCAGGCTCGCTGGAACGCCTGGAGGTTCGGGTCGGCGGCGGCGGCCGTGGGAAGGCCAGCCGGCGGGCCGAAGAGAATCAGGCCAATGGCCACCAAAGCCAGGCCGAGAGCAAAACGGAACTTCGAGCCAGACATTACACGCTCCTTCTTACGATAAACACGGAGAGATCGTAGCTGCTCGCGGCAATCCAGATCCAAGCTTCACGAAGAAACGCTTCCTCGCTCCAGTTCATGCGCGAGACCGGGCAGTGTGGCATTCCATTACCGTTGACTCTAGCCGTCCGGCATAATTTTGTCAAGATTCTCCTGTCATTTTTGCATCCGAATGCTGCGGGCATGATGGAGATGCATTCCCACCTCCGGTCGAATGGCCGCGGGTCAGGCAGAAACTCACGGAAATTTCTCCTTCGCCCGTGTCCGGACTGCGTACCAATAGGGCTCGCTGTTGCCCAACGAGGTGCGGTCCATGAGCGACCCGCCTAAATGGTTGGTTTGTTGCCGACACGTAAGAAGTACTCAGGAGGAAGACGTCGCCCGTGCCGATTGACAATCCCCCGCCCGACGCCCCAGAATGACCCCGGTGTTAAACGACTGAAGTTATGTCGGCAAAGGAGGACCATCATGGGAAAAATCGCCATCGGCATGAATCTGGAGGCGATCCGGCGGCACGAGAAACCGTTTGAGTGGGGTGTCGAGAAGGCGGCGGAGTTGGGTTTCGAGTACATCGAGCCCATGGTCCATTGGGGCCGCGAGCTGATGAGCGAGGCCAAGTACTACCATACCGTGTCGATGTGGGACGACCCTTACCGTATCCGCCGCGCGGTGGAGAAGGCGGGGCTGAAGCTCTCGGGACTGCAGGCCCATGGGCCGGTGTGCCGGCCCGACGTCCACGGCGACTACCTGAAGCAGGCGATCCGCTATGCGGCCGAGTGCGGCGCCCCGGTGGTCAATACCGACGAGGGCATCAAGGCCCCCTGGACGACCGAAGAGGAAGATCACGTGCTCATGCGCTATACGCTCTACGAAGCGGCCCTGGTGGCCGAGCCGCGGGGCATCCTGATCGGCCTGGAATGCCATGCCCAGTACTCGAAGACGCCCGAAGGCCTCGACCGGATCTATAATCTGGTCAAGTCGCCCGCCATCGGGATCAACCTGGACACTGGCAATGCTTACCTGGCGGGTCAGGATCCATATACGTGGCTGGAGCGGGTGGTCGATCGACTCGTTCACCTGCACGCCAAGGACATCACCGTGCAGCACTCGGAGGCCGAGCGGGGGAAGGTGACCGGCACGCCCGTGGGGTGCGGCTGCGGTGACGGCGTGATCGATTGGCGCCGCGTGATCGACATTGTGCGCCGAGCCCCGCGCGATATCGTGATGTCGGTCGAGTGCGGCTCGATCGACGACGCGGCCCGGAGCGTCAAACACCTCAAATCGCTTTTGAAGGCGTAAAGGGTAATGTCAGTCGGACAGCGCCAGTCAGGGCCTCTCCCCACCGGCCCCGTGCCGGTGGTTGACGGGTTTGACAACTACGGCCGACCCCGCCAACCCATCCTCCCCACCGGCCCCGTGCCGGTGGGAACGGGTTTGGAAACTACGTACCGACGGGTGTTCATCGATCATGGGCGGAGTTGTCAAAGCAATTCACCACCGGCACAGGGCCGGTGGGCTCCCACGCCTCACCAGAGTTGCGTGTTAGTTGCCAAACCCAAACACCACCGGCACAAGGCCGGTGGGGCTCCCACGCGAAACGCTAACTGCGCTCCATGTGTGCGGCCACAACGGGGCACGTGGGGCACGTTTCCAACGTGCCGGGCACGATGGAATCGTGCCCCACATGCCGCAATCTTCAGCCTGTGGCTGGTCGGCGTGAGCGTCTGCCTTGGCGACGTGGTTTCAATGCCGCAGAAGGAAGCGCCGGCGGCGGCCTCGGGCCTGTTCGACGATTTCGACGACGCCAAGGAGTATCCCTCTGCCGAAACGCTGCGCGGCCTGCTGGCCCAAGTGCCGGGCGAGCCCTACGAGGTTGCGGAGGCCCGGAAGTGGGAGAAGCCGATCCGGCGCATTTCCGGCCTCTTGCGTTTGAACTCGCCATGGCCGGTCAACTCGGCCTTGCGCCTGTCGATCCTCGATCCCCAGCACTTCCAACTGCACCTGTGGAGCGGTGCGCAGGGCGTGACGTTGCGATACTACCCCGAGTACCATCAAACCTGGGGCGCGTACGGAACGACGCGGGAGGGCGGCAAGCCGCGCCCGGCCGAACTGGCCCTTTGGGCGACTAGCGAGGACTATTACCGGCGCTCGGGCATCGGCACGGTGGAATTGCACGTCCAGGCCGGGCGATTGTTTCTGATCCGCGGCGACCTGACGCTGTTGAGCGTGCCGATGGCGAGTCTGCCGTCGGAGGTCTACTTCGAGGGGGCCGGGCTGGTGCGGGGATTTGCCTGGGTCGAGTCGAAGTGGACGCCCGAGCCGGTCGCCGTGAGGCCCGCACTGCTCAAGAGCGATCGTCCGGCGGAACTGTCGTGGGAAGTCAATCCGGCGCAAGGGATCACGCTGAATCGGATCACCGAGGGCCCAATCGAGCTGGCAGCCGACGAAAAGGCCCCGGCCGCTCAGGCCCTTATATCCTTCGGTAATTCGGGCCTTTACGAATTCACCATGGAGGTCGAAGACGCCGACGTCGGCACCGGCGTGTGCCTTGCGGACGCCGAAGGAAAGCCGATTTGCCGCGTGGGCTTTTATCGCCATCGCGAGACCGGCAAGAGGGTCTTCGACATCTTGCCCCCCAGGGCCAACGACCTGGAGCGCAATTACGACGTCAACAAGCAGCCCGTCCCCTACGCCGGCAAGCGGCAGTGGTTGCGGGTGGTTGCGGGCGCGGGGATCTTCAAGCTCTTCATCAGCGGCGACGGGGTTGGATGGCGTCAACCGACCGTTCATTCACCCGGTTTCGATGGGGCGTGCGTCAAAGTCGGACTGTTCTGCTTGGCCGCCCCGCAAAAACGCGCGATCAAGCTTCGCTCGCTGGCGGTTTGCAGGCTCAGCGCCCTGTACGCCGGAGTGTCCGAGGCGGTCCTGGCCGGCGTGCCACCCCTTCCCAAGAAGCTCGACCGACCCGAGGAGTGGCAGATTTGGATGGCCGAGTCGCGTCCGCCTACCGTGACGCCGCAGGTGTGGTGGCGTGCCTGCGTGCTGCGCACCCTCGGCGCCGGGGTCAAGCCGCAAGTGGCCCAGCCGCTCTTGGCTCGCCTCCAACAAGCGGTGATCGAGGAATCGCCGAGGCTGAGTGTCGAGCGGCTCGTGGAGTTCATGAGCGACTCCGTGCTTCTCTACGCGGGCGAGGATTGGGCGTCGATGGAGCGCCTGGCGACCGAGGCGCGGCGGTTTGGGTGGGCCCTGGTGTCTCGCGGTCATACTTCGCCGTTCACCGCGGCAAGCCGAGCCATGATGCGCTGGCCGATCTGGCACCCGCGGCGCTTGCCGGTGTTTCCCGACGAACTCTTGCGCCACGAGCTTTTTCTCCGCGCCGGCCAGGATCGCGAGGAATCGACCCGCGAGTTCTGCCGCCGGATGCGGTACTGGAATCGCACGGGCGGGCCGCGCCAGTCGGATGAGCCCCTCAGCTTGCACGCCGAATACCTGGTTCAGTGGGCCGATCCGGTCCTTGTCCCGGGTGCGGGGAGACTCCGTCGCGGCCGGAGGCCGGCCCGGCCGCCCTCGTACCAGGCCGCCAACCCGCTGGTCGAGCAAATCGGCAGGGAAGGGTTCAACACGATTTCCGAAATCCGCGCCGCGGTCGACGGGCAGGCGTGGCGCGAGGCGTGCCAGATCGTTGTCTCGGTGCCCAATCCGGAATCGCTCGGCCTGGTGCCCGACGGCGACGATCCCCGACTGACGACCTCCTTTCCGTTGGCCGTGGCCGCTGAAATGCGGGATTCTCCTGAACTGGCCAAGACCATGGCGGACGAGTTCAGCCGTGTCGGCCAACTCCGGCTCACCCAGGCGATCGCCGCCGGCGACGACGCGGCGGTGCAAGCGGCGGTGGCACAGTTTTCGGGCACGTCCGTCGCGGCCGAGGCCCGCCGCTGGCTTGGCGACCGCCGACTGGCGTCGGGGCGGTTCAGCGAGGCCGCCGGATACTATCGCAGAGCGGTCGCGGGACTGCCGGCCGACGAGTGCGAGAGCATGGTTGCCCGATACCGTCTTGCCGGAGCACTCTTGGGACAGGATTGGGGACGGGCCGTCCAATCGCCCGTCCAACTCGGCACCACGTCGTTTTCCGCGGCCGAGTTCGAACAGACGATCGACGGGCTCAAGCAGGCCCAGCGGATCGCGTCCGGCGTTTCGTCCGACGCCGGCAGTGGCGGACTTGCGGCATCGCGGGCGCTGGCGCCCGGCCGCTACGAGTTGCGGCCCTGGGCGAAAGTCGACGGACAGCATCTCAAGCGGCCTGCCGGCATCCCCGATAAAGCGATTGACTGGGTCGCGCGCCAGACCGCCGTGTTGGCCACGCCGCGGCAGTTGATCTTCAGCAACCGGGCCGAGCTGATCGCGCTAGACCTGGGCTCGGGGCAGGCGCGCTGGTCGCAACAAATCGACGCCGGCGAGCAGTACCAACGATGGCCGCTGGTGCCGATGCGGCCCGTGGCCTTTGGCGAGCGGATCCTCGTCCGGCGGCTGACCAACGACGGGCCGGAGTTGGCGTGCCTCGAGGCCGCCGACGGCAAAGTCGTTTGGACCGCCAGGCCCGACGACTACGTGGCTTCCGATCCGGTTGTTGTCGACGGCCGCCCCCTGGCGCTTTGCGCATCGCACGAGGGAACCGGAAAGATCAGTCTCGTGTTGGTGGAATTCAACGCGGCGTCGGGCCGCGCGCGGAGCCGAGTGCCGGTGGCCGAGTTTCGCCAGTCGCTGCGCCGCCCGCTGGATTGCCAGATTACGCTGGCCGAAGATCGACTGGTCACCACCGCGGCCGGGTGCGTGCTGGCGCTGAGTCCGGCCGGGCGCATGCACTGGATCCGGCGGCAGGTGTGGGTTCCGCCCCCGGGTCCGGAGTTCCAGAGCAGCCGGGAGTGGTTCGAGCAGTATCACGAGCCGTTGCGGTCAGGGGGAGGTCGCGTGTATGCCACCCAGCCGGGCGTGTGGGGGATCGAGTGCATCGAGTTGGAGAGCGGTCGCCTCGTCTGGCGCCAAGGGGCCGGAAACCTCACGCGGCTGGTCGGCCGCACCGGCGACCGGCTCATCGTGGAGACCTCCGACGGCCCGGCCGCTCTGGATCCCGAAACCGGAAACATGCTCTGGACCCGGCCGGTAACACGCTGCCTGGCCGTGCGGATTTGCAGTCAGCCGGATTCGATTGTTTGCCTGGGCGTACACGTCGGCCGCACCAAGGGAAGGGAGACGCCCGATGGCATCGCCCTGTCGTGGTACGATGCGGGCGACGGGCGGACGACGGGCAGCAGTGTCGTGGATGCCCGACGTCCGCCGGGCTGGCTTCTCGGGCCGCTTGTCGGCGACGAAAAGCGGCAGTGGATAGCGCTGGCCACGCAGCAACAGCCCGCCCAAAGGGAATTGCTGGAAGCGATTCGCACCGGCGACGCCGAGACGCCATGAAAACGGGGGGACAGGTTGACCGTGCCGATGCTGCCTGACCACAATGGCAGGCCGCCGGTATTGACCCCTGCCAGTTCGCCTGGCAGGTGAACAAGTCTTCTGATTGCTGGCCTGTTACCTCCCGGGCATCCTCGAAATGGTCCGGCATCCGCCGGATCCCTCCCACCTATGGCCGGATTTCCATGTCCGCA
>CAYTJV010000126.1:0-15433 GCA_964438165.1 uncultured Planctomycetaceae bacterium | reverse complement strand
ATGCAAGTATGTCGAAATGTGGGTAATACTGAGCGCAGAGCGTGGGAACGAGAATACAGGTTTTCGGGGAGAATTCAATGAACCTTTCTGTTCGTTCGCTGGTCGTTTGGATCACGGTTGCGGCGGGCGCCTTGAGTCTTGCTTCGACGCGGGCAGCGCCGCCGCCCTTGCCCGCGGCCCAACCCGATGAGGCAGGCATGGACTCGCGGCAACTCGGGGCAATCGACGAGGCCGTCGAGGAGACCCTTCGTGCGGGGAAGATGCCGGGCTGCGTCGTGCTCCTCGGGCGTCACGGCAAGGTCGTCTTCCAGAAGGCCTACGGCAGCCGCCAGATCCTGCCGGAACGAATGCCCATGACGCTCGACACGGTCTTCGATCTCGCCTCGCTCACCAAGCCGGTGGCTACGGCCACGAGCATAATGATCTTGGTGGAGCGGGGAGCCGTTCGTCTGGACGATCCGGTCGCGCGACACATCCCCGAGTTCGCCAGCCAGGGCAAGGATCGGATCACGGTGCTCCAACTCTTGACCCATCAGGGCGGGCTGGTGGCCGACAATTCTTTGAACGACTACCGCGACGGGCCCGAGAAGGCACGGCAGCGGCTTTTCGCGCTCAAGCCTCTTTTTCCACCCGGCGGCAAGTTCATCTATTCCGACGTCGGGTATCTCGTGTTGGGAGAGCTTGTTCGGCGAGTCGCGGGGAAGGGCCTCGACGAGTTCGCGAGAGAGAACGTCTTCGGGCCCTTGGGGATGCAGGAGACCGGCTTCCTGCCCCCGCCCGAGCTGCGCCGCAGGGCTGCTCCCGCGGAGAAGCGCGACGGCAAGTGGATTCAAGGCGAGGTCCACGACCCGCGGGCCTACGCGCTCGGCGGAGTGGCCGGCCACGCGGGCCTGTTTTCCACGGCACGCGACTTGGCGATGTACGCGCAAATGCTCTTGGGCCGCGGCCAGTACGGCTTCGAGGGCCGCGGTTATTTCGCCGCGGTGCGCATTCTCCAAGAGAGCACGGTGACGACGATGACCAGCCCGCACCCGGTCTCGACCGGGCTTCGCGGGCTCGGATGGGACATGCGCACCGGCTATTCGTCGAATCGCGGGGAGTCGTTCTCGCCGCGGGCCTTCGGACACGGCGGCTTCACCGGCACTGCGATCTGGATCGATCCCGAGCTGGACCTGTTCGTCATCTTCCTGAGCAACCGCCTGCACCCCGACGGAAAAGGCGCGGTCAATCCTCTGGCCGGCCGCATCGGCACGATTGCCGCCAACGCGATCACCGACCGCGCCTCCCGGGTCCTGACGGGAATCGACGTTCTCCAGCGGGATCGCTTCCGGCTGCTTCAAGGGCGGCGCGTGGGCCTGATCACCAACCACACGGGCGTCAACCGCGAGGGCATCAGCACGGCCCGGCTTCTCCACAAAGCCCCCGGGGTCGAGTTGGTGGCCATGTTCAGCCCGGAGCACGGCCCGCAGGGGCAGTTTGACGTATCTAACATCCAGGACACGCGCGATCCGGCCACGGGCGTTGCGGTCCACAGTCTCTACGGGAAGACGCGGAAGCCCACGCCCGACATGCTGCGCGGCGTCGATACGCTGGTGTTCGACATCCAGGACATCGGCGCGCGGTTCTACACGTACATTTCGACCATGGGTTACGCGATGCAGGCCGCGGCCGAGCACAAGCTTCGGTTCGTGGTGCTCGACCGGCCCAACCCGATCAACGGTTGCGACGTGGCCGGCCCCGTGCTCGACCCCGGCCGCGAGTCGTTTGTGGCCTTCCACCGCCTCCCGGTCCGTCACGGGATGACCGTGGGCGAGCTGGCCACGATGTTCAACGGCGAGCTGCGGCTGGGACTTCCCTTGGACGTGGTGCGGGTCGAAGGCTGGCGACGGCAAGACTATTTCGACGCTACCGGCCTCCGCTGGATCAATCCCTCGCCCAACATGCGGAGTCTGAGTGCGGCCATCCTTTACCCCGGCATCGGGCTGCTGGAGACGACGAATCTCTCGGTGGGCCGGGGGACCGAGACGCCGTTCGAGTGGATCGGCGCCCCGTGGCTCGACGGCAAGCGGCTGGCCGAGGCTATGAATCGTGCCGGCTTGGGCGGCGTCGGCTTCGAGCCGGTGGAGTTCACGCCGCAATCGAGCAAGTTCGCGGGGCAGAAGTGTGGCGGGGTCCGTTTCGCAATCCGCCAGCGCAACGCCATCGAGCCAGTGCGTCTGGGCCTGGCCATCGCCTGCGAGTTGCGGCGGACCAACCGCGATACGTGGGACGCGCGGGCCTACGACCGGCTTCTCGGCCACGCCGAGGCCCTTAAAGCACTGCTGGCCGGCAAGGAAGTGGCCGGGATCGAATCGACCTGGCAGGCCGACCTCGATCAATTCCGCCAGCGCCGCGCACAATATCTGCTCTACTGAGGGCGGATCTTCAGATTGCGGTAGCTCACTTTGGCGCCGTGGTCCTGAAGTCCGATGTGCCCTTCGCGCTTGAAATCCTTGAGGGCCTTCTGGTACTTGTTCTTGGTGTCGTCGGGATTTCGGCCCGGGGTGGTCCAGCGGTCGAGATCCATATCAATGATCTTCTCGCCGTTCATCACGACCTGAATCCGGTTGTCGTTGGCGGTGATGACGACGTGGTTCCAGGCATTGGCCTTGACCACGTCTTTCGCCGGGGCGAGGGCATCGTAAACCGCACCGCAACTGTGCTTGCTGGGCTTGCCAGCCGGCTTGTAGACCTGGATTTCGATGCCGGTCTGCACGCAATCGCGGGGGTTGTCGGTGCGAATGAAGATGCCGCTGTTGCCTTCGGTCTTGAACTCCAGATCGAGGACGAAGTTGCCGAAGCGGTCTTTGGTCCAGATGTCGCCGGCGGAGTCCTTGCGGAACATGGCGCCCTCGGCCACCACCCAGCCCGGTGCGGGCGCTTTGCCCTGGGCATTGCTCCAACCGGAGAAGTCCTCTCCGTTGAACAGCGGGCGCCATCCCTCCTGTCGCTCCTCGGCGGCCAAGACGGCAGCGGCTGCCAGCGACATAGCGAGGCACGAAAGGACCGCCACGATCGCCAGGCGACCCACGAGCACAAACCGGAACCGTCGTTGCATGGTGTTGCTCCTCTTCGCGGAGAATCTAGGGCCCCAAGGACTCAGTACGCGGAACTACTGAGCCTCAGAAAAATAATGCAACAACGACAAACCCGAGCCGGGCCGTGTCGGCCCGGAAAAACCGGGGCGACACGCCCCGGCTCTGAGAGAGATAAGTTGCATTACTTTTCTGAGGCTCAGTAGGCACAAGGTCTTGCGGCGGGCAGACTTCCGAAGTCTCGGAGACTTCAGAAGTCTGGAAGTTATCCTTCGGCTGGTCCGAAGTCAAGCATCTTCCGCGTGTTCCACGCGGCTTACGGCCTGGCCGTGGGCGAATCGGGTGGCGAGTAGATCGCCGACCGCAAGTTCCCGGGCATCACGAAGGATGCGGCCGTCGGCCAACCGGCGGGTGAGGCTGTAGCCGCGTCCGAGCACCGCCAGGGGGCTGAGCGAATCCAGCCGCGCGGCGAGCGATTCCACCCGGCTCTTGGCCCCTTGAAGGTGCTGCCGCACTGCGCGGAGCCACCGTGACTGGAACTCGTCGAGCCGCCGGGACCGATCGTGGACCAGCGCCAGCGGGCGCCGGAAGACCCGCTGGCTGGCCAGGGCCGCCAGCCGGCTTCTTGCCGTGTGGGCCCGCGAGCGAAGCCCGGCACTCAAGCGCAGCCGGAGCTGCTGGAGGGCTCGCGCCACCTCGTCCGCCGACGGCACGACGCGCTGGGCGGCGTCGCTGGGCGTCAGGGCCCGCACGTCCGCGGCCAGGTCGGCCAGGGTCACGTCGATTTCGTGGCCCACGCCCGACACCACCGGGATCCGCGAGCCGGCGATCGCGCGCACCACGATTTCTTCATTGAACGCCCACAGGTCCTCCAGGCTGCCGCCGCCGCGGGTAACGACAAGGCAATCGATGGGGACACGAAGACGGTTGACCAATCCGATGGCGGCAGCGATTTCTTCGGCTGCGCCCTCGCCCTGCACGCGAACAGGCGCCACGAGCACGTCGGACAGGCGCCATCGCCGGCGGAGCGTTTCGAGGAAGTCGTGCAAGGCAGCCCCGGTTGGGCTGGTCACCACGGCAATCCGCCGGGGGAAGCGCGGCAGGGAGCGTTTGCGCGCGGGATCGAACAATCCCTCCTTGGCCAGCTTCTCGTGGAGCTGCCGGAGGGCCAGCTCCAAGGCCCCGATGCCCCGCGGCTCGATCGCTTCAATGATCAACTGATAGCGACCGCGGGGCGCATAGACTTCAAGATGCCCGCGGCAAACCACTTCCAGGCCGTCGTGCAGGTCGAACCGCACCCGGCTGGCGGTGCTCCGCCAGATGACCGCCGGGAGTTGGGCGTCCGGGTCCTTGAGCGTCAGGTAGCAGTGGCCCGACTGGGGGCGGGAAAAATCGCCGATCTCGCCGGCCACCCACACCACGGGAAAGGTGGCCTCGACCATGTCCTTGATCTGCGCCGTCAGCTCGGCGACGGAAAGGACTTCCTGGTCGAAGGTTGTCTGGGGCAAGTGATCGTGGTCCATCGTAGTCCAACGTCAAGCGGCAGAGCGTTTTTCCCTAGCCCAGGCGTGGCAGGGAGGACAAGAGGATCGAACCCAGCCCCTTCCAGGGGCTTCCTTCGCGGCTCGGGAACGCTGGAAGCCCCGTCGTGGCGCACCCAGTGCGCCGGGTCGATGCGGGCCAGCACGGGCTGAAAGGGACCGGGAATAGCCCCCATTTCGCCGTTCTTCGCGGCGCCCGATTCGGCCCAAGATTCCGCCTCGGCGGTGACCTGGTTCAGCACGACCTCGGCCTGCCGGCGGAAATGCTCGATCCCGGCGCGCGACAGATCCGGGGGCACGAACATCTCAGGGGCGACTACCACGCGGGCTCGCGAGTACGGCCGCGGGATGGCAAACCGATCCCAGGCCCGCTGGACCCGCCACGGGCGATCGTAGCCGAACCCCAGCAGCACCACGGGGACGCCGAGCCGCGAGGCAAGGTAAATCGGGCCGGGGGCCATGTGCCTGCGCGGGCCGCGCGGACCGTCGGGAGTGAGCGTCAGGTGCATGCCCCGGCTGGTGCGCACCAGCTCGCGCAGGGCCGCCACGCCGCCGCGATTGGTCGAGCCGCGCACCAGCGCAAACCCCATGTGCCGCGCAATATGGGAAAGAATCTCCGCATCCTGGTGCCGGCTCAAGAGCATGGCCAGGTTGCAGTGTCCGCGCATGAACAGGGGAAACAGGATGTACTCGTGCCAGAACAGGTAGATTTTCTGCCCGCGGCAGTGCGGCGATCCGGGATCGAGCGCCGGATCGCAGTACAGCACTCGGTAATGGAGCGTGCTCATCCAGGAGCGGATCGCCTGGGTCCCCAGCAGCCCCCCAAGTCCGATCAGGAAGCGACTGTTGATCCTCACGCGGGATATTCTCCGCAAAACACTTCCACGGCCGGACCGGTCAGGTAAACGTGGTTGTCTTCGGCCCACTCGAGCTCCAGATCGCCGCCGCGCAGATGAACCAGGACCTTGCGCTCGGTGCGGCCGCTGAGCACGCCCGCCACGCAAACGGCGCTGGCCCCGGTGCCGCACGCCAGGGTCTCGCCCGACCCCCGCTCCCAGACCCTCATCCGCACCTCGCCGCGCGACAGGACCTCGACGAACTCGGCGTTGACGCGGCGCGGGAAATTAGGGTCGGTCTCGACCTTCGGGCCGATGCGCAGCACCCAATAGTCGCTGAGCTTGGGCACGTAGCTCACGCAGTGCGGATTGCCCATGGAGACGCACGACACCCGGAGTCTTCTGCCGCCGATGGGCAGATCGGCGTCGACGACCGGGCAGCCGGGAACGCCTGAGTTGCCGGGCAGGGTGGTCGGAATCTCGTCGGCCGCGAGGATCGGCTCGCCCATGTCCACGCGGACCCGCTCGACGCGCCCGCCGGCCACATCGAGATCCAATGAAAGGACGCCCCGGCCGGTTTCGATTCTCAACGTCGGCTTCTGCGCCAAGCCGCGGTCGTACACGTACTTTGCCACGCAGCGGACCGCGTTGCCGCACATCTCGGCCTCCGAGCCGTCGGCGTTGAACATCCGCATGCGTGCGTCGGCCGCTGTCGACGGCAGAATGAGGACCAGGCCGTCCCCGCCCACGCCAAAATGGCGGTCTGAGATCCGCTGCGCTAGCGCGGCGGGATCCTCGGGCTGTGGCTGGCTGAAGCAATCGACGTACACGTAGTCGTTGCCCGCCCCGTGCATCTTCGTAAAACGCATGCTCCCCCTTCAGCCGGTGAGATCGATCAGGTTGCCGCTTTGGCGAGAGGCGTCTTTGCTCAGACGCGAGGCGGCAGACGGATCGGACGGCGCGGAGGTGGGAGCTGTTGGAGCCTCCCACGGCCGCCGGCCGTCGGCATCGCGCTGATCGGTCTGGTGGTCGTCACCGTCGGCTTCGCCGATCCCCCCGGCGCTTTCGGCCCGTTGCTCGTTGCGCACGCGCCGCTCTTGATTGCCCGTGGCCTGCTGGGCGCGATCGACTTCGGACCCCTTCGTTTGCGCCAGCGCGGTGGCGGCCACGCTGCCGGCCAGTCCTGCCGTTGGACCAACGCTCATGACGGCCCTCCACGGAAATCATTGCCCAGGCCGGGGAATACGCCCTTTTCCCTCCCCAGATTAGGGGCGATGCTTGTCGGGGACCGCTAACCCGGATTATTCATGGGGCCGTAGCCGAATTCGCCAGAATTCGGGAGACGGCAAGCACTTACCCCGAATTCTGGCGAATTCGGCTACGCGCACACTGCGCCGCATTGCACCCGGTCCCCGAATAATCCGGGCTCATCGTAGTTGGCTGTCTCCCGGAAACTATACCATATTGGCGGGCGAGAACCTATGCCGGTTAATGGATGTTCCAGGAGTTCCGGCTGGCGTCGCGCCTCTTGTCGCTCTGGTGCCTGAGCTGCTCCATCATGCAACTGATCGCGCGGCAATACTCACGCACGGCTTCGAGGTGGTTGCCGGCGCGGGCGGCGGCGGCGGCGGCGTTTTCGTGTTTGCGGAAGGTATCCCAGTCGACCGTCCAATGGGCGCTGGCGGCGGCATCGCGAAGTTGCTGATCGAGCTCGGCGAGCTTTGCGGTGAAGGTGGCCTCTGGGGTGCAGTCGCAAGCCACGTACGGCCCACGGCCCAGCGGCTGTGGAACGTTGCCGCGCGACTCGCCGCCGCCGAACTTCTGCAGCATGGCGATCAGGCCGGCCACGACCGCTCCAGCCAAGGCCGCCACGGCGGCGATCCGCTGGCCCACGGCCACCAGCACCGCGGCGCTCAAGGCGAGCACGCCAAAGGTGCTCCAAACCGCGGGATGAACGACGCGCCGCGGCGACGGGTGTTGCGTTGGAGGAGCGCTGCTGCCCTTTTCCTTGGCCACTTGGGGCCCCAACACGCGGACCACGATGACCGTAATGTTGTCCGGCCCGCCCCGCAGATTGGCCAAATCGACCAGGGCTTGCACGGCCTCGTTGGGCGACACGGCCAAGAGGACCTTTCCGATCTCGTCATCCGTCACCTGGCCCGAAAGCCCGTCGCTGCACAACAGGTAGGTATCGCCGGTTTGGATCGGCAGAGGGCCTTCCAAATCGATTTGCACTTGCGGGTTGGGGCCGAGCGATCGCGTGATGATGTTCTTGGGGATGAAGAAATCCGTGCTGTCCGAAACGCCCCGCCTGGCAGCGCGGAGCTCCCAGACCAGGCTGTGATCGAACGTGAGTTGCTCCAAACGCGTGCCGCGGAGCCGATACACCCGGCTATCGCCCACATGTGCCACCACCGCCCCCAAGGGCGAGAGCACCAGCGCGCTGACCGTGGTTCCCATGCCGCGGAAATCGTCGTTCGCCGTCCCTCGGCTATTGATCTGCCCGTTGGCGTCGCGCACGGCGGCCATGAGCGCCTCGTGCGGAGGACAGTCGAGGAGCTTAACGTAGGTCAGCGGGACGATGTCGGTCGCCAGCTTGCTGGCCAGCTCTCCCGCGGCATGCGCGCCCATGCCGTCGGCGACGATGAACAGATGGCCGCGCTGGAGCCATTTCTCCTGACTGCTGGCGAGCATGATGGCCAGCGAATCCTGGTTGTTGGACCGCCGCAAGCCGATGTCGCTCAGCCGAGCGGGCTCCAGACAGTGTTCCCAGATCGCGGCGTGAGGGTCCATGCGTCTTACTGGATCGACCGCCAATGAAGGGGGTATCACGGCCTACGGTCCGCTCTTGGGATTGGACAGGCCACGCAATATTCTATCTTCGCGCTTGCCCAGACACCAGACCCCGACGTAATGCTCGATGGGTCGCTCTGTTGGGGGGTAATAACGGGTGTCGCGAATTCGACCTGGAAGCGCTTCCTCCCGGCCACTATACTCTGCCACCCTTTCCTTGGATGAGTCTCGTCCCATGCTTCTCTTCCGCCGAACGAGCATCATGGCCCGACGCATGATGGCTTTGGTCGTAGCCATCGCTTGCGCTTGCCCCGCAGGCTGCGTGCAGCGACGGATGATCGTGCGCAGCAATCCGCCCGGGGCGGTCGTCTACATCGACGATTATGAGATCGGCACCACGCCGGTGGCAACCAACTTCACGTATTACGGGAAGCGGAAGATCCGTCTGGTCAAGAACGGCTACGAGACGCTCACCGTGATGCAGCCGGTGCCGGCGCCGTGGTACCAGATCATCCCGCTGGATTTCATTACGGAGAACCTGATTCCGGGAAAGATCCACGACACGCGGACGCTCGACTATCCCTTGGCGCCGCAACTGATCGTGCCGTCGGAGCAACTGCTGGACCGGGCCGAGGGACTGCGGCGCGAGACGCACAGCTCGGGCGTCGTGCAGACATCGCCCCCGCTGCGTGCCGGCCCGCCCCCGCGTGGAGCATCGCCCGCGGGGATCGCTCCGTCGGCCATTCCCAACACGATCGCCCCTCCGGCCGGCGCATCGCAGCCGGTCGCGCCGGGCGCCACGGGTCCAGCCCCGTCGTTCAGTCCGCCTCCCTCGGCCTGGCCTCCGAGCAGCGGCGGCGCGTGAAGGCGTCAGGGTTCTTCCGCTTCCAAGTGTAGGACGGCCTTTCCAGGCCGTCTTTTCTGGCGGTTTCTCGACGGCCTGGAAAGGCCGTCCTACGGAAAATATGTCCGAAAAAGGTCCCTGACACCGTTCCGCCACCGGTTGTGGTACAATTCGATGGTCGCAAGTCCGTTGTCTTTCTGAAAGGCCGTCACGATGAATGCGGAAACGATCCGCGAGTTGCTCAAACGTCAGCCTTTCGAGCCTCTGGAAGTCCGCCTTTCCAACGGGGATGTTCACCGGATTCCTCACCCTGAATTCGCCATCCTTCTGAAATCGACCCTGGTGATTGGCGTGCCCGATTCCGACCGAGTCATTCTTTGCTCGTTGCTCCACATTGCGAGCATCGAACGGGCATCCGCCGCGCAAACGGCTTAGGATCGGTGGCTTACCACTTCGTACCGGGGCTGGGTTGCAGTGCCCCGCGCACGCCCAGCTTTTCGGGATGCCGGGCGATCCCGTCGGTGAAGACCCGCACGTCGCGAAGAATCGGCTTGAGCTCTCGGCTCATCGCTTCCACGTTGGCCACGGTGCGGTTGAGGTTGTCGTAGAGTTCCCGATCCGTGGCAAGTACGCCGAGAGTGCCCTTGCCCTCGTTGATGTTCCGGGTGAGCTTGAGCATCTCTTTGGACAGTTGATCGAGGGTCTCGGCCGAGTCCCCTAGCCGGCTCATGAGCGGCGGGCCTTGCTTCTGGAGGGCAGCGGTGAAGGCATCGAGGTTCATCAGGTTCTGATTGAAGCCGGCCATGACCTTGCCGGCGTCGCCGACGGTCTGGCGCGTGGTGCGGATGAGCTCCGGGAGCTGGTCCGCGGCATCCTTGAGCTTGGCCTTGGTTTCGGGGTTGCCGAAGACCTCATTCAGTGAGCGGACCGTCTCCTTGGCGTCGCGCGACGCCTCGTCGGTTTGGGCGACGATGCGGTTGATCCTCTCCTGGTTGGTCTGGAGGATCTCGCCCACCTGGTGGATGACCCGGCCCAGCTCCGTGCTGGTGATCGTCACCGACCCGATGGCCCCGGAAAGGCGATCCTGAAGATTGCCGATGACCTGGATCGGGTCGGTGTAGCCCAAACCTTCAATTTCGGCACCGTCGGTGACGCGCTCGCGGGGCACGGGTTTGCGTCCCGGCTCGAGGTTCACCGCGGCATCGCCGCCGATGAGCGAGGCGCTAATTCGGGCCACGTCGGTGGTGAACACGGGCTTGTCGTCGTCGATCATCGCGGTGATGCTCACCCGGCCGTCCTCCTTCAGCAAGACCTTGGTGACTCGGCCGATCACCACGCCGCTTTTCTTGACCGGGGTGTTCTCCAGCACCATGGGCGCCTCAGTGAACACCATCTGGATCGCGATCCGGCCGCGGAACGCCTGGGGGCTCTCCCCAAAAAGGAACACGAGGATGATCGTAATCGGGATCGCGGCCAAGACCGTCAGGCCGACCCGGAACTTCACGACGCGCTCGTCCATCGGATTCCACCCAAGAGCTGTTGCGACTGTAATTCCTCAGACTGCAAGCGTCACCACCGACCCTGCGTCGGTGGGACGATGATTGGCAGCTACTGCGCCAGCACGTCGCTTTTTCGCTGGCGCCGCCCGGCGCCAGCGACAAATCACAAGGTCTTACGGAGATTGCGTTTGTAGCTGCCAATCATCGCCCCGCCGGGATGAACCCGGCGGTGGCGTTCACCGTTCGAGGTACATGGTTGTTAGCTGCCAATCATCGCCCCGCCGGGATGAACCCGGCGGTGACGTTCACCGTTCGACGTACATGGTTGTTAGCTGCCAATCATCGCCCCGCCGGGCTAAACCCGGCGGTGACGTTCACCGTTTGAGTACTTCCTTCCGCGATCCTAAGCCGCCCACCGCGCGGCTCACTTCATCCCTCATCCCTCATCCCCCCGTTCAGCCCTCGCATTTCCATGAGCCGCTCCCCCGCCTCCCCCAGCACGAATTGCCGCACGCGGCGATCTTCGGCCGATTCGAGGCGATCGGGCGGGCCGTCGTAGAGCACTTGCGGCTCGTGCGGCCGGAGCCGGGCAAGCGGATAGAACATCACGACCCGATCCGCCACTTTCTGCGAGGTGCGCATGTCGTGCGTTACCACGATGCTCGTGACCGGGTGTCGCCGCCGCGTGTTGAGGATCAGCTCGTTGATGACGTCGCTCATGATCGGGTCCAGTCCGGTGGTAGGCTCGTCGTACAGCATGAGCTCCGGCTCCAGGGTCAGGGCCCGGGCCAGGCCCACGCGCTTCCGCATTCCGCCCGACAGTTCCGCCGGCTTCTTGCTCAACACGCTCTCCGGAAGTCCCACCTCCGCCAGTCGTGCCAAGACGATTTCCCGGATCTCGTGCTCCGGCCGCAACGAATGCTGCCGCAGCGGGAAGGCGACGTTTTGGGCGACCGTCATGCTGTCGAACAGGGCTGCCTGCTGGAACAGGAACCCGAAGCGGATCCTGGCTCGGGTGAGATTCCTCTGGTTCATACGATGGATGTCGTGGCCGTCGAAGTAGACCGTGCCTTGGCTTGGGCGCAGCAGCCCGATGATCGCCTTCAACAGCACGGTCTTTCCGCAGCCGCTCTCGCCGATGACGGCCACGGTTTCTCCCCGCGCGATCGTCAGGTCGATGTCGCGGAGCACCTGTTGGCGTCCGAAACCCACGCCCAGCCGCTCGATGCGGAGCAGCGGTTCGGGAGCGTCCGTGCTTGGGGAGCGATCGACCATGATTTACAGCAGCGAAGGGCCTTTGGGCCAAAGCATGACGTAGACCGAGTCCAGAGCGATGTTCAAGATCATGTCGAGGAAGAGGATCACGCAGAACGACTGCACGAACGCCGCAGTGGCCGCCCGGCCCACGCCTTCCGCCCCGGGATCGCAATGGAACCCGCGGTGGCAGCCGATCAGGGCAATGGCAGCCCCGAAGAACAGGCTCTTGAAAATTCCGGAGAACAGATCAAAGTTGCCCACGAACTGGGCGGAATTGTGGATGTAGTGGAACCAGTCGATGTGGAGCACGTACACGCTGTAGTAGGCCGCTCCCACCACCCCCATGAAGTCGGCCATGATCGTCAGGGTCGGAATCAAGATCAGGCAAGCCAGGAATCGCGGCACGACCAGATAGTGGATTGGATTGGCCCCCATGCTCGCCAGGGCATCGATCTGCTCGGTAACACGCATGGTGCCCAATTCCGCCGACATCGAGCTGCCCACGCGGCCCGCGAGCATCGTGGCCGCCAACACCGGGCCCAACTCGCGGACGAGCGACATGTTGATCACCGCCCCGAGGCGGGTTTCGAGATTCATCATCCGGAATTGGGCGTAGCTCTGCACGGCCAAGATTATCCCAATGAACGTGCCGGTTAATGCCACCACGGGGAGGCTCAGCACTCCGATCTGGTAGAAACTGGGCAAAAGGGTCTCCTTGCGCGGCATACGCGTGAGGAGCCACTGGACCGTCTGGAATGCGAAGACGGAGATGCTGCCCAAGCCGGCCACCCAGTTCGTCGCCACCTCGCCTAGATCGGCGATCCAATCGAAAATCCAGCCGGTCAGCCCGCCTCGGCGGTCTGCAGGTCCGGCATTCAGGGTTGCGGCGTTGGAGCTATCGGACATGGCAATGGAGTTGAATGTGCGGAGAACGAATGTCGAGCCACTATAGTGCCTCATTCATTTTTCGTCTCGCCCGAAAATGCGGCTTGAGAAAACTTTACCGGTTGAAGCAACTTGTTCTATTGCACAGTCTACGATGACAAGGCAATCTGCAACGACAATGTCATGCAGGGAACCTATCTTTCCGTAGGGTGCGTGCTCCGCACGCACGCCAGCGCCGGCACGCCGGCCGGTCTTCCGCAGCCGCGAAAGCTCGATGTAGCCACGAGTTGCGTAGAGTACCCTGCGGAAGAATTACTCTCGTTCCCACGCTCTGCGTGGGAACGCAAGTGTCGCCGCTCTGCGGCTTCTGGAGCGAAGGCCGCAGAGCGGCCAAGAGGCCCGTTCCCACGCAGAGCGTGGGAACGAGAGATTTTCCAATAGCTGGCAGGCCTGATCCGCAAATCCATTCGGGGGGTGAGTAATCCCGCGGCAACGGACAGGCTTGGCCTACTCGACCTACTCAACCGCCACTTGAGCTACAATTCGTGTCCCGCGCCCTCGGCTAAATGGCTCGGAAGTAGTAGCCCAGCTAGCATCTCCATGCGGAAGAGGATAGCCGCAGGTGAGCGTCCACTTGCTACGCCCGGTGAATGTTCTGCAAGCAGCGCATCAATTGATGGTGAATGCGACCGATTTCGACGATCATGTCCCGATCCGCCCTATCTCGCCGTGTTGACCAGCACCATCACCGAGTGGGGCGCGAGCGTGAGCCGGTAAGTCTTGGCGAAGTCGCTACGCTTCGCAATCTTGACTTTCACGACCTCATCGTCAATGTTGTGCGCACTCGGCTGGTCGGCCGCGAGCGTGTGGATTTCCACTTCCGGCCCTGGCTGGTAGGGCAGTTCCAGCGTCACGGGCGTGGGCGCGTCGAGACGCCGCGAGTAGAGCATGATCGCGTAACGGTTGCCCTGCTTGAAGGGGTGGCAGGCCACCAGCGGTACGTCTTTCACAGCCGGGAACTTCCTCGTTCGACGGTCGGCGCTATTGCTCTGATTGAGAATCTCGGCTTGGGCCTCGGGCAGGTCGGTGAGCACCATTTCTTTCGCCGTGACGGCGAGCAGATCGCCCTCGCACAACTGGTTGCGCAGCTTCAGCGCCTTCCACGCGATGTGCTCCCGCCACTTGCGATTGTGCGACGACCAGTAGTGCCCGTTGCGGAAGATGAAGAACGACTGCTCCGTGTAGCCGGCGGCAAGATTGGTCATGAAGATATCCAGGGCGTTGACGGCTTGGGCCATCGACTTGCCTTCTTCCTGTTCCTTGCGGTTGAATTTGCCGGGGCCTGGCAGCGTGTAGCCGGGGCCGGCCTCATAGACCATCGGCTGCACGGGCCGGCCGCGCTCGGCGGACATCGCTTTCATCACCTGCGCATACTCCAGCGAGCGGGGGCGCAGCATCCGGTAGGAATACGTGAGGATGTTGAACCAGCCGCTCTGTTCGTCGTCGGCCTTGATCAGGCCGACGGCGTCCCAGCCGCCCGTATAGTAAGCGATGTCGGAGGCGTCGGCGCTGGGACAGGTGGAGAGGGCCAGCGGACCGTAACCCCATTGGCGGCTCGTGCCCGCGATCCAACCGTTGAGGATGAATTTGAACTTGCCGGCCTGGAAGTGCGGGCTGGCCTTCATGGTCTGGAAGATCAGCTCCGCATAGCTGCCGTAGTCCTTGGGGCGTCCGGAAAAGCCTTGTAAGCCGAACATACCGTTCCAAGTCTCGTTGCCCGGCTCGATGTAGATCGTATCGAACGCCTCGGTCCACGGCGCCTGGCGCCCCCAGGCCGCGCGTCGCTTGCCATAGGGCGAATCGGCCGGACCCGCGAGGTATTCGATCAGGTTCCGCTGCTCGTCGAGCGTGAACAGCGTGGAGGTGATGACCCACGGCCGGGCCCCGAGGGCCGCGCAGAGCTCGAGCTGCTGGTGCAGGCCCGTCGCGTTGGTCGGCGAGCCGCCGCTGGTCTCGCCAAACTCCGTGTTGCTCTCCAGCACCGGCCCGAGCGCCGAGTCGAACGCGCGGCCAAAGCCTCGGTTGCACTGGAGCGGCCAGAGCCGGAGATGGCCTGGCCGATAGACCTTGAGAGCTTCGACAACCTCGGGGTAGAACGCCCAGGGAGGCGCGTCTTTCTCGAAGATCACCACATTATCGAGCCAAAGAATCCCCGGCTCGCGGACGCCGAACTCCAGCGGTTCGGCCGCTCCCTTGGGCGGCGCGCCAATGAAGTCGATCGAAAACTGCTTCCACGCCTCGCCGACTCGACCGGTGATCTCCTTCAGCGACGCCACGCGCACGGTGAGGGCGCCCGTCGCCATCCCCTGCTGCTTGGCCCAGAACCTCAGAGTGTAGGCATTCCCTTCCTTCAATCGCGGCCAATCGGGCTGCTGGTTGGCGATCAGCCAGTAGCCGATGCGGAGCGGCGTTGCGCCGGCCGGCACGATCATTTTCAAGCTGCCGCCACCGCCGCCCGGAGGGGCGTCCCGGTCGATTTCCATCTTGCCTCCGGCCTCGGCAAACCGTTGCTTCAGCTTTTGGTCCAGGATCGAGAACCCTCGCATCACGAACGGCTGGCCTTCCACCGTGCGCGTCGTGCCGGCGGGGGCGTCGTAGCGCGTCATGCGGATGATGAACTCATCCACCGCTTTCACCGCAGGTC
>CAYTJV010000125.1:0-15528 GCA_964438165.1 uncultured Planctomycetaceae bacterium | reverse complement strand
GACGGTCTGATCGTTCGCGTCGAAGGTGCGCATGGTCCGCGAGTATTCGGCGACGACCGGGCCGATCTTGGCCTCCAGCCCCGGCACGACTTCCGTGGTGGCCCAATCGATCCGTTGCGGCTGGGCGAGAACGTGGCAACGGTTACCCGTAGGCTGCCCCGGCGAGACGGTGTTCTCGTTGAAGCAGTGCCCCGTTCTAGTGCCTTGGCGCACGCCCTCCTTGTCGATCCCCCACACGTTCAGCCGCCACTTCAAGTTCTCTGCGAGCGGGCCGTGGAAATTGGCCTTGAATTCCTGCACGCGGATGGCGTAGTCCTGGCCCGGGTTGAGCACGTCGCTGTTGAGCACCTGCTGCGCGGCGGGCGCCGGAGGAGACGCGGGAATGTGCGGATCAAAATTCTGGAAGATGAAGGCTCCCGGCGTGTGCGGATCCTCGACCACCAATCCCCTCGGATCCAAGCGGCGGAGATAGCGGTCGTAGTCGGCCTTGACCGTCACGCGCGGGCCGAAGTAATAGAGCCGGCCTTGCGTGCCCTCGTTGTCGAGGCCGGTGACGGTGAAGTCGACCGTCCGGTCCCCGTTGCTCCACAAGCCGTCCACGTCCCAGAAGGGCGAGGAGCCGAGATCCTGGAACTCGCCGATCTTGACCGGACTCCCCTGCGAGTCCATGGCCCACCAGCCGAAACGGCCGGCGATTTCGCTAATGCCCGGCGAGTACCAGACTTCGTCGTCGGCCGCCTGGCCGGCAACGGGCGCCGCGTAAGCAGGGTCGGCCTTGGCCGCGGCGCCGCTCGATGGCGACTTGGCGTCGGCCTTCTTGTTCTCCGCTGCCCGCAGGCTCCAGGGCAGCAGCGCGATGGCCACCGCCGCGAGTACGTACGACCTCCGCATCATGATAACTCCCCCCTCATCTGATCTATGACTGGCGAGCTTCGGCTCGCGTTGGTTTCTTACTTCGTTGTGGGGCACGTTTCCAACGTGCCTTTTTCGTCGCGGGCACGTTGGAAACGTGCCCACGCAAGGACTAGAACCTGTTAAAATCGGCGGTCAGAGCCGATCCACGCTCGTTGGTGCCGTGGACAGACCGGTGGCACTGCGTGCAATCGGTGTAGAATGCCGCCTGGAGGAACGGTCGCGTGTCGATGTTGTTGCGGTTGCCGGCGCCGTGGCTGCCGCGGTGGCCGTCGTGGCACCGCAGGCAGAGGAAGGTGGTCGGCTGCCGCAGCAAGTTGTTGGCCACCGTGCCGTGCGGCTCGTGGCAGATCGCGCAGTTCTCCGTCACGGGAGGATGCTCGTAGACGTGCGGTCCCTGCTTCTCCGCGTGGCACTTGTAGCACAGCAAGTTGAGCGATTCGGCCTTGAGGTTCTTCTCCATCTGCCCGTGCCCGTCGTGGCAATCCGAGCAGACCATCTTCCCTTCCCTGATCGGATGGTGCGACGGCAGGTTAGTCAGGCCGAAGATCTTCTGGTGGCACTTGAAACACACCTCGGGGTCCTGGACGGACATTTGCGTGCGATGCGGCCGGGTCACGTGGGTGTGACTGATGTTCACGAACTTCTGGACCTCGGTCCGCGGGTGCGGATTGTGGCAGTCGGTGCAGGCCACGCCGTACTGGTCGTGGATCGACGAATGCCACGCCATGGTCGGGGCCCCGTCGTGACACTGCAAGCACAGGTCCTTGCGGGTCTCTTGGATGATTTGCCCGTGGGCATCGTGGCAGGTCGTGCAGTTGAAGCCGTTCGGCCCGCCGATCTGGTGCGGCCCGGCGATCTCCTGGTAGACTTGCATGTCGCCGTGGCAGCGGTAGCAGATTCCGGGGGCCACGGCGCCCAAGTCGTTGGACGTGCCGGCCAGCGAAGGCAGGCTCTTCTTGGGTTTCGCGTAGCCCTCCGCGTAACCCGTCAAGTGGACGTTCTTGCGACCGGCTCGCGAGTTCGCTTCCCCAGGCTCGGTGGTGGCCGGCGTGCCCGGAGGCACGTTGTAGTGGCCCCGGTGACAGTCGACGCAGGTAACGCCGCAGTAGGCATGTTTGGAGGTCCGCCACTGCGCCCCTTCGGAGCACTGGTTCTCCTCGTGGCATTTCAGGCAGGCTTCGGCGCGGACCGTGGGGTCGCCGGACTTGAAACTGAAAATGAGTCCCGGCACTTTGCCCCGCTCCTCCACGTGGCGGCTCGCCGGCCCGTGGCAGCCCTCGCAACTGTCGCCGCGGTGGACGTTCTGGGCGAACGTCTTCGCGTAGGCCCCGTGGCAGGTGGCGCAGAGTTCGTCGTCGTTGATGTATTCCGCGCCCTCGACCACCGGAAGATTGGCCCCTACCGCCTGGTAGGAAACCTGGTGAAAAAAGTTATTTCCCTTCGGCGAGCCCGGATCGAGGTTGGGATCTGTCCGGCGCGCCACCTGGTGCGGGGAATTACAGGAAGTAATCCCCAACGACAAGAATCCTGTCAAAAGCAGTCCAAGGACCGAGGCCCTTGCAGGGTGCTTGAAGCGCGTGACGATGCGCACGATCTCGCCTCCTTCATGTTGCGAGCCATCCGACCGCTTGTTCGCCAGCGAGTCGGTTGATGGGGCTTGTTCTTCCTTGATTCCGTCATGCACATGCTGTAGGTCAGGCTTTCTAGCCTGACGATTTGGGCCGTCAGGCTGGAAAGCCTGACCTACGCGTCTGTGCGGTTGCACTTAGCCGGAGCAATCCTGTGTTCTCGAATGACGTTTGTACCCTTTGTGTGCAAACTGCCGCTTCTAGCTCTGGCAGCGCATCTTTCGTTTAATTCGCGTTTTTCCGCGCTTGCTATTCAAGGATTTTTAACAGATTTGCCGGCTGAGACTCAAAGACCGACGCGCAACCATTCGTTGGGGTGGTGATAAGTAGCCGCAGGGTGGGGCAAGCGGAGCGCCGGCCCACCATGGCTTGGGCGTGCGACAAGTCCTCATGGTGGGCCGGCGCTCCGCTTGTCCCACCCTACGCCTTCATTTTTCGGATGGTCCGCGAGGCACGGACCGCCCAATTTGCCGTTGTGGGATTGCCAGCGTTGGACTAGATTGGAGGGATCAGGCTTATCCTAAGGCAATGGGGCGATTGCACTTCAGTGGGGTGTGTCGGCCTGAGTCGGTGAACCAGCCGCTCCCCCGGGCATGAGCCCCCCGCAATTGAAATCACCAACCCTCCCTCTCAAGGATACCCGGATGGCAGATTCTTCCGCTGGACGAACGGCTGGCTCGGCGTTGGGAACCAAGCTGAGGGACCTGTTTCGATTGCTGGGCTCGCTGAAGCTTGCGGTCGTGTTGATCGCCGTGTTGGCCGGCGTGCTCGCTTGGGCGACGTTTGTCGAAGCCGGCAAGGGGCGTGAATACACCCAATGGCACGTTTACCACAGCCGCTGGTTCGCGGCCCTTCTGGGGCTCTTGGCCGTGAACATCTTTGCGTCTGCCGCCAGCCGGTTCCCATGGGGCCGGAAGCGAATCGGCTTTCTCATCACCCATGGCGGTCTGCTGGTCCTCCTGGCCGGCTCGATTCAGACCTTTGTCGCCGGAATTGACGGTCAGCTCGGTTTTGAGGAAGGCCAGACGGCCAATAGCGTCCGGATCACCGACCGCTGCCAGTTCACGGCCTCGTGGCAGGCGCAGGGGAGCGGCTCCAGGCCGCGCTCCGTAGCGTTCATTTTTCATCCCGGGCCGGTGGACTGGCCGGACGGAAAAACGTTGGACGTCGGCGAGCTCGGCGGCGTCGCCATCGAGGTCTTGAAATTCTACCGCCACGCCCGCGTCGAGGAAGACTGGGTGGAAGACCGCGTGGGTCGGGGCAGCCCGGCGCTGAAGTTCGTCCTCGCCGGCCCCGACGGGCGGCCCGTCCGGGAGGAGTGGCTGGTGGCCGATCAGCTCGGCTCGCAGGTATTCGTCGGCCCGGTGAAGTTCGAGTTCCAACGCGTGCTCATGGACTCGATGCTCGAGGACTTCCTCAAGCCTCCCGCCGCTGACACCGACAAGGACGGCGTTCTCTCCATGCACTACGAGGGGCGGATGCAGCGGATCCCGGTGAGCAAGAGCATCGGCAAGAAGATCCCGCTTGGCGACGGCAAAGTGCAGGTGGAAATCGCCGAGCACCTTCCCGACGCGAAACCTCTTTCCGGCGGCCGGTACACTTCGCGCAGCGAGAAGCCCAACAATCCGCTTTTGGAGCTCCGGGTGCATGTCGGCAAAGAGCATCCGCTCCGGCAGATTGCTTTCGCGCGTTTTCCCTTCCTGAACCACGACGGCATCCATGGCGCCAGTTGTCCGGTCAAGTTTTGGTACCACCATCCGGCGGTGACTTCCGAGTCGGGAGTCGAGTTCCTCCAGACGCCGGACCGCAAGGTGTACTGCCGGGTCGGCATGGACGGCAAGTACCAGTCGCGGGGAGCGGTGACAAAGGACCAGCCCATCGAATTTGCAGCGCAGTTCACGGTCTCGATCTCCGAACTTCTACCCCATGCCCGCCGCGAGGTGAGTTTCCTGCCGCTGGAACTGGGACCGGGCGAGGAACGCGACGTCGAGCCGGCGGCCCTGATTCGCGTGTCGGCCGGCGGGACAACGGAAGAAGTCTGGATGCAACGCAATCATTCCGAATACGGGATGCAAAGGATCCAAACGAAGGAAGGCCCGCTCGACCTCCGCTTCGGGAACGAGCATCTGCCCCTGGGATTCTCGCTGCGCTTAGTGCGTTTCACGCGCGGGATGAACCCGGGGCGCATGGGCGCCGCCTCGTTCGCCAGCCGGGTGCGGCTCATCGACCCGCACCACGGGATCAACGAGGAGCGGAATATCTCGATGAACGAACCGCTCTCGCACGGCAGATACACTTTCTATCAGAGCAGTTATAAGGATCTGGACAACGGCAAGTCGGCCTCGATCCTCAGCGTCGCCTACGACCCGGGACGATTGGCAAAATACCTCGGCAGCCTGATGATCTGCCTGGGAATCTTCGTCATGTTCTACAGCCGACTGGCGGGCTCCGAGAAAGCCGCAACCTGGCTCACCCGACGCCAGGGCACCGAGGATAGCGGCGCTTCAGCGGGCCAAGATAGCGGACCATCCTCGGCCGCATCGAACGGGAAAAAGACGCAGAAGCAAGTTGGCGCGGATCTGGCCGAAATCGGTTGAGCAAAAGAAACATTGAAGGGGAATCACGAAAGCGCGAAAGGGGGGAAGCCCGAAAAACACGGGCAGTGGCACATGGTCGCCCGTCAACCTCTGCTCTCCCTTTCGGGATTTCGTTCTTTCGGGTTTTCGTGATTCGTTCTGCTCTCTCTTTCGGGATTTCGTTTCTTCGGGTTTTCGTGATTCGTTCTTCTCGGGTTTTCGTGATTCGTTGATTGAGGAACCTACAATGCGGAACACAATAGTTACCAGCATCGCGTGTTTGTTGCTCGCAGCGCCGGCGATTGCCGAAACGCCGCCGGGGGCGTCGTTCGATTGGGCGCCATGGCGGCATTTGGCGGTCCAGGACGGCGGGCGCTACAAGCCGTTGGACACCCTGGCCTGGGAAACGCTCCGCACGCTGTGCAACCGAGCCAGCTTCGTCGATCCCGAGACCGGCGAGAAACTCGACGCCACGGCGCTTTATCTCACCATGCTCTTCGAGTGGCCGGGCTGGGATCAAGCCTCCGCCGCGGACCCTCACACCATGGGGAAGAATTCGCACGCCAGCGCGTCGGACAAGTGGGACAACGCCGGCCTGCTCCGCGTCGACTACCTCGAGTTGCGCGATGCGCTGGGAATGGCCGCGGACCAGAAATACATCTCTCCGGCGGAGCTGAGCCGGGCCAAGATACGCGATCCGCAATCCGGGCGCGAGACGTCCTTTCTCCTCTGGACCAACAAACTCAACCGCAGTGAGGCCCGCGGGCTCGCGACCTTGGAGCGCAAGGCCCTGGATCTGGCCGTCAACTACTTGGCTTACCGAGACCATCGCGCGGGCAAACGGCTGGGGGTCATTCCGCTAAAAGACGGTGAGCACGAGCAGTGGCTGACGGTCGCCGACCTCATGAAGTCCGACTTCAAAGAGGCCGACGATCCCACCGGCGCGCTGCGCAAGGCCAAGGAACAGCTCCAAAAGGTTCGGGCAGCCTATTTGAGCAAGTCGGCGGAAGCGTTCGATGCGGCCGCGGCGGACTTCATCGCCACGCTCCGGGAAACGGGGCCGGAGCTGGGGGCTTACCCGCCTCAGCAAACCATCGCTTTGGAGGTCGCCTACAACCATTGGGCGCCCTTCCGCTTCGCCTGGATATTCGCCATGCTCGCGTTCTTCCTGGTCGCGCTGAGCATGGGAACCAACTGGAAACCGCTGTACGCGGCGGGCGTGGTCCTGTTCGTGCTCGGCTTCCTGGCGATGCTGGTCGGATTCGGCCTGCGGACCGCCATTTCCGGACGAGCGCCGGTGACGAACATGTACGAGTCGGTCGTCTACCTGGCCTTGGGCACGACGGTGTTCGGGCTGATCTTCGAGCTGATCTACCGCAGCCGGTACATTCTGGCCGCGGCCGCGGGCGTGACGACCGTGGCCCTGATCCTCGCCGACAATTGCCCGGCGATTCTCGACCCAAGCTTGAAGCCCTTGCAGCCGGTGCTCCGCAGCAATTTCTGGCTGGTGACCCACGTGATGAGCATCACGCTGAGCTACGCCGCGTTTGCCCTGGCACTAGGGGTGGGCAACATCACGCTTGGCTATTACCTGGTCCGCTCAAAGAACCAGGAGGTCATTGCCTCCCTGACCAGGTTCACGTACAAGGCTTTGCAGGTGGGCATTTTCCTGCTGGCGATCGGCACGATCCTCGGCGGCGTGTGGGCCGATTACTCGTGGGGGCGATTCTGGGGGTGGGATCCCAAAGAGGTCTGGGCCTTGATCGCCCTGCTGGGATACCTGGCGGTCCTCCATGCCCGCTACGCCGGCTGGGTCAACGAGCTGGGGCTGGCCGCCCTGTCGGTGAGCTGTTTCGCGCTGGTGGTCATGGCGTGGTACGGCGTCAATTTCGTGCTCGGCGCCGGGCTGCACAGCTACGGGTTCGGCGGCGGCGGACAGGGTTACGTCTACGCCGCGGTGGCGCTCCAGCTCCTCTACGTGGCGGCGGCCGTCGTGATCGCCACCGCGAAGCTTACGGACGCGCGGAAAATCCGTGCATAAGGCACTTGTTCGCCTGATCCTGATGTCGTCGGGCACGACCAGCCGTCGCGGCGTTAGGGGATTTCGTGCCGCTCCGGCGGCTGGAGCGTGATCCGCACACGGACCGGCAGGGCCAGCGTGCCGCGGCAGCCGAATCGCGCCGGATGCTCGCCCGGGGGAAGCACCACCGAGGCCGCCTGCTGCGACAACCGCTCGGGCTGTTTGAGCGGCAGACCGTAGCGCGTGACCGGCTCGCCGGGCCAGAAGAACACGTATTGCCCGGCGCCCAGCGATCCCTTCCACTCCCATCGTTGGCCGCCGATCTCCATGTAGGGATCGGTGAGGGCCTGCTCGTCGAGCGCGCGAAGGGCTTTTACGTCGTCAATGCCGCACGAGACCGTTGTCTTGCCCGGCAGGCCGTTGTAGTAAAACATCAGCGTGCGGACCTTGGCGTAATCGATCGGATCTTTTTCCGGCCGGGGAAGCTGCTGATAGCGCCAGCCGACGAAGTCGTTGGCGACGTAGTAATCGGTCGCCCCGCGGCCGTCGGTGAGTTGGAGCTTGAACGACCCGCCGTGCCCGTCGCCGCGGAGCCAGAAGCCGATCCCCTTGTGCCACGAGAGATCCAACGGCGGATTGAAGCCCTTGCCGATCGCCGACCAACCGCCCACCCCGGCGTTGGCGCTCTGGGCGGTGTAGACCGCGCAGCGTTTGCCCTCGCGGGCATTGTCCTCGCGGATCTCGAATCGCTGTGTGACGCCGGGCGACGTGGCCCCCGCTTCGCCGTGGTGGATGATCCGCACGTCGCGGCGGTTTTTCGGATCGCCGGTGTACGGCGCGAGGTCATTGAACGACTCCAAGAGCAGGGCGTCGGCCGCGCGGTATGCCGGACCGGCATCGAGCCACGGCCCCGGCTGGGCGTGGATCTGCACGCCGATCCGCGTTTGCGGCTCGGTGACGTGCACGCTCCAGGCGGTCTGCTTAGCCTCCGCCGATTTCACCTCGTGCCACGGCTCGTACACGACGCGTTGGAAACACTCCCGCCCCTCGGGCCCGAACAGGCGATAGTCGCGGCGATGGTCGAGCAGTTTGGTCCGCTCTTCCGGCTTCTTAACGCCGGCCAGCACCGGGTCGATGCGCAAAAGCCTTCGCATCGCCTCCGGCACCCTGCCCGACAGCCGCAGCTTCTCGTACCGGGCGATCAGATCGAGGATTTCGCCGGTGAAGGGATGCCGGGCCGCGGCGCCGCAAGAGACCTGAAACGACATCGACGAGTCGTACCCGAGCGTGGCCCCAAGGATGTACTCGTACTGGTCGATCGTGCTGGTGGGATCGTAGCCGTAGTACCAGCCGATGTCCAAGGGCATTCCGTCGCGATGGAGGGAATCGAACCAGCCCGATCGCTCGTCGAGATAGCCCTTCAGATCGCCATGCCCATCGGCCGACGCGCTGCGGGCCATCAGGTGCCAGGAGTAGTGGCTGTAGCTGCTGGCCTGGAGCAGCATGTTCTTGTTTTCGAGCTTGTCGTAAAATGCCTTGTGCATCCGGGCGTTGTAGTAGCCGTGGTCGCCCTGGAGCCGCTCGGAGCCGTCGAAGTAGATCATGTCGATCCCGCAGGCGTTGGCCACCTTGCCGAAGTGGCCGGCGACATCATCCAGCAGCGACGTATCCATGTCGTACATGTGATAGCCGTACGAGCGCACGAGGTGTACCACGCGGTCGCCCTTGCGGTGGGCGGCCGCCTTGGTGCCGAGATGACCGCGGCGGCACTCGGCCAGTCCGAACGGGGCCTCCAGCGACCGCTTGCCGTACCAGATCAACTCCTCGCCAATCTGGAGCACGGTGCCGTCGCCCTCGTAGCCGCCGTCCTCGGCCGGGAATTTCTGCGGCGAGGCTTCCACCGGCACGAACGTCGCTTTGGCGTCGACGTCGGCGGCCAGCGTGGCGGTAGCCCCGTGCACCAGCCGCGGATCGGGCACGGGCACGAGATACGGGTCGGGCGGGTAGATCGACGGCCCGAGGAAATGCAATCCCACGCGAAAGCCCGCGTCCTTGAACCGCTGGAGCGTCCGTTTCAATCCATCCAAACCGTCGGGGAATCGCTCGCGGTTGATCGCGTAATGGCCCGTACCCTCCGCCCAGGATTCCTGACCCAGAAGAATCATGTGGAACCCGCCCCGCCGGGCGATGGCCAGGGCCTCGTCGAACTGCGACTCGCGGAAATCGGTCAGGAAGAAGTACGACCGCTTGATCCACGGTGATTTCTTATTCCAGACGCCGCCCGGGCGCGGACTGGGCATACCCGCCGCGACCTCGAAGCGCTCGATGGCCTCAAGGTACTCCGTCTCCGGGCAGGCGATCACGCCGAACACGGCCGGCTCCAGCCCGTGGTCGCTGGCAGTCTCGGCACGGAGCACAAGGACCGGGGACGACCAGAGCGGGGAATCGGCGGCCTCGAAATCCTCCAGTAGTTCTACTTGCTGCTTGCCGTCCCGCTCGACGATTGCCTCCACCTGGTCGATCAGGCAGGTGACCGTTTGGCCGGCCGGCATGCCGTTGTAGTAGAAATTAAGCGAACCGACGTGGTCGTACTTCAGCGTGTTGAACTGAGGCTCGGCGAGCGTTACCTGACGCCAGCCCTTGAAGTCGATCGTGAGGTAATTGTCGCGGTAGCCGCCTTTGCCGTCGTAGAGTTGGATCTTGAGGGCCTGGCCCTTGCCGTCGCCGTGGACCCAAGCGCGGATCGCCTTGCAGCCGGTCAGGTCGCGCGGCACGGGAAAACTCTTGCCGCGCATGCTCCACCCGCCGGGCTCGCTGTTGCAGGTAGCGGTGAAGCGTGCGGCGTGGCTGCCCGCTTTCGTCTCGTCGCCGCGGACGAACTCGTGGCTGCACCCGGCGCGGTCGGCCTTGGCCCCGCCCGACTGGCTCGACGACGCCCTTACGTTCGGCTCGCCGCCCATCACCGCGGCGAAATGCCCGTCGTGTCTTGCGCCGTTGATCGTGCCGGCCACCCGAGCCCCGGCCGGCACCGCCAAGCTGAACAACCGCAGCCGCGTGATCCGCTCTTTTGGTTCCAACTTCGTCAAGCGAAACACTGCGACCCCCTGGCCGGTAGACACGCGAAACTCGGCGATGACGCCGTTCTCGAACCGCACGCGCCACTGCTCGCCGTTGACCTCGACCATCTTGGGCAGATACGTCCTTCCGCCCACCTCAATCGAAAACGCCGGCTGCCCGCTCGAAGGCCATTGGGTGCCATCGGCAAACGCCAGCCCGGTCACGATGCCGCGATCGTCAACCGTGAGCTTCGCCGCCGCAAGATCCAGCGTGTCCGCAACGATCATTGCTGGTTCCAGGTACGTCCAAAACAGAAATACCGCTAGCATCTTCGACTTCATGGCATCGACCTCAAGGCAAGGTTCATTGGCATCGTCTATGGACACGAGTCTAACGTGCGCCGAGGCTTCATGCCAGACTTACAATTTCCGGCGCGGCAAGCAGGCGGGCTGGCAGGGCTTGAAACGTCGTGCAAGCCCGTCTATAATCCCAAAGTGGGGGCTGTATGGACGTTTTCATCCGGATCAAGCGTCTCGTTGTTGCCAGGCGAGTGGTTTTCACCGACAAGGCGGAAACCGAGATGGACGCCGATGAGCTGACGCCGGAGTTGGTTTACGAGTCCATCCTGAATGCGCCTGCAATCTTCAAGGTGCTCCGCTCCCGCAACCCGCGCACGAAGCGTGCGGAACGGCTGTACGTGATCAAGGGGTTGACGTTTGACGGCCTCGATATCTATACGAAGGGAAAGATCCTGACAAAAGAAGGAGCAGACGTTTTCTATGTCCTCATCTCATCCAAGAGAAGCACCGATATCTGAGCCGCTGCCGTGTGCAGAGTGCGGGAAGACCGAGACGGTGTCCGTCGTCGAAACCTGCCGTTTAGCCGATGGGCTTACAGTCAAGCGACTTCGCCACTACCGATGCCGCTCCTGCGGCGCTCGCTTTTTTGACGATGCGGCAATGCATCGTATTCAGGAGCAGCGCGCCGCGTCTCGCCTGGCGGCAGGGTAGAGCGTGGCGAGATCGCCTCTGCTACTTGCGAGCCGAACTGGCGGCGAAACGACGCGCATCATGAGCGACCGCATCCCGGCGACCTTGGCTCGATTGGTGCGCAATTGCGATCTACGATCCGACTTTGGACCACGGTCAGGCTGGGTGGGAGTGGTCTTCGCCCCAATCGGGTGCCGTTTCACGGAAGCCCTCCCAATGCGATCGTAGACGCGAACGATGACTTCCGCCGGCTTCTTTTCCACGCTAAAGTTGCCAGGGCTATCCTCCACGTTCAGTTTCAAGCCAGTTGCCAGGTTCTCCAGTCCGCGTCCGCCCCCGCTCGTGTTTTCCAGGCTCTTCAAAAGGAAATCGGCGATCTCTGGTTCTGGCCTCGCCAGAATGTCTGGGGAATTGCCCAACTGTTCGTCAATATCATTGGCCAACAAGGAGTCGAAATACCAATAACGGACCCCATGCGAGACGTGAATATCCTGGTCGCTAATCTTCGGAACGAGTGCGAAGCACGCCCCGGCAGCAATTGCGGCCAATGCAATTCCCGGAAGGAGTCTCTTCACGCAGTACCACTGCAGCCCCTTCGGTTGCACCAGTCCCTTGGCATAGTCTTTCATAGAAAGGACGTTCCATCCGCCGACTGCAAGAACAAACAAGATCACTGCCACGCAGGTGCCGCCGTATTGGGTGAAGAAGCGTTCTCGATGGGCCTTGAAGGGCCGCCAAGTGAACTGGATGTCCTCGGTCATGCTGGCGGCTGAAACAGAAAAAGAAGCAGGGCCACGAGACAACCGAACCGTTCTCGTTTGAATAGCCAAGTGCCGAGAAGCAGGTTCACGATGACGACCGCGATGATTGCGGCCCAAGTCTCACGGTAGAGATCGTGAGTGATCTTGGGCTGGATGCAGAAGTCGAGCGTCTTCAACGTGCCGGGAGTCTCTTTCTCGATTCTCTCGGGGACCGCTGGAACTGGGATAATCCAGCCGACGGTCTGGGCTTCCGAGTCAAGAGCCGAGGCTATCACAAGGGTTTCGACGCCATCCTTCCACGACAATACGGCGTGTTGAACGGGAATCTCAGGGATTTTTCGTACCGCCCGCTCAGGAATGTAGCAACCGTCTCCCAAGGCAGCAGACGCCGATAGCAAAGAAGCGACAACTCCAAGGAGCCGCAGTCGCATGGTTGAGCCTTCTCCCCTGCGGTCGCGTGGCGCTCGATGGGCGTGATTCGAGTGCGTCGGACCGCTTAGCACGCTCCTCGCAATGCCTCAGGGACAAGCCACCCGAGGTCGCCCCGAGCAACCGGGCTAAACAATTTCGCTCACACGGGCTCCGGCAGTTCGTACCCCTTGCGGCGCGGGCGGCTAACGTAAGTGTTGGCCTCGTCGTCGCCGACGAAAAGTTCTTTGGCCGGGTCCCATTGGAGTTTGCGGCCCACGTCCCGGGCGATGTTGGCCAGGTGGCAGACGCTGATCGAGCGGTGGCCGATCTCCACATCGGCGACCGGTCGCTCGCGCGTCTTGATGCAGTTGAGCCAGTTTTCCATGTGGTATCGCGCCTGCCATAGGGCCACTTCGTCGCGCCACTTGTCGGCCTCGGATTCCGGCGGCGGGTTCTTGATCAGGTCCTTGGGATTGGTGGTGAACTTGTTGCGGTTGATCTCGATCTTGCCTTTTTCGCCGATGAAGATGCCTCCGCCGTGCGGCCCTCGCTCGAGGTCGAGTTTCACCACGACCCCGTTGGCGTAGCGATAATGCACCTTGCCGTTCGGGCCAGGAGTGACCGGCCAGATCTCCACGGGGCCGGTGCCGTCCATCCCCAGGGCCCATTGGATCTGGTCCAGGCCGTGGGCGCCCCAATTGGTCATCTCGCCGCCGGAGTAGTCGCGCCAGCCCATCCAGCCGAAGTGCAGGGCCTGGTTGTACGGCCGCATCTCGGTTTGGCTGAGCCACACATCCCAGTTGAGCCCGGCGGGAATCGGTTGCTCGGGCAGACCTTGATAGCGGCCCGGGCCCGTGTAGCAGATGCCGTGGACTTCGAGGATCTTGCCGATGCCGCCAGTGCGGACGAACTCGCACGCGAAACGGTTCATCTCCATGGACCGCTGCTGGCTGCCGACCTGGAACACGCGATTGTGCTTGCGCACCGCATTGACCAGCACGCGCCCTTCGTGGATAGCCACGGTGAGCGGCTTTTCGGCGTAGACGTCCTTGCCGGCCTGGCAGGCGTGGATGCACGGCAAGACTCGCCCATGATCGGTGGTGACGACGACCACCGCATCGAGGTCCTTTTCGTCGAGGAGCTTATGGTAGTCCTGGTGGATTCGCCACTTGGCTTTCTTGGTCTTGGCGTGTTCTTCGGCCCGCTTCACGAAACAATCGCACACGGAGGCGATTTGGGCCGTCTCGGGCAACTGGCCGATCAAGAGCCTTGCCCGGCCGCCGACGCCGATGAAACCCACCGTCACGCGGTCATTGGCGCCCGGCCGGTCCGGCGCAGCCAAGACTCCAGGCGGAATGAGGCAAGGCATAGCCGCGGCGGCCGACGCCGCCACACCGACCCGACCCAACCACTCTCGACGAGTAAAACGCCCTGCGTGCGACATCGCTGCGGTACCCTCCAAGAATACGGTGACCATCGGTCAGAAGAGCCGACGCCGAGTATAGCCGACGCGGTGAAGAGGTGACAAGGCGACAAGGTGAAGTGCCGAGGGAGACGCGCAGTGCGACAAGTGTTCACCTCTTCACCTTGTTCCTCGTTCCCACGCTCTGCGTGGGAACGCAAACCTCGCCGCTCTGCGGCGTCTGGAGCACGGGCCGCGGAGCGGCCGGACGCGCGTTCCCACGCAGAGCGTGGGAACGAGGAGCACCTTGTCACGGCGCCGGCGTCTTCAACCAAGCGAGGTTGAAGGCGTAATGGTTCTTGCTCGTAATCAGGTGGATTACGCCGTTGGCGGCCTGGCAGACGGCCAGGTAGCCGCGGGGCTCGGCCGTGGTCCGGCTGAGGGCGAAGCGGCCGGTGTTGCCGCCGCCGTCGATTTCACGGCCCGGGCCGTCGTCGGTGATCAGCCGGCGCAGGGGCCAGGTCTCGCCTTCGTCGAGCGAGAGGGCGGCAAACAGGCCGGAGATCTTTCGCTCCTGGCCCGCCGCGTCCCGGATCGGCATTTCGCGGGCGAAGGAGGCGAAAAAGATCGGCCCTTCGGCCAGGCGCAGCAGCACGAGCCGCTGTCCACTGCCGATCGGCGGGAAGGGGCTGGCCGAATAGGTCCAGGTGCTGCCCGAGTCGGACGAAACGCTCGTAGGCATGCGGCCCTGGATGCTGTCGCCGCGGCCAAAGGCCATAAGGCGGCCGTCCTTCAGCTCGACGATCCCCGCGTGGATCCCGGCGATCCACGCCCCGCGGCCGCCGTCGCGGAATTCGGGCTTGGGTTTGCCTTGGCCGGGATCGGTCCACGTCTTGCCGCCGTCACGGCTTACCAGCACGGCGGTACCGCCGCGGCCACCGGTCACGGCGTCGCAGGGGATGACGATCGTGCCGTTGCGCGTGCGGAGGATCGTCGTCACCGGCATGTGGCGCAGCCCGTGCTCCGGCATGATGAGCCGGGCCTTGGACCAGGTGGCGCCGCTATCGGTCGAAGTGCGCATCACGGTGGCCAGCGAGCCCCAGGTGGCCGCGGCCGACAGCCCATTGAAGTGGAATAGCGCTGCGTGCCCGTCGGACCAGAGCGATGGGGCGTGGTCGTTACGGTCGGGGGCGTCCCAGAACGGCGAGGCTTCTTCCCACTCCTCGGCGCCGTAGCGGAGCCGGCTGGCGGCGATGCCCAACTCGCGGCCCGGCTCGGTCTGGCAGGTGTACCAAATGGCCAGAAGATCGCCGTTAGGACACGCGACGATCCCCGGATCGTGGTTATGCTTCGAAAAGAGCGGTCCGTTGGAGCCCGGCGGGATCTTCACGTACTGCCGCGGCCCCTGGAAAAACGGCCGTGCGGGATCAGGCCGCTGGGCGAGATCCGCCGGCCGCTGCTGACGCACATTCTGTTGCCAGAGCGGCGGCGGGGCCACGGCGAGCGGCTTGCCGGCCGGCGTTTCTCCCATCGCCACGCGAAAGCCGATCAGCCAGCTCTTGTCCTCCGGGAGCGTGCCGGAGCGATTGGCCGAGCGAAGGTATTCCAGGCCGGTGGAGTGGCTGCCGCCGCGCGTGACGCGGAAGTCGCCGTCGGCCCGGCCCATTGGGTCGACCTGCTCGCCCGGCTCGTAGGGGCCGTACCAGTCGAGGCACCATTCTTCGACGTTGCCGTGCATGTCGCGCAGGCCCCAGCCGTTGGGCGCCGTC
>CAYTJV010000124.1:0-15607 GCA_964438165.1 uncultured Planctomycetaceae bacterium | reverse complement strand
ACGAGCTAGCGGAGGGACTTGAACCCACAACCTGCTGATTACAAATCAGCTGCTCTGCCGGTTGAGCTACGCTAGCCAAAACGGGCCAACCTCTGCGGCGTAAACCCTTTTGCTCTACCGGCCGCGCGCCGACCTTAGACAACAACGTCCCCGCCGCGGAGCCCGTCCCCGCCATGCGAACCATTAAATATAACCGTCTCGCCCAGCCATGCAAGGCGGATGGACCCGAAAAAAGCCGCCGCCGCGTCGCACCAAGCGGACTTTTTTCTCTCCGTCCGCTAATCGGGGGGTATTGCCGGCCCGAAAACCTGCCCTAAACCTCTCCCGGTTGCCATAGTGCCGCAAACAGCTTGGCGACTTTGCGCCTTTGCGTGAGGCCGATTTCTTCCTCACGCAAAGAGGTGAAGGGAAACAAATCACCACGGAGACACGGAGGTCACGGAGATGGCTCCTTTTCTCCGTGACCTCCGTACCTCCGTGGTAAATCGCCCCCCTCCATCTCCTTTGCGTCTTAGCGCCTTTGCGTGAGGAACGAATGGGCCTCACGCAAAGGCGCTAAGGCGCAAAGAGAGAGAGTGGCAGAAATCACGCCCTTCTTTCAATATCATTCCGGCTCCGGAATCTCGATCTTCTCCTCCTGAACTGCGCGGCGAAGCTTGCTCAGGGCGCGGGCCTCGATCTGACGAATCCGTTCCTTCGTGACCCCCATTTCGGCGCCGACCTCCTTCAGGGTCAGCGGCTCATGGCCTGGGCTGAGGCCAAACCGGCTGATGATAATCTTCTGCTCGCGCTCGTCAAGACGCTCCAGGATCCTCCCGATCTGGCTCTCCCGCTGAACTTGGGCGGTTTCCAACTCGTACTGGTCCGTGCGCACGTCTTCGGTCGTGCCAAACATCTCGCCGTGGCTGGTGCGGAACCGGTCCCGACGGCGGTGTTCATCGGGGATGGTGCGGGCGAAGTTCTTCATGATCGCCCAACTGGCGTAGGTGCTGAACTTGTTGCCGCGGGCGAAATCGAACTTCTCCACCGCGCGAATCAGGGAGATGTTGCCGTCGCTGACCAGCTCGAAGAAATTCTCGCCCGGCCCCACGTGCCGCTTCGCGATCGAGACCACCAGCCGCAGGTTGGCCGCGATGATCTCGTTCTTGACCGACACCGATTCGTCGTACAACTTCTCGATCTGGTCCATCAACCCGCTCTTGGACCGCAGCGGATCGAGATCTTCGCGAAGCTTGCCCGCCTTGTACTTCAAGTAGTTCATCTTGCGGAACAGGTGGACCTCCTGTTCGCGGGTCAGCAAAGGCACCTCGTACAGGCTCGCCAGGTAGGGCGGCAGCCCGCTGGGAAGCCGAGGCTTTTTCGGCAGCGGCTCGCCCGGCGGCCCCGAACCGAGGACCTCTCGGGCTTGCTTCTCGCTGCGGATCCTGGCGAAATTGTCGTTGGGGATGTGATCCAACGGCAACTCCATGATCCGCCTGGCCCGCATCTCGCCGATGATCCGGTAAACGCTCGTCTTGGTGCGGCAAAACCGCCGCGCCAGTGTTTCCGACGACTCGCCGCGGCGGAACTGTTGATAGATCTTCCGCCTGGTCTCCTCGCGCAACGGACCGCTATGGTCCGGGAAGATCGCCAAGCCCGGGTTGTCGTGATCGAATTGCCTCAAGGTGTAGCGGATCGTCTCAACGCTCCTGCCGCTGGAGCGGGACAGCCGCCGGGTGATTTCCGAGGGGCAGCCGCCGGCGTGGGCAAGCCGCCGCGCGCGATCGATGAGCCGCCGCCGTTCTTCACCGGTCAGTTGACTGAACTGCGCGCCGCGACGGACCCGGTCCTGGTTTTTCTCCACAAACCGCTCCACCGAGCTCGCCAGAAAACCTACTCGCTTCCGGCCGTCAAAAACGAACCGGCGGCTCACCAGCCCCTGGCCTCGCCAGCGGGAAATCGTCTTGGTGGAGACGCGGAACTGCTTGCTCAACTCCTCCACCGTCAGGACTCTCTCGCCGGCGTCCTCCGCCGGCACGTTCGCCGAATCGGATAGGTCTTCGACGAACAGCCGTAAATCGTGCCGCGCTTCCTTGCCCGAAAGTCGCAAGTCGGGATACGATTCCGGCCGGTATTTCGTAATCCGATAACACAGGTACTCGTAGGTGTAGTCGCGCTCGGCCCTCAACTCAGTCAAGAGCCGCTCTGCCTGATCCACCTGCTCGAGTTTCTTCTCTTTGGGGGCAAACCGCACCAACTGATCGCGTAGTTGGCGTATTGCGGGGTTGAGATAATCGGTGTGCATCACAGTACCTCGCTGGGCTCTGAGGTCTCCTCAACGACGACAATCCCATCTTGGCGTGTTGATTTTCAAGCCTCCATCGGGATTTCCCCGGCCAACCCCTAAGGGTTCTTGGTGGCCGGAAGATACCACGAATACCCGAATTATGACAACTTTAATTGTTACAATCCAGCCCTGGCACGCCAGTATGTGCGAATTTTCTGAAACAAGCAACCTTTATGAGCCGGTCGTCTATACCTACGATGGGCCTGTAAACTCAACCTCGCATCTGTACGGAGGAAGACACCGGTTGTTCTGTCACAAGTTCGCCGCATTCCATGGACGTTCTCCCCACTCCGATGGATAGACTGCTACTCCTCTAGTAGGCCAATTGACTGGTGCTCCAAGAAGCAACGTTGCCGCACCCGGCTTAATCATCCCGAAATCCGTTGTTTAGGGGAACCCCCGGTAAGTCGCCCGGCCTGGCTTTGTTTCTTGAAGTGTGAATTTCTTGGCCTCTTCCCAAGATGTCGAACGCGAAATACCAGCCAAATCGCCATGGATAGGATGGAAACCTGGGAATTCCGTCACTCACTATCCTACGCATTAGGTAAGCACATTGTGTGCCGAGAATTACGAGGAGATTGTCTCCCTAAAGGTCGCATTTTCTCCAGTCCATCACGCGGCGCATTGTCCTGCGTTTTCCTCTGAATTGGTCCAACCGCGAGAGTCGATTTAACATGCGTCTCAACCGTAGGGCAAGCTGCCAGCTTGCCCGTCGCCAACTCGGGGCAAGCTGGCAGCTTGCCCTACGACCACCTCCTGCGCTATGAAGCACGGATCCACAATTCTCTGTGCGTTGGCCCTTGTTGCCACGGCCACCTCCTCGGTCGATGCCGCGCCCAAAGAGGATGCCTATACCCTGCAAAGCAACCGCGCCGTAGGAACGGTGGATCGTGTGGAAGTAGTGCTGGAAGTGGGGGGGTCCCTAAAGGTAGTGGAGGCCGCAACCCCCGACGGCAAGCAGCCCACCTCGGTCAAAATGAGCGCTCAGGCCGCTTTGGCTTACGCGGAGAAGACGCTCAGCGCCGCGGCATCCGGCGGACCATCTGCCCGAGCCATCCGGCATTACGACAAGGCGGAGGCGTCGATCCGGGTCGGCGAGGAAGCATTCCAGCCGGCGCTGCGCGATCAACGGCGCTTGATCGGAGTCGAGGTTCGCAGTCCCAGGATCATCCTGTACTGCCCCCAGGGCCTTCTGGCCCGCGAGGAATTAGACCTGGTGGACCTGCTCGGCAACAGCCTCTTGCTGGACCGGCTGCTGCCGCCGCGAGCCGTAGCGGTCGGCGGGTCATGGAAGCACTCCGACGATTTGCTGGCCGCTCTGTGCGGCTTGGACTCCGTGAGCAGCAGCGACGCGCAGAGCGTGCTCCAGTCCGTCAACGACGGGTCGGCCCAAATGGAAATGGCCGGGCACGTAAGCGGGTCGGTCAACGGGCGCTCGACGCGCTTGCAGGTGAAGGCGAAGTACCGCTTCGAGTTGAAGGCCGAGCGGATCACCTGGTTTGCACTATTGGTCAAGGAGAACCGCGAGCATGGTCCCGTCGGTCCCGGCCTCGACGTCGTGGCCCGGCTGCAAATGAAGATCGCCCCGGCCGTCCCATCCGAGCAGCTCGCCGAGGACGCCTTGAAGGACCTCCCCCTGGAGCCGACCGCCGAGTTGGAGCAGCTTAGCTACGTGTCGCCGGAGGGAGGGTGGCGCGCGACCCTTGACCGGCGTTGGGTCCTCATCAGCGAGAGGAAGGAACTGACCGTGTTGCGCATGGTCGACGAGGGGAAGTATCTGGCCCAGTGCAGCGTGTCGGCCCTATCGGCCGGCAAGGACAAACCCCTGCCCCTGAGCGACTTCCAGGACGAGGTTCGTCAGGCCCTGGGCAAGAACTTCCGCCAGTTCGTGCGGGCCGGGCAATCGATGAATGAGGCCGAGTACCAGGTCTATCGCGTGGAGGCCCAAGGCGATGTCTTGGGCGTGCCGATGCAGTGGACCTATTACCGGCTCGCCGACAAACTCGGCCGCGCGATGGTGGTTCTGTTCACCGTGGAGTCGAACCTGGAAGAAAGCTTCCAGGAAAACGATCGCGACCTGGTCCGCGCGATCCGCTTCGTCGACCCGAAGGTGGCGGCGAAGTAGGACGGATTGGCAATCCGTCCTGCGGGGAACCCCGCCCGGGCCATCTAAAAGCCGTTGGGGACGACCTCACCGCCGGCGCGAGTCCCCAGTGCCCGCCACGAGGCCAGCTCAATGGTGCTGCTGAGCGGCCGCACCGAGCCGTCCATCAGCAGGACATTGACGATCCCCGGATGGAAGCTGCGGGACGTAATGATCCCGTATGTCGGGTCGGTCATGTTTCTGCCCTCTCGGCTGCTCGACACGTCGATGTCGTACGTCACCCCGCCCACCGTATGTGGAACACGCGTGTTGGGTGTGAAAGTCGTCGTGAATCCCGTGTGGATCGCGCGGCCGCACACCCACTCGGTATGGCCGCTGGTCGCCGACCAGGCTCCCCCAGTGTAGCTTGCCGAGACGTTCGCGGGGGAAGGCGGAGGGGTCGCGGGAATCCCTACCGCATCGTGGAACCGCGGGTTGAACGTCTTGACCTCCGCCATCGCCAAAGTATTGCTCAACCCGTCGGTGATCGAAGCGGGCGTCATCTGCGAGTTAGGGGCAAAGGCCGCCCCGCCGTCAGCCCGAGTCACCGGATTGAAAATCAGGTAGGTCCCCACACTCAAGGCGTAGTTCAGCGGGTAGTGGTAGGGAACGCCCGCGCTGTCCAGCCGCGGTCGATCCTGCGTCTCGCTGGGACACATCAACACCCCAACGCGTGTCGCCGCCACGCCGTAGGGCGGCAACAGCGCGTCGTTGGACGGATGGTGGTAGCCCAGCGAAAAGTTGATCCGGCTGTAGACGGTGCCGGCCTCGACATAGGGTAGCAAGAACGACTGGGCCGACCACGGCTCGTTGGTCGATCCGCCGAACACGATCGACGACGGCGGGAAAACCTGCAAGGCAGTCGCGTAATTGTGCAGGGCCAAGCCGAGCTGTTTGAGGCTGTTGCTGCAGCGCGCGCGCCGAGCCGCCTCGCGGGCGGCCTGGACGGCCGGCAACAGAAGGGCAATCAAGATTCCGATGATGGCGATGACCACCAGGAGCTCGATCAGGGTGAAACCGCGCCGCGCGCGGACGGAGACCGATTCGCTTGAAGCGTTCATGGAAAACCTCTTAGTCGGTAGCGGGGAAGTCGGGAGTGTCGGCGCACGAGCCGACCGCGTCTCGGGCAGCTCGGTGCATTCGAGATTTCGGCGAGGTCGATTCCACGGGAGCGATGCCGGCGCCGGACGCGCCGTGGGGTTGCTGCTTCTGAGAATCAATCTCAATAAGCTCCGAGTTTAACACATGCTGCTGCTGTGTCAAGTCGACAATCCCGAATTGCCCGGAACTTTCTTGCCCCGGCATCCTGGACACTCCCGCCAGGACGTGAGATTGTATAAAATCGTCGGCGATGGGGGAGCCGGGCGAGGTGGAATACGAGTTGGGCGTGCCGATTCCGGGAGTTGTCCTGCCTCCGGAGCAGTGGGCCCGGACCGCGATCAAGAAGCTCCCCGCCCAAGGACCGCTCGACTGGCAGGCGATCTTCGGCCGCCGTGCCCCGATCGTGCTGGACCTCGGCTGCGGCAACGGGCGGTTCGTGCTCGCCAGCGCCCTGGCCCGGCCCGAGCTCGACCACGTCGGGCTCGATATCCTCCCCGTGGTGATCCGTTACGCCACGCGGCGAGCCAATCAGCGTGGGCTCGGCAACGTGCGGTTTGCTGTTTGCGGCGGCGCGGACTTCTTGGAAAAATACGTCGCCGCGGGAACCGTCGCCGAGATCCACGTCTATCACCCGCAGCCGTACGGCGACGCCCAGAAGATCGGCCGCCGCATGGTGACTCCCGCATTTCTGGCGTTGGTACACCGTTCGCTGGGGCCGGGCGGACTGCTGGTCGTCCAGACCGACAATCCCGCCTACTGGCGTTACATGGCTGCGGTGGTTCCGCGTTTCTTCGATTTCCACGAGCAGCAAGGCCCCTGGCCCGACGCCCCCCAGGGCCGCACCCGCCGCGAGATCATGGCCCGCCGCATGGGCCTGCCGGTCTTCCGCGCCTGCGGCCGCCCGCGCCCGGAGCTCGATGCGGCAGCCCTCGAAGCCCTCGTCGCCGAACTGCCCTCTCCTGAATTCGACGCCGAATCGGGCAAACGGCCCCGCCGCCCCGCGCGCCGCCGGAGACGAAGGAAGTGAAGGACGGCGAACGGACCGCTGGCGGCTTTCCCTTCCCCGCCGGCCCCGTGCCGGTGGAAGCGGGTTTGGCCACTACCAGCCGCGTTGCACGCCGATAGTTTTCCCTCCCCACCGGCTCCATGCCGGTGGAAGCGGGTTTGGCAACTGGCCGTGGTTGGGAATCGGTGCCCGTAGTCGCCAAACCCGTCTCCACCGACGCGGGGTCGGTGGGGCTTTGTTTATCCGTTTCCTCGGAAACGCGTGTAGTCGCCAAACCCGCTTCCACCGACGCGGGGTCGGTGGGGCTCTGTTTATCCGTCTCGTCGGAAACGCGTGTAGTCGCCAAACCCGTCTCCACCGACGCGGGGTCGGTGGGGCTTTGTTTATCCGTTTCCTCGGAAACGCGTGTAGTCGCCAAACCCGCTTCCACCGACGCGGGGTCGGTGGGGCTTTGTTGGTATTCGCGGCGGGACTTGTCCCACGCAGTCTGATCGCGTGGTAGAATGCCCGCCGTGGGTGTCTTGGCCATGATGGCATTGAGTCGTAGCCGAAGTCGCCAGACTTCGGGAGTCGTCGTTTGAACCGGCCCGAATTCTGAGAGTGTAGCAGCGAAATCAGGTTTGGAGTCATCTCAAGGGGCAAACGAATCACGAAAGCCCGAAAGAGCGAGCAGAGCGTGACGGACGAGCATTCATGATTCCCAGTGTTTTTCGGGCTTTCGCCCTTTCGCGTTTTCGTGATTGCCCGATTGCCTCGCTAAAGTGTCCGAATTCTGGCGAATTCGGCTACAAGACGGGCACCCTAGAGATTGCACCCCCGTCCCCGCAACGCCTTTGAGGAGCGACAACATGCGATACCGCAACGCGGCAGAGAAGCCGAGATACTCACCGGATCGATCCACGCGAGTCCCTCCGTTGCGTCGCCCCCGCATTCGCGTCGCTGCCGTATTGGCACTCTTCATCGCGGCTCTCCCGATCGCGGCGGGCTCGGCGGCGGAGCATCCGCTGGGGCTCAATCCGCCCAAGATGCTCACCGAATACTTCGAGCAGATGTCGGCGGCCAAGCCTTTCCTGGTCCGCACGGGCAATGACTACCAGACGCATCGGCGGGCGCTGCAAGAGTACGTGTTGGAGTGCTCGGGCCTCAAGCCGCTGCCGGAGCGGGTGCCGTTGGACGTACAGCAGTCGCCGCCGCTGGATCACCCTTGGTGTACGGTCCGCCGGGTGTACTATCAGCTTTGGCCGGGCGTTTACAGTTCGGGCCTGCTGTTCATGCCCAAGCAATTCCGCGAGCGGCCGGCCCCGGCGATGCTCTGCCCGCACGGCCATTGGAGCGAAGGCAACGCGAATCCCGAGGTGCAGAAACGCTGCATGAACTTCGCCCGGCTGGGCTACGTGACGTTTTCCTCCACGCAGAACCACTACGAAGATCTCGCCGTGGGCGTGTCGCACCAGACGCTGATGATCTGGAACAACATCCGGGCCCTGGATCTCCTGGAGTCGCTACCCGAGGTCGACAAGACGCGGATCGGCGTGGCCGGGGAGTCGGGCGGGGGTTTGCAGACCCAGATGCTCGTGTCGATCGACCCCCGCGTGAAGGCAGCCACGATCGTGGGCCTCACCTGCGACTTCCGCGAGATCATGTTCCCCGACGCGGCCCATTGCACGTGCAATCATTTCCCCAACGTGATGCGGCGGACCGATCATCCGGAGACCAGCACGCTGGGGCTGCCCGCGGCCATGCAGTATCTCACCATGAACGACTGGACGAAAACGTTCGAGGCCGCGAACTTCCCCACGATCCAGAAACTCTATGCGGCCCACGGAGTCGGCGATCGGGTGTTCTGCAAGTACTTCAACACCGACCACAACTACGACAAGACCAAGCGCGAGTGGACTTACTGGTGGATGGAGCGGTGGGTCCGCGGCAAGCCAGCGGCGGGCCCGGAAAGCGAACCGGAGACCAAGACCTTCCCCGTCGAGACGATCCAGAAGCTCTCGACCGCGGTGCCCGGCGACAAGGGCTTTGGCCAACTCACGCGCATCTACCGGGCGAGCCGCGGTTACAAGGTTCCGGCGATCGCCACCGCGGCCGACTGGCAGACATACCGCGCGCGAATGATCCCGGCACTTGAGATCCTTCTCGGCGAAGCCGTGGCGCTGCCCCGCAAGGCGAGCGACGTGCCCGGTGCGGCGGTGACGGAGAGCGACGTGATCGTCGAACGTGTGGGCTATCCGAGCGAGGGCGGAATTGTTGTGCCCACGATCCTCGTGAAGCCCAAAGCGGCAAGCGGCAAACTCCCGATCGTGGTGATGCTCTCAGCCGGCGGGAAGGAGTCGCTCGTGAAGGAAACGGGAGAGAATTCGCCGCGGAGCCTTGCCGGCAAGGGGACGCTCGTGGTGCTGCCCGACGTCCGCGCCTACGGCGAACTATTCTCGACCGGGACGAAAGACGAAGGGAGGCAGGCTCAGGCATGGGAGCGGAACGGGATCGTCTGGGGCCGCCCGGTGCCGGGCATGGGGGCGACGGACCTCCGCGGCGTGCTGGACGGCGTGGCCTCGTGGCCCGACGCCGACTCGGGCCGCATTTCCGTGATCTGCCGCAAGTCTGGCGGTCTGGCGATTGCCGCGCTATTTGCCGCGAGTCTCGATCGCCGGATCGCTGCCGTCGATCTGGATCTGGCCGGCTCCTGTTTCGAGAAACGCAATCTGCCGCTGGTCTCGTGCGTGCTCCAGCACGGCGACGTGCTCCAATGGGCAGCGCTGCTAGCCGACCGGAAGGTCGTGCTCCGCAACGTTCCCGCGGAGGCGGGCAACCCGGCGTGGCTGGCCTGCGTTTTTTCCGCCGCCGGAAACGCGGCAGGGGTGCAAATCCATCCGAAGTGAGGCATAATGGGCTCACGCCAAGGCGCAAAGACGCAAAGGGAGGATGAGGGATAAGGGATGAAGGATGAGGGATAAATGCCGCGTCAGGGTTTTCGGCGATTGCAGCCGGAGAGCGATCGCCGCCGAGTTCTCATCGGTTGTCTCCTGGCCCTTCATCCTTCATCGCCCATCCTTCCCTTTGCGTCTTTGCGTGAGACAAATCACTTCGAGACGGAGCAACTGGTTCACCATGCATTATCCGGAGGTTGCCATGAGACGATTGTGCCTAATCTTGCTGTCGACATGCCTTGCCGCGTTTCCCGTCCCTATCTTGGCGGAACCGAAGCCGGCGGTCGCGCCGCCCAAACAGTACGAGATGCCGTTTGTGGCCAAGACCCAGCCAGAGGCCGTGGCATGGCAGACCCTCGCGCGGGCGCGGCTGCTGGAACTCGTGGCCCGGCAGGTGCCGCGTCTGTCGGCGAAGGAGATTCCCATCGATGCGAAGCTCGGCCCGCCGCAGGACAAGGGTTCGTACACCCTCCATACGATTTCGTTCCAAGGGAACAACAAGGACGGCAAGCGCTGGCCCGGTCTGCTGGCGATCCCGAAAGGCCAGGGTCCGTTTCCCGCGATGCTGGCCATCCACGGACACGGCGGCTCGGCGGAAGCGGTGTTCGATCCTAAGGGCATCTACCACGGGTTCGCCGATCGCTTTGCCCGCGGCGGGTACTTGGTGCTAGCGCCGTCGTTTACTACGCACCACAAGTACGCGGCCAACGTGCTGTGGGACTTGTTCCGCTGTGTGGATATCCTGGCCTCGCGGCCGGACGTGGACAAGGAGCGGATCGGCGTGGGCGGGCTTTCGATGGGCGGGGAGTGGACCATGTGGATTGCCGCCTGCGACCCGCGGCTGAAGGTCGCCGTGGTCAGCGGCTGGATGTGTACCACCGAAGGCGTCTTCTCGGTGCCCAACTGCGTGTGCTGGCAGTTGCCGGGCCTGGTGGGACTGATGGACGTCTGCGAGGTCCACCTGGCGATCGCCCCACGGCCGACGGTCTTCGAGAGCGCCGAATTCGACGGCTGCTTCCCGATCCGCTTCACCCGCGAGGGCTTCCAGCGGATCCGCGCCGGATACAAGGTCTTCGGGGCCGAGGGGGCGGTGGCCCAGGACGTTTGGCCGGCCGGCCATGAATGGCACGGCGCCGTCGCCTACCCGACCGTTGATAAGGCCCTCGGCGGCCACGCCGCAAAGGGCAACTGAATAAGGCCGCGACCGCTGGTCGCGCTTTGGAGTGCGGCGACTTGTCACCGCTTTCTTTTTCTTCGCGGACAGACCGGTCACCCCTCTAAGAAAGAAAGCGGCGACAAGCCCCCGCACCCCAAAGGGGGGGATTTCGCCGGATCCGGCCTTGCACTGGCCCTGAGGCCGAATCATAATCGCCTGCGCACCCTAAAGGAGGCGCTACCATGGTTTCCACCTCAAGTTCCTCGTCGGATCCGGCGGCCGGCCGGATCGCCTCGCTCGATGCCCTTCGCGGGTTCGACATGTTCTGGATCGTCGGCGGCCACGCCGCCCTGGTCGCCGTGCTGGGAATCTTCCTCACGCCGCTGCCCGACTGGCTGAACGAGCAGCTTGGCCATGCCAAGTGGGAAGGGTTCACCGCCTGGGACCTGATTATGCCGCTGTTTCTGTTCGTCGTCGGCGCGGCCATGCCGCTGGCTTTCGCCAAACGATGGGAAGGCGGGGCAACGACCGGTTCCATGTACTGGCGGGTCATCCGCCGCGTGCTCGTGCTCTGGGTCTTGGGCATGGCCGTCCAAGGGAACCTCCTGGCGGCCGACCAGAAGTGGATTCACATTTTCTCCAACACGCTCCAGGCGATCGCCGTCGGATACCTCGTGGCGTCGATTCTCTTGATGCATTTGCCGGTGCTGGGGCAAGTGATCGTCGCGGCGCTCCTTCTGGTCGGGTACTGGCTGCTGATGCTCCTTGTGCCCTTCGGCGGCAACCCGGCGGGCACCCTCGACGAGACCGTGAACCTGGCCCGGCACATCGACGAGTCGGTGCTGGGCCAATTCCGCGACGGCGCCGCCACGTACACCTACACTTGGCTGCTGAGCGGCATGGGCTTCGCCGCCATGGTGCTCTTGGGCGTCTTCGCCGGACACCTTTTGCGCTCGCGCTGGTCGGGCCTGATGAAAGTGGTGTGGCTGGTCCTGCTCGGCGGCCTGTGCCTGGGACTCGGATGGCTCTGGGCCGGCGGTTTCGACGATCTGGAGAGTCTCGGCGGCGTCACCCTGGTCGGTGCCTGGCGATTCCCGATCATCAAGCACCTCTTCACCAGCTCGATGGTCCTCTGGGCCGCCGGATGGAGCTACTTGCTCTTGGCGATGTTCTACCTGCTCATCGACGTGCTCGGCCTGCGTTTTCTGGGTTTTGTCTTTGAGGTCATCGGCGCCAATGCGATCTTCGCCTACGTGGGCTGGGGACTTTTCCACGGCAGCTTCCAGAACGTCGCCAACGTGCTCTTGGGCGGGCTGGCGCGGTATTTTGGCACCCTGCCCGAGCCCATGCCCGCGATCGGCCAAGCGCTTGGCCCGGTAGGCGCCGTGGTCGTGCTGTGGCTGGTCCTCTACTATATGTACCGCAAGGGGACACTGGTGCGGGTCTAAATGGACTTGCACGATTCAGAGAATTCCGAGCCGGGCCGTGTCGGCCCGGCGGTGCGTTACGAGTGATTTCGCGACACAAGCCGGGCCGACACGGCCCGGCTCGGAGTCGTCACTCCATCACGGAAACGTGTATCGTGATCTTGCCGCTGCTCAATCCGCTGCGCTTTGCCGCAATGGCCGCGCTGGTGCTGGCGGCCGGCGGGATGCAAATCCGCGCCGCCGATCCGACGGCGGAAGAGTTCCCGCGAGAGTTGGTGAGCTTCGTTCCCTACGAGGGCAATCCGGTCTTTGCCGGCGCCGGACAGGACACTTGGGAAAACAGGATCCGCGAGCGGGGTTACATTCTGCGGGAAGACGGCACGTACCATCTCTGGTACACCGGCTACCGCGATGGCTACGCCGACGAGAAGCACCTCGGCTATGCCACCTCGCCTGACGGGCTGCATTGGACTCGTTACGCCGGTAACCCGATCTACGACCGTGGCTGGGTCGAGGACGTGCAGGTGATCCAGCACGGCGACACGTACTTCATGTTCGCCGAGGGGCGCGACGACATCGCCCACTGGCTCACCTCGAAGGATCGCATCCACTGGGAAGAACAGGGAAAGCTCGACATTCGCACCACCGACGGCAAGCCGCTCAGCCCGGGCCCTTACGGCACGCCCACCGTGTGGGTCGAAGGCCCGACGTGGCGCCTGTTCTACGAGCGGCGCGACGAAGGGATCTGGCTAGCCAAATCGACGGACCGCAAGGTGTGGACCAACGTGCAGGACGAGCCGGTCATCGCCCGCGGTCCGCAAGCCTACGACCTTCGGGCCGTGGCGCTCAATCAGGTGGTTAAGGTCAACGGCCGCTACTACGGCTACTACCACGCCACGTCGCGGGAAGAGCCGCGCAACTGGACGACCTGCGTGGCCGCGTCGACCGACCTGGTCCACTGGACGAAGTATCCCAAGAACCCGATCGTCAGCGGCGACCGTTCCAGCGGCATCCTGGTGCACGACGGCAAGCAGTACTGCCTCTACACCATGCACCCCGACGTGCGCGTGTATTTCCCCAAATAGCTCAAGAATCAATCTCCAGGCTTGCCCACTCTTCCTTGTAGCGCATTTCCTCGGTCATCTGCCGCGATATCATGACGAGCACCACCGGAGCTACGGGCGCGAAGAGGCAGCCCAAACGCAAGTGGACCAGGCTCGACGCCAAATCGCCGGTCAAAGCCCAATAGGTGCCAAAGGCCATTGCCGGAAAGATCGCCAGCGACGTCAGGCCGTACCACGCTGCCTTGCGCAGGGATCGCTCCGAGTCGCTGCCGTACAGAAGCCGGCCGATGCGGTGGGGTAAGTATAGGGCCAAAACCGTAACCGCCGTGGTGAAAAGCATCACGACCGACACGATGTGCAACACCACGGGAAGCTCGGCCTGTCGTCCGCGAACGATCAGGGATGGAAGCCCCACCACGACCGTCATGACAACGTACCCCACGAACATCGCCAGAAGCTGCTTGGCAGCAAAGTGCGGCAAGGACTCGCTCGGCTGAAGCTCCCACCATTCCAGCATCGCGCAGAACCTGTCCCATCGCGGCACGGTCTGTTGAAGCTGGCTGGACAATTCTCGGGGATCTCCGAACCGCTCTAGGGCCCGATCGAGGGCGGCCTGCTCGTTGCCTGTCTTCTCGTATTCCTCGTCGAAGATCGCCGTCAGATGGGCCAGCAATTCCTCGCGCATCCGGCGTTTGCGGGCGATCGAAGCCCGAATTGGCCGCACCGAGCGTTCGATGACAATTTTCAGGTTTCTCAGCAGTGTGTCGTTCATGCCGGTGCTCCCACAATTGCGCCGATGACCCGAACGAAACTCGACCATGCCTCGCGTCCTTTGGCCAACGCCCGCTTGCCCTTGGAGGTCAGACGGTAGATGCGGCGGCGGGCCCCGCGGCGTCCGCGCGACGTTTCTTCCCACGCGCCTTCGATCTGCCCGGCCTCTTCGAGTCGATAGAGGGCCGGATAGAGCGACCCTTCCTTGAGCCGCAAGAGCCCGCATCCCGCGTCGTCGAGCCGGTGGAGGATCTGTGGCGATTGATGTTCGCTACCACAGGGCGTTGCCCTGGGCTTTCTTATGGGAGCCCTTCAGGCTCCACACGGCGATAGCCTTTTCCGCACACCCATCGTCTCGCCCCGGTTCCGCCCTTTCGTGTCAGAGGGATTCGCGGATGCAGCTTTCGAGCCGGGAGAGGATTTCGTAGTCGCTGGGGTGGGAAGACTCTACGGCGGGGCGAAGCGGCAGCGGCACGTCGTCCATCCGGTACACGGTCCCGGGTGCGCTAATCCCGTAGGGGGCCGGAGCGAAGGTCACGGTCGCTTGACGGGTGGTGGGCGTTTCCTGCGGGTCCAGGGCAATGTACGGGATCGTGGCCAGGTGTTCCCGGGCAGCCTGGCAGAAATTGGTCATCGGATCGGCGGAGATAATCAGGGCGGCATCGGCTTCCCGCCGCACGAGCATATCGGTGGTCGTGTACTCGCCCGGATTGAATCGCGGATAGCCCCGCGAGAGATTCACCCCGAACGGATAGCCCGTGCGCCACGACAAAACGTTGTCGGCCCCGGTTACGTTGCCGTGTCCGCGCACCGGCTTGCAGACGAAGCGGGTGAAGTCGTTCATATCGCGGGCCAAGGCCAGCACGGCCTCGCTATTGAGGTGTTTTCCGCGGGTCATGGTCAGGCCCATGCCGAAGAAGAGCGCCCCGAAGCGGGCCCGCTTCATGCGGTCCATAAGATCCTGCCACGCGGCCAACGGCAGGCCGGTCTCCGATTCCACCTGGGCGGCGTCGAGCGATAGTCCCTTGGCCAGGGCCCGCAGGGTCCACAGGGCCTCGAAGTCCTTTCGCGGCTTGATCTGGAGGAAGATGTCGGCCGCCTTGGCGCTTTTCGTCTTGCGCACGTCGACCACCACGCAGGTCCGGTCCTTGCGGCCCCGGGGCACAAAAATCCCCTTGGGCATCAGCGTGTACTTGGTGAAATGGCGAGGATGGCTTTCGGCCGGATTGCCGCCCCAGTAGATCACCAGGTCGGCCCGATGGCGGATCTCGCCGAGCGTGGCCGTCACCTCGCCCACCGATTGAAACGCCATTCCCGACGGCCCGTGGCACACGCTGGTCGTGGTATCGACCGTCCCGCCAATCCAATCGGCAATGGCCACGGCCTTGCGTTGGGCCTCGCAGGTGGTGTCGCTCAGGCCGTAGACGATCGGGTAACGGGCCTCGGTGAGGATCCGGGCGGCGCGATCGATCCCCTCTTCGAGCGATACGGGGCGGCCCTGGATCGTGCAGACGGGCCGGTCGTCGGCATGATGATTCAGAAACCACGCCTTGCCCAGCACGCAGGCATTCTTGGCCTCGACAATTCGATTTCCTTCGACAATCAAATTGATGTCATCGCACACGCACCCGCAGAAGGTGCAGGTGGCGTCGGCAACTTTTTTCCTGGTCGCGACTTGAG
>CAYTJV010000123.1:4383-15609 GCA_964438165.1 uncultured Planctomycetaceae bacterium | reverse complement strand
AACCCCACCTATGGGGTAATAGCTCGATATTCTTGTCCTTGCAGATTTCCCCCCCAGCAAACCCCGAGCCGAACACTATTGCAAACACTGCCTTCCTTCTCGTTGAGAGCGACACCTAGGCAGCACATGTCGCGACCACGCCAACCGGCGGCAGGGCAGTCACAACGCCTTGCCTAAACCATGCCATTTTACCAGTTCCCTGACTCCAAGGTCGTCTGGCGAGGAAGGACGCAGCATTTTATAATGCATTACCTTCGTTGGTCCCATTACGGGGCGGGGATTCCGAGTCCATCCCGAACCACGAGCGACAAGTGTCTTCATCGACGGCGACTCCCGATGCTCCATCTCTGATACCGCCTGGAGGCGGCACACGAATCAAGGTCGGGTGGTATCTTTTTGATTTCGCGAACTCGATACTTATAGTCAATGGGGGGCTTTACTTCCCACAATGGATGGTAATCGACAACGGGGTGCCCGACCTGTGGTTCAACGCCACGCTAATCCTCAGCTCCGTCGCCCTGCTTGTCACATCGCCTGTGCTTGGCCTGACCTCCGATCGTGCTGTCCCCCGCCTGCGGTATCTCTGGTACTGTTCCGCAATCATGTTCGTTTGCGGTCTTGCAATACCTCTTGTAGGATTCAACATCCAAGATCATACGACCCGCGTCACGCTGGCCCTAGTTCTGTTCTTTGCGATCATGTACGCGTACCAATTGAGCCTTGTCTTTTACAACGCCATGCTGTCTGGCATCTCGCAGCCGGGGGCCTACTCTCGAGTGTCTGGATCGGGGCTGGCCTGGGGCTGGGTAGGCGGGATCATCGCGGTGCTCTTCATACTTCCCTTCGTCCAGGGGTTTGTTCCGCCGTTTCAGCCGGCCAGCCGACTTCACGCTATTCTCCCCTCTACGGTGCTCTTCGGTATCCTCGCGCTTGTAAGTCTTTACTTGCTGCGCGGCACGCCGGATCACCCGTCTGGGACGGCCCTGTCGTCGCTGTCGTCGCTGTTTCGGGAAGTCTGGCACGACTTCCGCGAAATGGCGAGGGGAACCGCGCTGTGGAAATTCCTGCTTGCCTATTTCTTTTTTAGCGACGCTATCCTAACAATACAGAACAACTGCACCATTTACATGGACGCGGTGTTTCGAATGTCCGACAACGCCAAGGCGGCTCAGTTCATCTCAGTGCTCTTGTTCTCTTCCCTTGGCGCGGTGATCAGCGGCAGGATACGGGGAGTGTCGCCAATTCGTACCACCCTCCTCGTCAGTCTGGTTGGCTGGGTTGGTGCGATAGCAATCGCAGCCTCGACCTCAAGCCCCCTCGTTTTCTCTGTTTCTTTCGCCGTCATGGGTTTCTTGAACGGGGTGGTATGGAACAATTCCAGAGTCTTGTTTCTCCTTCTAGCGCCGCCCGCTAAGCGGGGGCAGTACTTCGGGTTGTACTCATCTTTTGAAAGACTTGCCACGTTTTTCGGACCGCTTATGTGGAGCGCGCCCTTAACCCTGTTACCTTCCGCGTCGCCCATAGCGTACAGGCTCGCCTTGGTCTCTATGGCGGTATTGATACTGCCAAGCATTTTCCTTCTGCGAACGGTCGTCATCAACGAAAATCGGAGCCACGCATCGTAGCGTATTCAACGCGCACCGACGCATGTCTCTGCCCCATATGAACAAATGAAAGCTCCGGACACCGCCAAAGCCCTGATGATTGGAGGTCATTGATATATGCGTAACGCAACCACACCGGCACCCACCCCTTACACCGAAGAGCGGCTCTCGGTCGATTTGACCATTGAGGGCGCGTGGTCGGCTTGGCATGAGTACTACGCGATAGTCCAGGCCTTAGATTCTGACCTGCGGCTGGCAGCACGGCCGTATCTTCAGACTTTTTCTCACTCCGATAAGAGAAAGCCTCCGCTTGCCTCTCACTTTCCGGTTGTGTTGGCTGAGGCATTTCAAATCGAGCTGGGGGATCTGACCCATACTGCCGCGGTCGCCAATTTATGCATTGACCACTTCACGCAACTCTTGGACGATATCGCTGACAGTCCGGGCACCGCCGTCGGCGTGGCATCGCACCTTAGTCACTGCCTCTTGGTGGAGGGGCTTTCTCGATATCTGATGACAGCGAGACGCCGGGAGACGTTGGAACTTCGCTTGCGGGGATATCTCGATGAGGCGATGCGCGCCGAGCGCGCCGTCTGGTCGCATAAGGGCACAATACGGGATTTCGACGATGACGACTTCCACATGATCGCGCTGAGAGGCAGTCTTGCGAAGTGCAACGCTGCCTTCTTTGCGGATGCGACGGGCGACGTAACCGTGCTGGTTGAGGTGGAGCGGGCAATTGAGTCCCTGTCCCTGGGAATTCAACTCCTCGATGACTTGCTCGACTGGCAAGACGATCTGAGAAACCGCATCTACACGTACCCAATCGTACTAGCCTTCGCGGAGCATGCCATCGGGCCGGAGGATCCGCTCCTGGAGCAGAAAGTCGAGGCTTCCATGGAATCCCCGCCGATCGCGCGCCGCCTAATCTCGATGGCCACGTCGAAGCTGAGGGACGCCAGCGAGCGGTTCTCCCGCGTTGGCTCGCATGTGCTTGCCGCCCTCATCGACCAATGGGTAACCAGTCTCACGGGGATTCTGAATGTGCTGAGCGAATCGTCCTGTGATAACGCCCCGGCCCCCGGGCAGCGCAGGCTCCGCGAACTGCTTGACCGGCGTCTGCAACACTGAGAGTCCTATAGATGCTGCGATCGAAGAACCATCGATTGCTGGACGATGCCGCGTACACTTCGGCGCGGGCACTTCTGGACGCCATAAGGTTTCTGGGGCGACAGCCCTGGATGGCGGCTGGAGAAGCCGCTCACTGCTGCTGGGCGCTAAGCGCGGAGTCCCGTGACCCCAGTGTCGTTGGGTGGATAGCCCCGGTGGGCACGTTCCCTGGCAAGGCGCTTTCGGGCGTGTTGGGTGATCTGCTTCGATCGAGGGCGCCTGCGTGGTGGTGGGCGGGCCCGGCCGGAACGCCTTGGCATCTTCGTTGCGTTCTCAAGATGCTCGGTTTTCGCAGGAGCCAGGTAATGCAAGCAATGCACTGCGGCCTTGAACGCAGTGAGTACCCGCGAGATGCGGTACCGTCTGGATTTCGGGAGGTAGAAGACTTCTCGGTTTTTCTTGAGTGGCCCCACCCGTGCTTTGGGCCCAGGTCAGAGGATGGGCTCGTGCTTCCGTTGAAAGGCAGGGCGCTTCTGGCCGCGATTCGGCCCCAACGACTCTGGCATTTCGCGGTCTTCGACGGAGTTGTGCCCATAGCGTCCGCGACGTTGTTGGTGGACGGAGCTGTAGCCGGGATTTACGACGTGGCCGTATCACCTGGCGCGAGGCGGCGCGGGACAGCGAAGGCGATGCTTAGCACGCTCTTGTCGGTCGCGAAGGAGAAGGGGTGCGAGTATGCAACGGTTCAGTCGTTACCCACCGTGGCAGGTCTATATGAGGCCCTTCATTTCAGGACGGCGGGGGCGTTTGACGTTTGGTGGCGTGCCGCGGATGCGAGTTGTCGCCCCGAGGGCACGGCTGGCAATGTTTGCAGCCGCGATGTATGTCCGTCTGCGGCAGGTCGTTGTGAACCGTGACCGAGCATGGCATTCCCAGTCCGCGGTATCGATCGCCATCCAAACCGTTGTTGGCTCTGAAACGAAGGCGCGCGAGCTTCGTGTTGGCCCCACGCCACCAGCGAGCTACGCTTCTGAGATAGTGCCGTCGAATAGGAACCTACCATGAAAACAAAGATGACGAAAACCGTCAGCACGTGTCTCACTTTTCAGTGGAACGAGGGCAAGGGGCTCTTCCACGCTGAGGCGAAGTCAGACGGCATTGATTGGAAATGTTCCGAGGATCCCGCTTCCCTCCTGCTTTATAAGTACATGCTGTCGCGCAGGGTATTCAGCAATTTGGAGTACACGCTTTTCCAGGTCAGAGAGAACCGCGAGCAGGTGGACTGGTGCCATTACCGCTTCGAGATACACGGCGCAGGCTCGCCGACGGTTCCCAATTTTATCCTGAAGCGAAGTCGGGAGGGCACGCAGTCGAATGAGGGGGTTCTAGAGAAGCTATTCTCGGAAGACTGGCCCGAGGTCGCGAAGCGATTAGGGAAGAGCCTCGCTTTTCGCGTCTGGCATGTCTTGGAGCTTGACTCGTACAAAGAGAGTCGGCAGTCGCGTATCGGCCAGCTATGCGAACTCAATTACACGCATACCATTGAGGTGGCCGCGTACGCTGAAGGAATCTGTTATTGCGCCTTTCCATTACGCATTAGCGGCGACAACCGCAAACCTGGGACCGCGTGCGACGAGGTGGTGCTAACGGAGGCTGCTGGACACAACATGCAGTCTCTCGCCGCGATTTGGCACGACCCCTCCGCTAGGTTTGTTCTTGTCTCGGGCCCGCCAGGCTCCGGGAAGGAGAAGCTGTCGCAGAACGTCCATTACGGGCGCGGGCGACCGGGGGAGATAAAATCCTTGAGCCTAGGGGGGATCAGGCAGGTGGAACTTGAAAGGCTTCTTTACGGCGGGAAAAGCGAGCGAGGCGACCTGATACCGGGGTACCTTGAGACTGCCGAGCGCGGGAGCCTCTTCATCGACGAGGTAGACAAAGCGTCCGAAGACAATGGCATGCGCGCGGGTCTTCTTCGCACGATGGAGGCAGGGGAGTTCCTGGTGCCCGAGACGACAAGTATCCGGAGTTGGGATGACGTCCTTTGGATCTTCGGCGCCGGGATGACGCTACCGGAGTTGAGAACGCTACGCCCGCCCGATTTCTGGACGCGCATGACCAATATTCTCGAGGTCTGGCACCCCGTTGCCGATTCGCCTCCATACGATTCGGTTGAGGACCCGCGCCCCAGCCGCGAGGAGGCCGACCGTAGGAGGCGTAGGGCGCTTGAGGACATCCTCTACAACTGGTACGCTCAAGAAATTGTCAAGGCCTTGGTGTCGTCGGACGCGCGTGATGAGGCGCGCAAGCTGTTCGACAACCTCATCCGCACCGATACCGATGCCGCGCCCTTCGCTCCCTCTGGGTTTCAGCGGCGTCTTTTCGAGCAGTTGGTGTGGCCTTGCGACAAAGGAGAGGCGGGAAGAAGATCAGACTTCGCGAGCGAAGTGGTAGGATTCACTGCCGCGTCCGTCGTAGCATGCCTGGACAAACTCGCCCGGAGCTCGCCCGCCGGCAGAACTGGAATCGCGCCCAACAATCCCATACAGGAGCGCTATTGTCTCTACAGGCGACTGAGTGTTCGGTGTGTGCGGAATCTCGGGAGAACGCTCGCGGGAATCGTACTTGAGAACTACGCACGGCTCAGCGAAGTGCTTGAGAATCCAGTTGCCACCATCGCCCATTGGACTAAAGCAGCCAATGGCCTTCCGCCGGACGGTGTTCGCTTGAAGGTGACGTGCGTGCCCGCCTCGGACGCGAGGCTGGACATATCCTCGCTCGAAGCCGAGAAAAAATTGGCGCTCAAGCCGTTCAACGATGTCGCCGATCGAATTGTCGATGCTGTGTGGGACCTAATATCTCTCACATGGACGCCTCTCGACAACGCGGAGGTCGCGCATGTCTTGGGCTTTGGGGTCAGGCCGGTTGGGCTTTGAGGTCAGGCCGGGATTAGGGATTAGCGAAGTGCGATTGGGTCAAGGGGACACCGGACAGTGTAACGTACTTTCACATCCTGACGCTTAATCCCTAATCCCGGCCTGCGCCCAGATTTCCTTCGTGAAGATGGCGGGGTATCGGTTATCTATGGCCAAGAAACGCACCGAACGCACGAAGAAGGCGCCGGCCAAGTCGGCGCTGGTAAAGAATCGCTGGACCAAGGAACAGATCGACATCTTGAAGCGTCTCCACAAGACCGGCAGCAACGCGGATATCGCCAAGGCGGTCGGACGCAAAGTTGCTTCAGTCGTGTATAAAGCCCACTGTTTGGGCTTGTCCAAGGGCGTCCGCCGGATGCGGGAGATGGGCCGAGAGAATATCCGACACCGGTGGGGCGAGTAGCTCGGCTTAGGGCCTTTGGGGTCGGAGCGTCAGTAGTCAGTAGAGCTTGACTCGAAAGCGGGTCGGGTGGCGCGCCCTGACGCTCTGCGAAGCGCGTGGCCGCAGCGTCTCAGCGGCCTCCGTTGCGTGGGAACCGTCGCATCGTTCTGGCGTTTCTGGCAAGAACGACAGATCCGGGACTGTCACCTTTTCCGATCGTGTTTTCCTCGATTTTCGCCGCGAAATGTGGCCACTCAGTCTGGTAGAATCGCTGGGTGCAGGAGTCTCTGCTCCGCTCGGCCTCCGCGCTGGGGCGGAATCGATTTTTGACAATTTGGCATCGCGTCGAACCGCAAGCGGGGTGTGCAACCACAAGCGGGAACGTTAGGGCGCAGACCCATCCGGAATTGGAAAATCCGCTTTTCGGTCCGTAACAGAATCGCCCGGCGCGATCGGCGAGACGCTCAAACGACGAGTGCGGGAGTTGGGGCTCAAGTGGCGCGCGAATTGGAAAATCGCGGACTTGGGCCCCAACAGAAGCGCCCGGCGTAAGGGACGCAAAGCTCAACCGCACAGGCACTTTTGCAGCCGCCTCGAGCACGCCGGCGCTCGGCGCGAATCGGCGCTCGGCGCGGGTCTCCTGAAGAGCACCGACCCGCTTGACCGAAGGTCTCTCATTCCTTTGGAGACCTTCGGTCGGACCCTGTGCGCTCTTCGGGAGACCCGCGCACAGCGCGCGTTGAATCGTGTTGCGATGCGCGGAGTCACAAGACTTTTTGGAAGCCGGGCTGGAAAATCTGGCGAACAATGCCGCAACTGGCAGAGCCGAAACAACTTAAGGTCTATCGGCCCTGCCGACCGCTGGCCGGTTGAGCCGATCTCGCGGGGAGAACCACCGAGCGAAATCCCGCTGGGGACAAGCACTTCGGCGCACAGCCCTTCGTGCGCCCGGAAACGAATTTCCATTCGGGGGCCCTGGGGGCGTATAGAAAGTCTCGTTAACCGGGGCGAGCAAGCTTGCTTCCCCGAGCGGCAACCTGGCAGCTTGCCCTACGCCACAGGAATGGACCCCAGCGGCAGAAACATGGGCACCGGCGGCGGGCGGTCGCCGAGACGGCCTTCGAGGATTTCCAGCTCCTCGAAGCCGTATCTCTGGTAGAATCCCACCGCCCCGGGTTTGGCGTCCACCAGCACGCCGATGCAGCCGACGCGGCTGGCCATCTCGCGGGCCAACAGCAACACCGCCCTCAGAAGCTGCCGCCCAACGCCCTGCTGCTGCATCCGTTGGTCGACCGCAAGCCGGGCGAGGCGGAGCACGGGCAGCGGATACTGCGGGAGGCGTCGGCGCAGATTCTTGGGCATGTCGTCGACGTGCATCGACGCGGCCGACACCGTGGCGAAGCCGGCGATCGTCCCGCCGGCCACGGCCACGTACGTCGTGCCCACGTGGTGGCGGAACTGGTTCTGCCCGGCGTACTTGTGGAAGAACCGATCCAGATCGGGATCTCCCGAGACGAAGCCGCTCCGGTCGTCCCCGGGCTCCAGTGGGCGGACCTCAACCGCGGCCATGAAACAGGGCTTTCATCGCGTCGGTCGGCGGCGGCGGATTCTCCAGCGTCTTGGCGAGCTTGGCCCCGGACGCCCCGCTCATCACTACCACCGGGGGGATCACAACGTCGGGCGGAACCGCCTCCAACGCGGCAAGATGGTGCTGCAAGGCCCGCTCGATCAAGTACGACCGCTTGACGCCGTGCTCGCGGACGTAAGCCTCCAGCCGCGCTTTGGTCTCGGCGGAGACGAAAGCCGAAATCTGAACTGCGTCGCTTGAAGTTGCCATGATCTACAAAATTATAGAAAAACCTACATTTATGTCAATCTAGTTCACCAGGCTTGACTTGTGACTTACTACGTGTACACTTAATAAGGTAAACACCAAAGGAGGGTGTCCTGTGAACATCACTTGATCGCGAGGTTCTTCACGAGCGAAACAACCGTGAGGTAGTGCTATGAACATCACGTTGAGTGCCGATGAACAACTGATCGCCAAGGCGCGCGCCTACGCTCAAGCGCACAACACGACGTTGAACCAGCTTATTCGCGACTACATGGAGCGGATTACCGGGCGGCTGGAGGGCGAACAGGCGGCCCGCGAATTCATCGAACTCACGCAATCGCACGCGGGACGATCGGAGCCGGGTTTCCGCTTTGACCGAAACGCGATTCACGAGCGCGGCGGCCGGAAATGACCAAGGTCTTTTTGGATACCAACCTGGTCGTCTACGCTAACGATACGCGCGAGCCCGCGAAGGAGGCGATCGCTCGCGAGCGGATCGCGCGAGCGATGAGCGAGCGGAACGGCGTCGTGTCCACGCAGGTGATGCAAGAATACGCGGTCGTGGCTCTCCGCAAGCTCCACCAGGATCCTGACGTCGTGCTCCGGGTGATTCTGCTCTTAGAGTCCCATGAAGTGATCGTCATGACGCCGGCGCTGATCCGGCGGGGCTTGGAGATCCAGGCCCGCTATCAGATCGACTACTGGGACGCCAGCATTCTGGCGGCGGCGGAGTCGGCCAACTGCTCGCTGCTGCTTTCCGAAGATCTCAATCCCGGCCAGCTTTACGCGGGGGTGCGGGTCGAGAACCCGTTTGCGCCGGCGTGACCGGCGGGTGATTGGTCTCCGACTTTGGAGTGCGGCGACTTGTCACCGCTTTCACTTTCCTCAGACCTTCGCCGATTGCAGCCGCACTTTCCGGGATCAGTCGGCTCGGGAAAAAGAAAGCGGTGACGGGTCACCGCACTCCAAAGGCCTTACTCCTCCGGCTTGGCAAGTGGTTGGAAGCGGAGCTCCGTGTGCTGCGCGTCGTGGACCGCGTCCACGGCCTCCTCGTAGAAGTGCTCCTGGGCGCGCAGGGGGGGCCCTTTGCGCGGCGCCTTCTGGTACGTGCCGTCGGGCAGGAGCTGCCGGGCCTTCACGTTGTCGGCGAAGTAGATCTTGAGGGCCTCGATCAAGCGGCGGCGCAGCGGCGGGGCGGTTATGGGGAAGATGGTTTCGATCCGCCGCTCCAGGTTGCGGTTCATCCAGTCGGCGCTGGAAAGGTACACTTCTTCGTGCCCGCCGTTGCGGAAGTAGAAGATCCGCGCGTGCTCCAGGTAGCGGTCGATGATCGAGCGGACCTCGATATTGTCCGACACGCCCGGCACGCCCGGCCGCAGGCAGCAGATGCCGCGGATGTTGAGCATCACCTTCACACCCCCTTGGCTCGCCCGATAGAGCGCCCGAACGATGTCGCGGTCCTGGAGCGAGTTGACCTTGGCCATGATCAGGCCCGGCCGGTCGGGCGTGGAGACCTCGATTTCGCGGTCGATCAGGTCGATGAACTTCTGCTTCAGCCGGCCCGGCTCGACGGTCAGCTTCGACCAGCCGACGGCCTCGGAATAGCCCGTCAGAAGATTAAACAGGGCGGCCACGTCGCCGGCCAGGTCGCGATCGGAGGTCATCAGGCCGACGTCGGAGTAGAGCCGGGCGGTGCGGTCGTTGTAGTTCCCGGTCGACAGGTGTACGTAACGGCGGATCCGGCCCGACTGGCGGCGCACGATCAGGAGGGCCTTGGCGTGCGTCTTGAAGCCCACGATCCCGTAGATCACGTGGCAGCCGGCGTCTTCCAGGCGCCGGGCCCAGGTCACGTTGCGGGCTTCGTCGAAGCGGGCCTTGAGCTCCACCAGTACGGTCACTTCCTTGCCGGCAGCCGCGGCCCGCTCCAAGGCCCGCACGATGGGCGAGTCGCCGCTGGTGCGATAGAGGGTCTGCTTGATGGCCAGCACGTCGGGATCCTGCGCGGCCCGCTCGACCATCTGGACCACCGGATCGAAGCTCTCGTAAGGATGAAACAGGAGCACGTCCGTTTCGTCGAGCGCTTGCCAAAGGTCCTCCACGCCGATCAGGTCCCGCGGCTGCTGCTGCGGCCAGGCGGGCAGACGCAGGTGATCGTAGCCGGAGCGATTGACGATCGACCAGAGGGCCGTCGCATCGAGCATGCCGCCGATGTGGTATACGTCCTCGGGCTGAAGCTGGAGCGTCGTGGCGAGCCACCGGAGGATCCGCGCGTCGGCCTCGGCGGAGATCTCCAGCCGCACCGCGGCCCGCCGTCGCCGGGTGAGCACGGCCTCTTCCACCACGTGCAGCAGGTCGCTGGCGTCGTCGTCTTGGATTTCGACGTTGCCATCGCGGGTAATCCGGAAGACGGCGGCGGCGAGCACTTCGCAGCCGGGAAACACCTGGCCCACGTTCGCCGCCATCAGGGCTTCCAGCCGCACCAGGTGCAGCCCCTTCTCGGCAGGCACGGCCACGAACCGGGGCATTTGGCTGGGGATGGGCACCACGGCGATCTTCTCGTTGGCCGGGTCTTCCTTCGCAGCGCGGATCACCAGCCCCAGGTGGAGACGCAGCCCGGGGAGCAAGGGACAGGGATCCAACTCCTGAACGGCCAGCGGCGTGAGCACCGGGAGCACTTCCCGCGCAAAATGCTGGCGTAGGACCTTCTCCTGCTGTGGATTCAGCTCCTTCAGCTCCAGAATGCGGATCCCGTGCTCCGACAAGAGCTTCACGAGCTTGCCTATCCCGGCCGTCTGCTCGGCGACCATGCGATGGACGCGCTGGCTGATCGCGGCCAGTTGGGCCGTCGGCGTAAGGCCGGAAGGATCGGGGCGATTCACCTTCGCCGAGCGCTGCTGCATCAGCCCCGCCACGCGAATCATGAAGAATTCGTCGAGGTTCGAGCTCACGATGGCCAGGAACTTCAGCCGCTCCAACAGCGGCACGTCGTCCGACAGGCCCTCCTGCATGACGCGGTCGTTGAACTCCAGCCAGCTCAACTCGCGGTTGAGGTACAACTCGGGAGATTTCAAATCGATTTCGGCCATAGGGATGTTCAGGATTCCTCCAAACGCAGCGTCATGCCGTAGATGTCTTCAAACAGATCGCCCTTGACCGCAAGCGAGCGCCGTTCCAGCAGGAGGTCGGCGGCCCCGGGCAGGGAGATGACGAATTCGTCGCCGCGGCGCTCGAAGCGCGGGGGTGGGAGCTTCCGGCCGCGGGTCCGGCTCAAGGCGTCGGCCACCCGTAGAATCGCCGCCAGCTTGTTCACCACCACCCGCGACTCCCGCGGCAGTGCAACGTACTCCAGGTGCGACGGCTTGG
>CAYTJV010000123.1:0-4373 GCA_964438165.1 uncultured Planctomycetaceae bacterium | reverse complement strand
TGCGGCCCGGCGTGATCAGCCTGCCGCATGGATGGGGCCACGATCTGGACGGCATCCCGATTCAGCCCGAAGATCTCCGAGTTGGCGATCACGTACTGGCTGTGTTTGTGGTGCGCCGCATTGCTCACAAACGAGCCGATTTCGTGTAGCAGCCCGGCCACGCGCAACAGAAGGCGATGCCTCGCCTCCAGCCCGTGGTCCGGTTGCAGCTCGTCGAACAACCGCACGGCGGTCTCGGCCACGTTGTGGGCATGGTCGAGGTCCACGCGGTACTTCTCGGCGATCGACTCCGCGGAACGAATCACGCTGTGCACCAGGGCCGTGTCTTCCTCGCCGCGCACGTGGTGGGCCAACTCCAGCAGCAGCCCGTCGCGCATCGACACGTGCGACACGACCATCCGCTTGGCCCGGGTCTGGCCGAGGAGCTGCTGGTAGACCAGCAGGGCGGGAACGAGCGTCTCGGCCTCGCTGAACGGCAGTCCGTACTTCTTGCCCAGTTCTTCGGCCGAGTGGCGAGCGCACCGCTCGACGAGCTTGTCCAGGGCGGCGCCGCTCACCACGTACACGTCGGCCGAATCGGTCGGCTTGCCGACCTGGCGTCCGGCGAAGCGGGCGTCGCCGCCCATGGCCACGAACGACCGGATGCGCTCCAGCGGCAGCGAGGTTCGCAGCGTGGCGGTGACGTTCTGGATGTGGTGCCGCAAGAGATCGGCGGCCCGCTCGGGGGCTTCGCCGCTGGTGGAAAGCGTCTCCTGAAGGCGGATGGAGCCCAGGCGAAGACTCTGCAAGGCGGCGATTTCGCCCGCCTCGAGGATCGTCAGCAGCGTGCTGCCGCCGCCGGCCTCGGCGATCAGGGCCGGGCCGCGACCGGCGCCCAGGGCGTCGCCCATCGCCTCGCGCACCGCGGAAACGGTCAGCCGGCTCTCTTCCGAGGTGGCGATGACCTCGACGTTGAGTCCGGTGGCCATGAAGATGCGGTTGAGGAAGTTCTCGGCGTTGGTGGCCTCGCGCACGGCGCTGGTGGCCACGGCGCGGACCCGCTCCACTTTGTACAGCTCCAGGAACCCGCGGAAATCGCGGAGAATGGCCACGGCGGCGCGCATCGATTGCCCGCCCAGGCGGCCGCGGCGGAACGTATCCTGCCCCAGCCGCACGGCGCGGTGAAGCCGCTCCAGAATCTCGGTCCGGCCGTCCGGGAGCACTTCGGCGATCACCATCCGCACGGCGTTCGCGCCGATGTCGATCGCGGCCACGGTCTTCGAGGGGGCCGCGTTGGCGGAAAGTCGCTGGGGGGCTTCCATAGCCAGATGACCTTTCAGCGAGATCCATTTATCCCGGCACGCCGCCGGACGACTCGCCCACGCGTTTCGGCGCGGCCGCCGGGTTTGCCCGCCCGCTTCCATTGCCTCCGGAGACTCCGGCCTGCCGCGGGAACGGCTGGGGCTCGGCCGGCAGGGCGCCGCGCAGGCCGACGACCTCGGCCAGCTCGTCCCACAGGCTCGCCTCGGTCTGCTCTTGCCAGAATTGCACCAGGGTCGAGAACCGCTCGTCGCGCCGTCGCCGGCGGTCCTGCTTCAAGAAGTCCACGCCCGGCTGAAGCTGCGCGAGCGGTCCGGCGTGTCGGAAATTCCGGACGAACCGCTTTGACTGCTTCTGGAGCATGTTGTCGAGTTGGACGACCCAGACGTCGCAATCGTGCGCGTCGCCCAGCAGCGACTGCACCTGCTTGATGGCCTCGATCACGCGATCCAGTCCGCCCTCGTAGACCGGCTTGAACAGCTCCATCGTGTACCGCAGCCGCTTGGCGGCAATCCGCATGGCGTGATGCTGTTGGTGATCCCCGGGGCTTGCCAGGCACGGCTCGAACGCGCGGAGCTCGCCCACGCGAGCGGTGATGTGCCGCTCGGCGCGCTCGAATACCACCGGGCTCTTGTCGGATACCTGCTTGTCCTCGGCCGTCGCGGTGAGCTTCTTGGTCGCGGTGAGCATCTCGTGCAGGGCGCGGCCGGCCAGCAACTGCCGCAGCAATCGAAGCACCTTGGGCTGTAATCGTTCTCGCTTGCGCTGGCAGCGGACGAGCACGCGGGCCACGCCGAGGACGCACGAGCGGTCCTCCAGCCGAGCGAGCACGTCGGACACCCACTGGATCTGCACGTCCTTGTCGCGCGCCGCGCCTAGGCCGCGCCCCAGCCGCCGGATTTCCTTCTGCCAGAAGCTCACTCGGTCTTTGGCGAAGCAATCCTCGAAGACCGCCAGCGCTTGCCGCAAGCGGCGCGACGCCACCCGGGCACGATGCACGTACTCGATGTCCTCCGCTTTCTGAATCCCTTCAATTTGCGCGGTCAGTTGCTTGATCTGGCGGCGCACGTACCGCGCCGCCAAGAGCTGGTAACTCTTGTCAACCGGCAGTGTCATAGGGCAAGCCACCGCAAAAGAGGTCAAAAACCGGCACAAGACTACTCAACAATTATTGTATCGAAAACGCGGTGGAGCCGGGAGTATTCCCAGTGCGAGAACGGTTCCTCGCGGGGGAGGGTATGAACGTGATCGCAAGTCATTGGCATTTCAGCAATTCGGGAAAGATGTCGTGAAGCAGCCAATCGGGGGCCCACGTTTGGTGTCCCATGCCTAACCCGACTTCTTCACCTATCAATGACCCCGCCTGGAGGGACACAGTACCTTGGTTGCCTCCCGGACGTTCACATGCTAACGTGGCGTCGGTATCAGCAATCGTCTTCGAGGAGGTGGATCATGATGCGCCGCGTTGTTTTCGTTGTGGTTGCGTGGTTCGCGTTGGACGTTGCGCTGCTGGTTGCGGCGGAGCCGAGTCCGCCGTCCGGGAAGACCGGGTCGCAGGAGTCGACCGTCAAGGCCCTGCTCGCCCGCGAGATCGTCGGCACGACCTTGCCGTTGGCCGAGGTCCAGACCTATTGCGAGGCCCGCGTGCCGCCGATGCCCAAGGTCAGTTCAGTGGCTAAGTGGGGGTCACGGGCGGCTGCAATGCGGGCCGGCATGTTCGAGCCGGTCGCAGTCTGCGGCGAGGCCGCCAACTGGCGCGATGCCGCCGTCAAGCTCGAAGGGCTCGACACGATCCCCGGCGGCCCGGGCTACCGCATCAAGAAATTCCGCTACGAAGCCCTCCCCGGGCTTTGGGTCCCCGGTCTGCTCTACGAGCCCGAGAAACTCGTCGGAAAGGTCCCGGTGATCCTCAACGTCAACGGCCACGTCGGCGCCCCGGGTAAGGCCTACGTACCCAAGCAGCTTCGGTGCATCAACCATGCCAAGCGCGGCATGTTGGCCTTGAACGTCGAGTGGATCGGCATGGGCCAGCTCAGCACCGCCGGGTTCTACCATTACCGCGCCAACCAGCTCGATCTGTGCGGCGCCAGCGGCGTGGCGCCCCACTACCTGGCCATGAGCAGGGCGATCGACATCCTTCTGAGCCTCCCGCACGCCGACCCGAGCCGCGTGGCGGTGACCGGCCTGTCGGGCGGCGGCTGGCAAACGATCTTCATCAGCGGGCTCGATACCCGCGTGACGCTGGCCAATCCCGTGGCCGGCTACTCCAGTTTCCGCACTCGGGCCCGCAACCTTTCGGACCTCGGCGACTCGGAGCAAAGCCCCAACGACATGGCCACCGTGGCCGACTACTGCCACCTGACGGCGATGCGAGCCCCGCACCCGACGCTCTTGACCAAGAACGCGAAGGACGAGTGCTGCTTCGCCTCCGCCCATGCCCTGCCGCCTTTGGTGGAAGCTGCCAAGCCGATCTACAAGCTCTACGGCCGGGAAGACGCCCTGCGCACGCATGTAAACGACGTGCCCGGCACGCACAACTACGAGGTCGACAACCGCCAGGCGTTCTACCGCATGTTGGGCGATTTCTTCTATCCCGGCTCGAAGGACTTCAACGCGAAAGAAATTCCCTCCGACGCCGAGGTGAAGACCAAGGAGCAGCTTGACGTCCCCTTGCCGGCCAAGAACGAGGACTTTCACACCCTGGCTCTTGCGCTGAGCCGCAACCTGCCGCGCGAGCCGGAATTGCCCAAGGACAAGGCAGCGACGCTCCCATGGCAGAAGACACGCCGTGCGCGGCTGGCTGAACTGGTGCGCGCCAGGCACTACGACGCCAAGGCGATCTGTTTCGCCGCCGAAGAGAAGGACGGCATCAAGGCCACGTTCTGGAAGCTCTCCATGGGCGGCGCATGGACGGTACCCGCCGTGGAATTGGTCAAGGGCAGCCCCAAGCAAACCGCGATCTTGGTCTCCGACGGTGGCCGAGCCTCGGCAACAGGCGAGGTGCAGCGGTTGCTCGCCGAGGGTTATCGCGTGGTGGCGCTGGATCCCTTCTACTTCGGCGAATCGCGAATCAC
>CAYTJV010000122.1:0-15610 GCA_964438165.1 uncultured Planctomycetaceae bacterium | reverse complement strand
TGGAGCCGCGAGCAGATCGCCGCCTGGGTGGCGGACCCGCGCGTCGGTCAGCGGATCGATCAACTCCAGCACCGACTCGGTGCTATCCACTCGCCAGGAGGCCACCAACCGGCCCAGCGTCGCGGGACGAACGCTTGGCACCGGCCGCGTGCCCAGCTTCTTCCCATCCACGACCCGAAGCACCGTGGCCACGTTCTGATCCGGAGGAAGAACGAACACGTACTCGTGGTCGCCGAAGACGACGCTGTCGGGCCGGAGATCCTCGCGGACCCAGAGGACCTCGCCGCTCGCCGGATCGACCCCGTACAGACTCTGGTATCGCTGGTAGCAAACCAACTGTTCCGAGACCGCGGCGGGGATATTCACGGGGAACTGGGGGTTGCCGAAGGTGTTGAAACCGCGCATGGGGGGCATACCCGCCGGCGTCAGGCGGCCGCGCCCGCGGCGCGCCGTGGTCTTCACCGGCTCCTCGAGGTCCTGGACCCACAGCACCTTGGGCACGCCGCGCTCGGCGGCGGCCAGCGTGTCGATGGCCACGATCTTGAACCCGATCGACAAGAGCAGCAGATGGTCGTGGACCGCGACCCGCAAGAAGGCCGAGCTCATGGGGAAACTCTCGTGCCGCATGAGATCGCTGGTCGGCATGCGCCAGCGGAGCTTCCCCCAACCGTCGCGCGCCGCGAGCTCGGGCGGATTTTGATGAAGCTCCACGTTCAGATCGGAGAAAAACGGCCCTCGCCCTTGGTGGTAGGGCACGGTGGCCGAGTAGAAGGCCATGGGCGGGGTGCTGGTCTGGCGTTTCCGCTCGGCCACGATCGCGCCCGTCGGCCACGGCCTTTCTGGCTCCAGACGGCGACGCACCGGATCGTCCTCGCCCAAGGTCGCGGCCAACTGCCGGCCGGTCTTGCCGTCGCGGCAGACCACGTCGGCGAACTGGTCGCGCAGGCGGCGGAAACACACCGCCGCATCGTCCGTGAGCTTGGCCTCGCGGAGCATGAAAGCCATTTCGGCCGCGGCCGCGCCGGCGGTGGCGCGGTTTTCGGAGCGCTCCATGCGCCGCAGGAGCATCTCGGCCTGCAGCAACCGCCGCCCGTCGCGGAGCTTCGCCACAAGTCGCCCTCGGGCCTCGTCGGCCACAGGCTGCATGCCGAAGTAGTCGAGGAACTGCTGGAGGGCCTCGACCGAGCCTGCCTTGACGACCGCGTCGAGCCGGATTTTCGTCGCGCGGTCGATCTCGGCGCGGAGGTCCGCGGGCGCGGCGGCGCGAAGCTCGGCAAGCTGCACCTGGATCCACCGGTCGCGGCGCACCGAATGCGACTTGTCGACCGCGTCCAGGTCGCGCTGCTTCTGGTCCAGGTCGACGAGCTTGAGGTAATGCTCGAGGGCGGGCCGGAATTGCTTGGCCTGCTCGAAGCCCGCCGCCATCAGCCGCAGGTACACCGCCGCGTGCCGCGGCTCGTCGACGAGGCCTCGAATTTCGTCGCCGGCCTGCCGGTAGCGCTCGAAATCGGTGCGCAGGCCCTCCAGGAGGGCATCGCGGAGGAGGTTGCGGGCGTTGGGAGAAAGCGACAGCTTGAACGCGCGGCGGAAACACTCCACCGCATCCTGGAGCTTGCCTTCATCCCAGAGGATTTCGCCGCGCTGAGCGAGCGCCTCAGGGTCATCCGGCTTGGTCGCCAGGCGGTCGTCGACCTGTTTGCGCAGCGCGTCGAGCTGGAAGAACTGCTCCACCGCCCCGCCCCGCTGCGACAGCACTCGGCCGCCCCAGCAGACGAGGTTCCCCGGCACCACGCCCCGCCGCGACTGGTAGAGGTGGGCGATCCGTCCCGAGTCCAGGTCGACGGCCGCGACCTCGCCGCTCGTGAGTGGCAGGTAGTAGCGATCGCCGCTGAGGAAGCCCGCGCCGGAAGGCGTCGCGGCCGGCGGAAGCTCCGTGCGAGAAGACGGCCAGGCCGGCTCCCCGTCGGAGAGCTTCAGGGCGCGCAGCCCTTGGCGTCCCACCAGAATCACTTTTCCTCGATGCACGCAGGCCACGCGGAGGCTGTCTTGACGCGGCTTGCGCCAGAGCAGCTTGCCGTCGATCACGTTCAGACAGTGCAGCTCCGCGGAATCGACGGGCGTGACCAGCGCGCGGCCGTCGGCCAGGACCGCCTGCGATTGCGCCCAGCTAATGGCGGGGGCGGGATTGGTAGGCGGCGATACGCCGAAGAACATCGGCGGCTGCCGCGACTGCGCCGCGTCGGCCGGCTTGTAGACATAGCCCCAGAGCAAGGCCCGGGTGGCGGGCTCCACGGCCACGACCGACTTGTTCGACGTCGGGCAGACGAGGATCCCGTCGGCGTACGACGGCGAGACCCCCGACACGCGCCGCAGCGGATCTTGCAGGATGTCGCGGTCCTGGTCGATGACCGCCAACTGCTGCGCCCATGCCGCGTTGCCCGTCCTCGCGTCGAGGACCATCAGGCGGATGTCGCCTTTTTGTTCTCCGATCACGTAAAGCTGGCCGCCCACCGGCAGGGGCGCCCCGAGGAAGAACGTCCCGGCCTGCGCCAGAGAGAATTCCTCCGGCGTTCCGCCCACGTGCCAAATCAGTTTTCCGGTGTGGATGTCGTATGCCGCCAGGCGATTGTAGGCCTTGGGATCGGTGGGCAAGATCCTGCGGTTGGGCATGAACATCGCCCGCGCCGCCGTCGTGCCAAGATCGAGCGATAAATCCTCGATGGCGAACACCCGCTGACCGTCGCTGGCCAAGTTGCCGAACGTCGCGTCTCCCCACAGGCGGTAGCGCAGCGCGGCCTGCAAATCGAAGCCCCCGCCGCGCATGCCTCCAAACGGATCCTCCGAGGATGACGCAAAGCCGATCGTCGCCTCGGACAGCGATTCGAAGGGGTCGTCGCCGGGCACCTCCCAAATCCGTTTCCCGGTGAGGTAATCGACCGCCAAGAGGTTCCGCGCCGTGCGCATCAGAACGACGTTGTTCACGACCAGAGGGTGCAGGGCCGGCAGCGCCCAGCGGTCTTGATCGCGGTTGGACCGCTGGGTCTGTTCGAACAGCGACTCGACGTAAGGGTGCTCCGCGGTGGGAATCCGCCAACACGTGCTCAGCAAGGGACCGCTGGCCGCGGAGGCGGCGTTTCGGGCCGGATTGCCGCCGAACATCAGCCAGCCGTCGGCCGCTTGCAGCCCGGCCACGGCGGTGGCGCCCGACCGGATCAACCCCGACCCGCTGCCGGCAAGCGACACCTCTTTCCCCCCGATTCGCGCCGCCGTCTTAGGGAAACGCTGATTCAAATCGTCGAGGACCGGCTGCGCTTTCTCCGGGGCCCCGGCGCGAAACCAACTGGCGGCCAAGGCGGCCGACAGCCCCGGCTCAAACTCGTCGGCAGCAGGACAGGACTCCTTGAGCCGCTTGAGCGTCATGGCGGCGGCCAGCGGGCTGCCGTGATTCCACTGATGGAGCCCCAGCAGAAAGGTTGCCTCGTATCCGGCCCGGGTGTGGAAGAATCGCCGCGAAACCTCTGCCAGACCGGCGGCATCGCCGGCGGCGGCCGCCGCCGAAAGCATGGTTCGGGCCTGAGCCCCGCACTGAAGCTCGTACAGATCCCGCCCTTGTCGTGGAAGCCTCCCCAAAATGGCCTGGGCTTCCGCCTTAAGGCCGGAATAGAGATTCGAGTTTGCGTCCGGCCGAAAGAATGCGTCCTCGGGGGCATCGAGTATCGTGCTGAGGCATTGAACCGCTTCCGTAAACCGTTCTTGATCTACCAACTGCTGTGCCTTGGAGCGCAAGAGCAGCAATCGGCGATCGGCTGTGGGGAAGACATTCTCAGTGAACTCGCTCTCGTCTGTTTCGTCAGCCCCGGCAGCCCCTTGAGCGGCTGGCTTGGCGACCGCCAGGCTTTCCCATGCCAGGAGAGCGGAGAGCGCCAGCCCGACAACCGACAACGCGGCCGGGCAGCGTGCGATCCGATCCATACCATCCCCTCCCAGTTCCGAGGCGCGTATCCGTCGTAAATCCTTACACGAAACAATATTAGAAGATTTGCCCCCAAATGGCAAGGAATGCCCCCGGCCATGCCGCACGACGAGCGGGGCGGCAATCCTATTATATACTGTGCGCGGCCGGGAATGGCCGTTCGTAGTGCCGCCTTCAGGCGGTATTCTTCGCGGATTACCGGCTGAAGCCGGGACTACGAACTCGTGTCATTCGGTGCCGCGTGCGGTATGACCTCTCCCGGCCTATCCTGCGGAATATCGTGCCGCCAGCCGCAAATTCCCGGGAAAAAGTGGCCCGGCGGCGGTTGGGCGGCAGTTTTTCCCAATTTTTTCGGGGTTTTCGGGGTTCCCCGGGTTGCATTTTTCCGGAAACCGCCGTTAAATCACACCGTCCAGTGAAACGGACGGACGTATTGGCATTTCCGCAACCCCGCATGGAGGGATCAAAGACATGGCTAAAGCAGTCGCCGCCGCAAAGAAACCGCTGAGCAAGAGTCAGGTCATCGCGGCCATCACCGAGACCTCGGGCGTTCCTAAGAAGGAGGTGGCCGCCTGTATGGATGCTCTTGCCGGAGAGATCAAGAAAGCCCTCGGTCCGAAGGGCCCCGGCGTGTTCAACCTGGCCGGACTGATCAAGATTGTGAAGAAGAGGAAGCCGGCTACCCCGGCGAAGAAGGGCGTCAAGAACCCGTTCACCGGCGAAATCCGCGATGTGCCCGCCAAGCCCGCCTCCTGGAAGGTCGGCGTGCGGGCATTGAAGACCTTGAAGGCGATGATTTAAGCCACGGGGATTGAGTGGCACGACCGGGGCCGAGTAGGACGGGTTTCCAATCCGTCCTACCCGGCACGGCGTGTCTCGTCGGCGAGCATTTCCTCCAGGAGTTCCATGGGCAGGCCGACCACGTTCGATTCGCTCCCTTCGACGACGTGGACCCAGCCCAGTCGGTCCTGATAGCCGAACGCGCCCGCTTTGCCTTCCCAGGCACCGCTGGCAAGGTACTCCTCGATCTGAGCATCGCTTAGCCGGTCCATGAAGAGTAAGGTTTCGGCCACGCGAACGCAGGGGTCGTTTTGCGGTTTTTTCCACACGCAAAGCCCGCTCAGCACGCGGTGGCGTCGTCCCCGAAGCGCCCGGAGCATTTCCCGGGCATGGTTCTGGCTAGCCGGTTTGCCGAGGATCTCCCCGTCGCACTCGACCACCGTATCGCAGCCCACGATCACCCCCGAGTGGACCCTGGCCGCCACGTCGGCTGCCTTTTGATAGGCGAGCCGGGCCACCAGTTGGACTGGAGTTTCGCCGCTTGAGTGCTCGTCCTCGGCGGATTCCTGAGGGTGGACCACTTCCAATGGGTAGCCCGCCTCGAGGAGCAACTCTCGCCGGCGCGGCGAACGGCTGGCAAGGGTGATCTTCGGCCGTCTGAGCTGCGATGCCATGAACACCTCGTCTTGTGGTTGGACCGCCGGTGTGGCAGCATGTTTGAAATGGCCCGGCTACCAGGACTTCACGTTCTCTACGAGGACAACCACTTGCTGGTTGTCGTCAAACCTCCCGGGATCCCTACGCAAGGGGCTCCCGGGAAGACCGATTCCCTTCTCATGCGTGCCCGCTATTACCTCAAGCAGAAGTATCGCAAGCCGGGCAATGTCTACGTGGGAGTCGTGAGCCGGATTGATACACCTGTCAGCGGGGTAATCGTCCTGGCGCGCACGTCCAAGGCTGCTCGGCGTCTCAACGAGCAGTTCCGCTCTCGCACCGTGTTGAAGCAATACTGGGCCCTGGTCGAGGGGAAACCATCGCCCTCGACGGGCGAGTGCGTCGACTGGCTTCGACATGATGAGCGTCGCCGCCGGATGGAGATCGCCAAGCCGGATGCGCCGGCCGCCCAAGAGGCGCGCATGGTCTATCGTCGGCTCCGGACGTTTTCGGGCATTTCCTTGGTGGAAGTGGAACTTCACACGGGCCGCAAGCATCAAATCCGGGTGCAGTTGGCCCACCGGGGTTGGCCGATTGTTGGGGACCAGAGATACGGAAGCCGGCATGCGTTCCCTGCGGGGATCGCCCTGCATGCACGGAGTTTGACTCTGATCCACCCGACTAGCGGGGAAAGTATAAAGTTCGTCGCTCCCATGCCCCTCACTTGGACCGCATTCGGCGTCCGCGAGCCGGGGTACCAGGAGGAACTCCCGGATGGGGATTATTGATCCTCAGAGTAGTGTGGAGAGTAGTATGGAACATTCGTTCTGAGCCATTTCGTTCTGAAGCCATTTCGCTTTGAGAGCCGGGGCGTGCCGCCCCGGTTTTTCCGGGCCGACACGGCCCGGCTCGGATTTGTCGCTGTTTCAATACTTTTGTGTGGTTCAAAAACGCAAATCCGTGGCGACCGCCTTGGCGCGTGATCGGGGAGTCGATTAAGGTAAAAGGTGTGCCGCGCACGGCCGCCCTTGCGGATGCTCCTATCGAGCCGTCCCGCAGTCGCTTCACGGTTGGACAGCAGGTTCCCGGAACGAGAAGAGGAACTGGCGTCGAACCGATGAATACCTCTCGGAAGTGTGCCTTCGAGCGTTGTGCTTTGGCCAGCGGACTGCTGCGCGAAGAGCAGATCCAGCAGGCTTGGGCGGCCATCGAGCGTTCCGAGCATAGTTTTCCGGGAATCTCCGCGCCCCCGCGCGATGAACTGCTCGCCGCCAAGCTCGTGGAGCTTGGCTGGCTGAATGCCTGGCAGGCCAAGCAGTTATCGGAGGGGAAGGCCGACTTCAACCTCGGTGGTTATCGGATCGTGGACTACATCGGCCGGGGTGGCATGGGCGAGGTCTACAAGGGCGAACACGGCGTACTGCGGCGCGCTGTAGCGATCAAGATCCTTCCCCGTCACAAGTCGACCCCGGAGGACATCGCCAGCTTCCTCCGCGAGGCCCGCGTACTGGCTCGCCTCGACCATGAAAACCTGGTCCGCGCCTTCGACGCCGGCGACGACGGGAAGAAAAGGTATTACCTGGTCACCGAGTACGTTCCGGGAACGGACTTGCGGAAATTGGTGCGGGCCAAGGGGCCGCTGAGCATGACGCAGGCGGCAAGCATCGTTTCTCAAGTGGCGAGGGCCTTGCAGCACGCTCACGACCAGGGGTTGATCCACCGAGACGTCAAGCCGGGCAACGTCTTGGTTACGCCGGAGGGTCGGGCCAAGCTTTCCGATCTTGGCTTGGCCGGGCCGATCCATAGCGAAGACAAAGCCGATCCTCGCTTGGGCAGAATCGTCGGCACGGCCGACTACCTCTCGCCTGACCATATTGAGGCCCCATGGAATCCTACTTCGGCGTGGGATATCTACTCGCTTGGCTGCACTCTGTATTACGCAGTAACCGGCAAAGTGCCATTTCCGGGTGGGTCGACGGTCGACAAATGCCGGGCCCACCTCCAACTGCGGCCTCTGGACCCGCGTCGACTGAACCCGAAGCTGAACGACCGCTTCGTGGACGTGATTGCCGACATGATGGCCAAGAACCCCGCCGAGCGCATCGCCTCTGCCAAGGAGGTGGCCGAGCGCTTGGCGCCGTGGGCCGAAGGCCAAGATCAAGCCACACCGGGCGGGACGAGGTCAGCTTCGTTTGGCGGTCCGGAAAGCCCGCAATGGACCGCCAAGCCAGCTTATGCCGGTCAGCAGCCGGAGGCCGAAAGCGGACTCGAGGAAACCCAGGGAAGCGTCTCGGCAATCCCCGATCTGCCCGCTGCGGCGAGAGAATCTTCCGGCCACGTCTCGCAGACCACGCGTCCGGTGGCTGCGGCCGCCGAGGAAACGCAGAGTGCGGTTCACCTGGCGCAGCCCGCGCCGGAGCCTCCGCCCGCAATCCTCGCGCCTTTCGCCGTGTTAGTCCTTTTCCCGCTTGCGGTTGTCGCCTTGATCCTGCTGGCTTGGTGGGCTTCACGGATCATCTTCTAGGCTGTATGCCACCCCTCTTCGGCGGCATTTCAAATCGAAGAGGTCCGCCTTGCTGACCGTGTGGTGGGTCTATGTAGGCGTATCATACCACTCTTAGGACGAATAAACCCGTATTGCGTTGTTGCCGCCGATCCGAATAATTCGCGGCTGGCCAAGGGTGGAGCAAGGAGGAGGTTGTCGGGTGAATGCACGGAGAGCGACTCCCTGGGTGGTGGCGGCTCTGGTGTTCCTGGGGGCGGTGTGCGTCGGGGTGCGGGTGTACGTCCGCCGCGAGATGTCGCCCGTGCATGGCGACACCCTGTGGCGGATTACCTACACCGTCGAGTTCCACGCCCGCAAGGCCGGCGCCAAGGTTCGCCTGGCAATCCCGGCCGACACCCCACGGGCCCGCGTGTTCAGGCAGGACTTGTTGTACTCCGGGCTGAGTCCCGTGCGCACGCGACCGTCACGCGCGGCCAATCGTCAAGCGGATCTGGTCACCCTGCGATCCGGCGACTACTCCGTAACCGGGCGATTCGATCTGCACCTCAGCCCCCGGGCTCAATGGCGAGCCAGCGACCCGGCCGGGCAGCCGTCGGCCCAGGATCGCGCCGCGTGGCTGCGGGGCGCGAAGGCGATTCAGGTCGATGATCCGGTTGTCGCCGGCCTGCTCGCCGAATTGCGTCGCGAGGGATCGCGCCCGGCGGATCTTGTCCAGCGGCTCTTCGACTACTGCGTCTCGGAGCTCGAAAGCGGCGACGACGCGTCGCAAGATGCCGTCGGCGTGCTGGCGGCGAAGCGCGGCACGCCGCTGGGTCGGGCGAGGGCGCTGGTGGCCCTGTGCCGTGCCGCGAAGGTGCCGGCGCGGCTGGTGGCTGGTTTCGAGATCAAGGAAGGCGAGAACGTTCAGCCCCACGTGTGGGTCGAGGCGCTGACGAATCATCACTGGGAGCCTTACGACCTGGCCGACGGCTATGCCCGCGAACTGCCGCACACGTTCGTGCCCGTGCGACGGGACGGCGATGAGGTGGTCCGCGCCTCCGACGCCGAGAACGTGGTAACGACCTGTTCGATCGTCCGCCTGCCCCCGTCGCCCGGCATGTTTCGCTCGGAGGTGCGCGCCAGTCCCTTGGAAATCCTCGATCTCACCCGGCTCCCCCTGGAGATGCACGAAGCCCTGGCGGTAATCCTGCTCATGCCTTTGGGCGCGCTGGTGACGGCGATCTTCCGCACGGTGGTCGGCATCCGCACGTTCGGCACGTTCACGCCCAGCCTGTTGGCCCTGAGCTTCGTCTACAATGATTGGCGCGCGGGGCTCATTGTGTTTGCCCTGGCCGTCGGCCTGGGCCTTTTCAGCCGTGCCCTGCTCGACCGGCTCAAGCTGCTCATGGTCCCCAGGCTGAGCCTGGTGCTTACCCTGGTCGTTTGGTGCATCATTTTCTCGTTGTCGCTGTTGGACTACTTCCACGTCATTCCCAGCACCAAGGCGGTGTTGCTGCCGATGGTGATCCTCACGATGACCGTCGAGCGATTTTACCTCACCACCGAGGAGGATGGCGCGAGGTTTGCCCTCCAGCTCTTGGCAGGCACCACGGTCGTGGCCGCTTGCTGCTACGCGGTCCTCCGCTGGAACGAGGTGGGGGGCCTTCTTCTGGCGTTTCCCGAAGTACACGTGTTCACGATCGCCGCATTGATCTTGCTGGGGCGTTACACGGGCTACCGCCTCACGGAACTCTGGCGTTTCCGTGATATCGTTAAACCGCAAGCGTAGGAGGATCGCAAAGAATGGCTCGACCGGCGTGGCGGTCTTGGGCGTGGCCGAGGGAACTCCGCGATCGCGGCGTGTTGGGGATCAACCGCCGCAATGCGGGCTATGTGCTCTGCGGCAATCCGCGCGCCCATTACCCGCGCGTCGACGACAAGCTCTTGACCAAGCGGATCTGCGAAGCCCGCGGCATTCCCGTGCCCCAGACCTACCTGGCGATCGAGCGGTACGGCGACATCGCCAGGTTCGCCGAGTTGATCGACGGGCGGCAACAATTCGTCATCAAGCCGGCGGAGGGGAGCGAGGGACGCGGGATCATCGTCGTGGCCGATCGCGACGGATCGGAGTTCGTCACCTCGTCCGGCCAACGGCTGGCCCCCAGCGACGTGCGCTACCATCTTTCCACGATCCTCTCCGGGCTGTATTCGCTGGGCGGCCAGCCCGATCGGGCGATCGTCGAGCAGCGGATCCAGCGACACCCGTCCTTCGCCAGCGTGGCCGTCGGCGGCACGCCCGACATCCGCGTGGTCCTTTACCGGTGCGTGCCGGTGATGGCGATGGTCCGATTGCCGACCCAGGCCTCGCGAGGCCGCGCCAACCTCCACCAAGGGGCCGTGGCGGCGGCCGTCCACCTCCAGACCGGCGAGACCTTTGGCGGCGTGTGCAACAACCGCGCGGTGGCGGTGCATCCCGATACCGGCGAGTCGATTGCCCGGCTCACGATCCCTTCCTGGGATGTTTTATTGGAGGCCGCCATGCAACTGGCCGAGGCGTTGGAGTTGGGTTATGTCGGCGTCGATTTCGTCATCGACGCCACCGTGGGCCCCGTCGTGCTGGAGGCCAACGCTCGGCCTGGACTGGCCATCCAACTGGCCAACCGCCGTGGACTGGCCCCAAGGCTCGAACTCGTCGATGCCGAGCCGCAGGGTCCCATCCCGCTGGCGCGACGCCGAGAACTTGTCGCAATCCTCGCCGAGATGCCGTAGAGCTTGTTGAACAGGAGGGAACAGAGGTAGTTCGTGTCGCCCCTTGGCCGGGATCACACAAGCAAACCCTCTGTTTCCTCCGTTTCCTCCTGTTCAAACCCCGATTACACCTCGTCGGGCACGCCGTAATCCTTGCGGTAATACGGCTTCAGCATTTGGTTGGCAGCCGCATTGTCGACAAAGGTCTCGCTCTTCGCGTCGACCACCAACCGCTGATTGCCCGCGCGATAGGCCACGTTGGCAAAATGCTCCAGACAAGCGCTCAAGTGGCCCTGCTCGATTTCCCCGTTGGGGTTGCGGCGGGTGCGGATGCAGTCGATGAAGTCGGGCAAGTGCCACTTGTCCGGGTGGTGGCCTTTGTCCTCGGCCACTTTCTTGCCGTCGGCCTCGAACACCTGCCAGCCCGCCCCGTGACGCCCCAGGTACATCATCCGCTTGGTGCCGAAAATCTCGATCCGATCGGCGTTCTGCGGCCAGTAGGGGAACTTCGTGCCGTAGCGGACCTCGCCCGGTGACTTGATGTTGTAGGGCGTGAAACCCGTGTTAATGAAACTCACGGCGAGCTTGTCGAATTGGTAGGAGACGATCTGCACGTCGGGCATTTCGCCGCCGTCGTCGAACTGGAAGCGGCCGCCCACGCACTGCACGATCGTCGGGTGCGGCGGATCGCCCAGCACGTGCCGCGTCAGGTCCAGCGTGTGGATCGCGTCGGAGCCGTTGCCGCCCGAGAAATCCCAGTAGCCGTACCAGTTGCGATGGACCTCCTTGTTATACGGCCGCTCACGGGCCGGACCGAGCCAGAGGTCCCAATCCAACCCGGGCGGCACGGGGCTGTCGGGCACGGCCTGCCGCGGATACCCGCCCACTACGCCCCCGAGCATCCCGTACATCGTCACGTACAGCACCTTCCCCAGCCCGCCATTCTTGATGTAATCCCGCGCGGAGAACGCATACGGCGCGCTGCGATTTTGGAACCCTGCCTGCACAACCCGCTTGTACTTGCGGGCGGCCTCGGTCATCTTCCGCCCTTCCCAAACGGAAAGCGAGATATTCTTCTCCACGTACACGTCTTTGCCGGCCTGGCAGGCCCGGATCGTGCCCGGGGCGTGCCACTGCTCCGGCGTGGCGATCACCACGCCGTGTACGTCCTTGTCGTCGAACACCTTGCGCATGTCCCTGACGTGCGCGGGCGCGGAATGCTGGATCTTCTCGATCTGCTTGACGGCGCTGCGGCCGCGGGCCTCTTCCGGATCGCAGACGTACTTGATCGCCACGTCCGGGATCTGGAGCATTTTCAGAATCACGTCCATTCCCCGGCCCCCGGCACCGATGATCGCCAGCACCACCTTGTTGCTGGGCGAGCCGGCCTGAACCGCGGGTAGACCAGTCTGCGTGGCCGCCGCCCCAATCGCGGCAACGCCGCCGACCGATGAACCTATGAAACGTCTTCGGGTGATTCTCGACATATCAAGACTCCTCTCGTCTGCGAAGGAAAAGGAACGAACGACAGGAAAATGGGGGACAAGAAGATAAAGAGTGCTGGCTAGTCCTCTACCGTTTTCTCGTTATCCTTCCTCATCTTCCTGTCCTTCATATTTTTGTCTTCTCTCTTTTCTTTTCGCAATGCACCTCATACACCAGCGCCGCGACTTTATCTTCATCGACCTCGACCCCCAGCCCCGGGCCGGCCGGCACTTCGGCCACGTCGCCGCGGATCGCGAGCGGTGTCTTCAGGATGTCGGCGGCCAGGAACTGCGGGCCGTTCAGGGCGGCTGGCTTCGCTAAGCCGTAGGCCGCGTAAAGTCCCAGCGAGGCGGCCAGCGATACGTCGGGATCGGTCAGGCCGCTGCCGAGCCAGAACAAACCGGCGTCCAGGGCGATTTCGATCTGCCGCCGGGCCGAGGCCAGGCCGCCGGCGCGGGAGACCTTGAGCGTCACCCCGTCGACCATCCCGAGCTTGATGAACTCCTCGACTTCGACCGGCGACACGAGCCCTTCATCCATGGTGATCGGGATCGCGCCCTGCCGCTTGAGGGCCTGGTAGCCGCTGATTCGATTCGGTCGCAGCGGGGCTTCCAGCACATCGACTCCGGCATCGGCCAGCTTCGGAGCGACCTCCAGAGCCGTGGCCAGGTCGTAGCCGCCGTTGGCGTCGGCCCAGAGAAAACTCTCGGGCGCGGCCTTGCGAAGTCGCCGGGCAACCTCGACGTCGAACCGCGGGTCGGGCGATACCTTCACGTTGAAGCTGCGATAACCGCGCTGTTGCGCAGCCTCGATTTCCGCTTCCAGCTCTTCCAGGCTGCGGACGCTGATCGACCAGCCGAGCTGGAGCGGGCCGCCGCGGGGACGCCCCCACATTTCCGCCAGCGACTGCCCCGTGAGCTTGCCGGCCAGGTCGTGAAGGGCGATGTCGAGCCCGGCCCGGGCCAGCGGCATCCCGATCGAAAACGACGGGGCCAGCGCGGCATCGAGCGCCTTCTGGGCCGCTTCGAGATCGAGCGGGTCGCGGCCCACCAGCGCGGGAATGAAGTTGTGCCGCAAGACGGCCAGCGCGGTCTCCTGCGTCTCATAGCTCCATGTGGGTACCGGTACGCTTTGGCCCCAGCCCATCGTGCCGTTATCCGCCGTGATCTTCACCAGGACCACTGTATGGCCCGGCGCGCCCTCCATGAACTTCCATCGCCGCGAGCAAGGGTAACAAAGTGGAAACAATTCGATGCGGTCAATCTTCACGGGCAAATCCTCCGCCCATGGTTTAACCCGTCCTACGGCGACTGTCAATTGCTCGGAGCTTTGGAGTGCGGCGACTTGTCGCCGCTTTCTTTTTTGGGCGGCGGCTACTTGTGCGGCCAAAGGAAAGCGGCGACGAGTCGCCGTACTCCAAAGGGACACCGCCCCTTGGAGACCTGCCGGCGCTTTGGTATGTTCTGTACATGGCTACCGGTTACTACGAAGAAGACTACCAGCGGGTCGCATCGGTCTCCCAGAAGTCCGTATTCTTGCCGGGAACCAGCATCGAGATCATCCATCAGCCGAGTGGGCGCAAGTCCTTGCGGCACGTGTTGTTCGATTTCGACGGCACGTTGAGCCTCATCCGCGAGGGCTGGATGGACGTGATGGTGCCGTTGATGGTCGAGGTCCTGGCCGCCACGGGCACCGAGGAGCCGCGCGAGCGCCTGGCTGCCGTGGCGCGGGATTTCATCACCGAGTTGACGGGCAAGCAGACCATCTACCAGATGATTCGCCTGGCCGAAGAGGTGCGCAAGCGGGGCGGCACGCCCGAGGAGCCGAACGTCTACAAGAACGCCTATCACGACCGGCTGATGGAGCGGATCGCCGGTCGCCGCGAGGCGCTTCGCTCGGGCCGAGCGTCGCCGCGTGACATGCTCGTGCCCTGCTCGCTGGAGTTGCTCGACGAGCTGCGGCGCCGCGATGCCTCGCTTTACGTGGCCAGCGGCACCGACGAAAAGTACGTGATCGAGGAGGTGCAACTCCTCGGGCTTGGCGAATACTTCGGCAACCACGTGTACGGGGCCCTGGAGGACTACAAGTCGTTCTCCAAGGCGATGGTCATCGAGCGGATCCTCAAGGAGAACCGCGTGGAAGGCGAGTTGCTGCTCGGCTTCGGCGACGGGTACGTGGAGATTCAGAACATCAAGGCGGTCGGGGGATTGGCCGTGGCCGTGGCCAGCGACGAGGCCGGGCGCAGCGGCAAGCCCGACCCCTGGAAGCGCGACCGGCTCATCGGCGCCGGCGCCGACCTGGTGATCCCCGACTACCGCGACCACCGGCCGCTGGCGGCTTACTTGTGGAGTGAAGAAGGGTAGATTCACCACGGAGGCACGGAGAACACGGAGGAGTATAGATCTCTCCGTGACCTCCGTGCCTCCGTGGTGAAACAAGAGGTGAGCGAAACGAATGCCACTGGAGCAATTTGACCGGAGCCGGCTGGAACTGCGGCCGCTTAAGGAGCGATCGCACGACGTGCAGCGGTCCGTAATGGTCTATCCCGACGGCCCGAGGCAGCCTTTCACTCACGAGGCGATCCCGCAAATCGCCGAGCGAGTTGTCGCCGCGGCGCGTGCCGGCCGCACCGTGATGTTCTGCTGCGGGGCCCATGTGTTGCGAACCGGCAACGGGCCGCTGTTGATCGATCTCATGGAGCGGAAGCTCCTTACCCACGTGGCCCTCAACGGCGCTGGGGCGATCCACGACTTCGAGCTGGCCATGATCGGCGAGACCTGCGAGAGCGTGGCCCGCTACGTGCGCACCGGCGAGTTCGGCCTGTGGCACGAGACGGGCCGGATCAACGAGGCGGCCGTGGCCGCCGCACGGGACGGCATCGGGTTGGGCGAAGCGATCGGGCAGATGATTGAGGACGAGCAATTCCCCTACCGGCAAACCAGCGTGCTGGCCGCCGGCGTGCGTCTGGGCGTGCCGGTGACTGTCCACGTGGCGATTGGCCAGGACATCATCCACGAGCACCCCAACTTCGATCCGGCGGCGACGGGAGCAACGACCTATGCCGATTTCCTCGTCTACACGCAGAGCATCACGCGGCTTGAAGGCGGGGTGTTCTTGAACATCGGCAGCGCCGTGATGGGCCCGGAGGTCTATCTCAAGGCCATCACCATGGCCCGCAACGTGGCGCACCAACGGGGCGAGGTGATCCGGCATTTCACCACCGCCGTGTTCGACCTGCCCAACCTCGGCGGCGACACCCACAGCGAGGCCCCGAAAACCGATCCGCGCTACTACTTCCGGCCTTATAAGACGATCTTGGTACGGACCGTGGCCGACGGCGGCACGAGTTTCTACGTCCAAGGCGACCACCGGCTCACGGTCCCGTCGCTGTACGACCAGATCGTGGGGAGGATGAGGGTGACAAGGTGAAGAGGTGACAAGGTGACAAGGTGACAAGGTGACAAGGTGACAAGGTGACAAGGTGA
>CAYTJV010000121.1:4285-15654 GCA_964438165.1 uncultured Planctomycetaceae bacterium | reverse complement strand
TCATGCGTGCCCACGCCCTGGGCCAATACGGCGAGTTGCTGGACGGCGTGGTCCACGATCAGGCGATGCTCATGGCCTGCGACGCCGCCACGAATCGCAAGGCCCAGCCCAGCCTGCCGTTTGCGAGGGACTTCTTGGAGATTCTGACCGTCGGGCCGGGGAATTACTCGGAAAGCGACGTGCGCAGCGTGGCCCGGGCCTTCACCGGCAATATGGTCGTGAGCAACCGCCTCCGCTACGTGGAACGGGAGCACGACGGCGGCCCAAAGAAGATCCTCGGGCGGGAAGGCCCTTGGACCGGACACGACGCGGTGAAGATCGCCCTGGAGCAGCCTTCCGCCGCGCGGCTGGTGGCTGCCAAACTGTATCGCTGGCTGGGCTCGGAGACGGAAGAGCCCAGCGAGGGCCTGATCGCCCCCTTGGCGGAATCGTTCGCCAAAGACCACGACATTGCCAAGCTCGTGGGCACCGTGCTCCGCTCCAACTGGTTCTTTTCGCCGGCCGCGTACCGGCAGAAGATCAAGAGCCCGGTGGAGTTCGCCGTGGGAATTGTGCGCGGAATGGAAGCCCTCGTCAACCCCGATCCCTTGGGACACGAACTGGTGGAAATGGGGCAAGACCTCTGCCATCCGCCGACCGTCAAAGGTTGGGCGGGCGGAGCCACGTGGATCACCGAGTCGACGCTCATCCGCCGCAACAACCTGGCCTGGGCCATGCTCTCAGGGTCCGAGCCTTACGGGAACAAGCTGGATCCTTGGAGTATCGCCAGAAAGCGTGGATACGCCTCTGCGGAGAAGGCCGGCCGGTTCCTGACCGATCTGTACGTGCAGGGCGACCTGAGCCCGCCGGCATGCGAGCAATTGAAGCAGGGCCTTTCCCGCGATGAGGCAGCCCCCGGCGATCCGGCCAAGGTGGTCCGTCAAACGGCTCACGCGGTGGTGACGCTGCCAGAATTCCAACTTGCGTAAGTGCAGAACATAGAGCCGGGGCGTGTCGCCCCGGTTTTCCCGGGCCGACACGGCCCGGCTCGGAAAAACAGAGATCTCCAGGAGTTCGATAGCCATGTCGCTTTCCCGTCGCGATTTTCTCACGCAGTCCTTGGGGACTTCGGTCCTTGCGGCCGCCAGTGCGAGCGTTCCCGCCTTTCTTGGCCGAACCGCCCAGGCCGCCCAGTCGCAGGCGCAGCGGGACGATACGATTCTGGTCATCGTCCAGCTTGCCGGGGGCAACGACGGTCTGAACACCGTCGTGCCGCTGACCGACGACCTCTACGCGAAAAACCGGCCGACACTGCGTCTTTCGGGCGGCAAGCTGCACCGAATCGACGCGCACTTCGCCTTCCACCCCCAGATGCCCGCCTTCCTTCGGCTCTACCGCGAAGGGCTCCTGAGCGTTCTCCATGGGGTGGGGTATCCCAATCCGAACCAGGATCATCCTCAAGCGATGCGGGTCTGGCAGAGCGCCAATACGAAACCGAGCGAGTCGCAGACCGGCTGGTTGGGACGCGCCGTGGACCAGATCTATCGGCCTGCTTCTGGCCACGTTCCGGCGGTCTACGTCGGTGAAATCCCCCGGCCCTTCACGGTCAACGCCGAAAAGGCCTTCGTCCCTTGGGTTCGCTCGCTGGACCAATACCTTCTGAAGTCCGGCGGCGACGGCAAGCCGAGCTCCGCGGCTTCCGACGCCAAAGCCTCCGAGGGGTCCCACCGCGACGATCGCCAATCGCTCTTGCAGTTTGTCCAGCGGAGCACCCTAGCTGCGCGAGCCACCAGCAAACAAGTCGAAGCGGCTGCGCGGGGCGGAGCGGGTGCTGATTACCCTCGTTTCGAGTTCGCAAAAACGCTCCGAACGATCGCCCAACTCATCCGCGCTGACGTCGGCATACGGATCTTCTATACCGAGCTCGGGGGGAATGAGCCGGGCGGATTCGATACGCACGCCAGCCAGGGCGATAACCATGGGGCTCTGTTGAAGCAGTTGTCGGAGTCGATTGCGGCGTTCGTGATGGATCTCAAACGCGACAAGCTCTTGGACCGCATACTCCTGATGACCTTCTCCGAGTTCGGACGCACTGTCCCGGAAAACGGACGCCGCGGCACGGATCATGGCTCGGCCCAGCCGCTGTTCGTGGCGGGCGGGAAGGTGCGAGGCGGGCTGATCGGCAAACATCCGCCCTTGAACGACCTGGAAGGCAGCGGCCAGCGGGCCCATACCGATTTTCGCCGAGTGTACGCCACCCTCTTGGACCGCTGGCTCAAAATCGACAGCCGCCCGATTCTCGGCGAGAAGTTTCGTCCCGTCGATTTCCTACAGGGCTGAGGCCAAGGCTGTAGCCTGTGATTCTCGTTCCCACGCTCCGCGTGGGAACGCACGGTCCGGCCGCTCTGCGGCACGAGAGAGGAAGGACGCAGAGCGTCCGCGGCGGACGTTCCCACGCAGAGCGTGGGAACGAGTAATTTCCTTAATCCCCCCGCATAAACGTTAAGATGCGTAGAAAGGCGAACTATTGCCGGCTTAGATACCACGTTTGAGGTACTTTACTCCGGAGCGAAGACGTGTAAACTGCTGGTAATTTCACGGATTTCGACTTCGTTGTCCCTTCTTGGGGTATATCTTTGTATCATTTGGATTGAGCGCCGCGCTGCCCGGGCGGATGGCCCTGTGGTGGACGGCGTGACTCATCCGGCGGAAAGTCTCCCGGCCGACATGTAGGCACGTGCCGGGGTTTGTCGCACACTTTTAGAAAGGATGTGATTCGTGGCTAAGTCACCAGAGAAGCCTGAGAACGAAACCGAAACTCCGGCCCCCGCCCAGAACGCTCCGGCCGAAGCCCCGGCGCCCGGCCCGGAAGCTCAGGCCCCGGCCCCCCAGCCGCAGCGGGTCCAAGTTCAGATCGACGACGCCAAGGCCCTGGCCAGCTACGCCAATTTCTGCCGCGTAACGGGCACGCCGGAGGAGTTGATCATCGACTTTGGGCTCAACCCGCAGCCGGTGGGGATCCCCACCCAACCGATCGTGATCACCCAGCGGATCATCACCAACTTCTATACCGCCAAGCGGATGCTCCATGCCCTCCAGTTGACGGTGCAGCGGCATGAAGCCACCTTCGGCGTGCTGGAAACCGACATTCAGAAGCGCGTCCGCCCCGGTTTCGGCCAGCCGCGCTAACGCCAAGAAGCTTGGCGAACCGGCAGGCGGCCCCCGGTCGCCGTCAGTCCAAGCCCAGTGAACCAGGCGGTTCTCCTCGCGCCAGCGCGGCGGAGCACCGCCTGATTCTGTTTCTCAGTGCGCGATCTTCGCTTTCGGCAGGGCTTGCTGGGCCTTCTTGACGCCCGCGTCGGTCACTTGGGTGAGCTTCAGGTTTAGCGACTGGAGCCTGGCCAGCCCTTCCAGATGCGCCAGGCCGGCGTCGGTGACCTTGGTGAGCTCCAGGTCGAGCACGCTCAGGTTCGATAGTCCCCTGAGGCGGGCCAGTCCGGCATCGGTAATGGCCGTGTCCTTCAGACTCAGTTTCTCGAGTTTTTCGAGCTTTTCGAGGCTGGCCAGCCCCTGGTCGGTGATCTTGGTGTGCCAAAGGTCGAGGCGCTGGAGGTTCAGCAGCGGGGCGAGATTGGCGATGCTCGCATCGGTGCAGTACGTCTCGCTGAGCTCCAAATCCTCGAGTTTGCCGAGGCCCTTGACGTGTTTCAGGCCGGACCCGTCGATCGGGTTGTCGCGGACCTTGAGTCGCCGCAGATTCACCAGCCCCTTGAGATGCACCAGCCCGTCGTCGGTAACGCTTTGACAGCGGAAAATGTCGAGCTCTTCCAGTCCGGTGAACTTGGCCAGCTTTGCGAGCCCGTCGTTGGTGATCCCCGCAGCGTCCTCGATGGCCAGCGATTTGAGTTGCTTCATCCCATCCAGGACGTCCAAAGCCGCGTCGGTGATGTAGGGATTGCGCAGCTTCAGGGCTTTGAGGTTTACCAGGCCCTTGAGGTTCTGGAGTCCGGCATCGCTGATCTGGACGCAGCCCCGCAGGTCGAGGGCCATGAGCCTGGTCATTCCCTTCAGATGCACCATCCCCTCGTCAGTGAAGTTGTTGTAGAGGAGCGTCAGGGATCGCAGCTTCGGGAGCTTCTTCAGATGGGCCAATCCGGCGTCGGTGGCATTGGTGCTGCGGCGCAGGTTCAGGGATTCCAAGGTCTTGATCCGGGAAAGGACCTCCAGGCTGGCATCGGTGATATCCGTGTTTTCCAGCACAAGGTCCTTCAGCCTGGGCAGGTCGGCGAGGTGTTTCACGCCGGCGTCGTTGATCTCGGCGCCCCACAGCTTCAGCCGCACCGTGGTGGGGATGGCTTTGAGCTTCTCCAGGTCCGCGTTGGTCGTCTGACGCTCGAACAAATCGATGCCCACAATGTTCTTGGCCTGGTCGTATTCGATCTTGCCGCCCAGTTCGCCGATCCGCTGGACGACGTCGGCGAGGGCCGAATTCTGGTCTTTTCCTCCGGGGGGCTCGGCTTGGGCTAAGCTTGCCTCCCAAGCGAGGAAGCCGACAACGAAGGTCAATACCGTCCGGAACTTCCAGCACCTCATGGGACTTCTCCACTGCGAAACGATTGGCAGGCGGCGGTCGTAGGGCAAGCTGCTAGCTTGCCCGTCGGGAGTACAGGGCAAGCTAGCAGCTCGCCCTACGATTGTCGTGGTGCAACCGCCCGATAGCCTATAGGAAGGACGGCCGGCAAGCAAATCCTCCCTGCTTATACGTCAGCCAGTGACACCAGTCTGTGGGGTGGGCGGAGCGAGTCCCACCAAGACCGAAATCACTTCCCCCGCTGGACAACCGCCGTCTGAGCAGGCAAACTTGCAGATTGCGTTCCCTCAGGCTAGGGTAGTCGTTCCAATCGCCTTGCCAGACGAGAGTTTCCGCGAATTCACCAGTCTCAAACAAAGGAGTTAAGGCTATGCCTCAGCGAACCAGTCGTCGCGACTTCCTCCAAGTGACGGCCGCCACGGGGATCGGATTTTGGGTTGCCGGCGGCGTGCAGGCCCAGGAGAGTAAGTCGCCCAACGAGAAGGTCCGGATCGCCTGTGTCGGCTGCGGGGGAAAAGGCTCCAGCGACTCGGCCGATTCGGGCAATCACGGCGAGGTGGTCGCCATCTGCGACGTCGACGAAAAGACCCTCAACGCGGCGGCCAGCCGGTTCCCCAAGGCCAAGAAGTTCTTTGATTTCCGGAAGATGCTCGAAGAGATGGAGAAGAGCATCGACGCGGTCACCGTGAGCACGCCCGATCACTGCCACACCGCCCCGGCCTTGATGGCCATGCGCATGGGCAAGCACGCCTTCGTGCAGAAGCCGCTGACGCGCACGATCTACGAGGCCCGGCTTCTCGGCCAGGTCGCTCGGGAGAAGAAGGTGGCCACGGAGATGGGCAACCAGGGCACGGCCATGTCGGGGGTGCGCAAGGCGACCGCGCTGTTGCGCAAGGGGGCACTGGGCAAAGTGTCGGAGGTCCACGTATGGACAAACCGTCCCATTTGGCCCCAGGGAGGCCAGCGGCCCAAGGAAGCCCCCGTGCCGGCGAATCTGAAGTGGGACTTGTGGCTCGGGCCCGCCCCCATGCGTCCCTACGGCCTGGGGTATCACCCCTTCTCATGGCGCGGCTGGTGGGACTTCGGCACCGGGGCCCTGGGCGACATGGCCTGCCACACGGTGAACATGCCTTTTGCGGGCCTGGAGCTCCGCGACCCGGTCTCCGTCCAGGCTCAGACCTCCGGTCACGACAAGGACAGCTATCCGAAGTGGTCGATCATCGAGTTCCAGTTCCCGGCCAACGATTGGCGCGGGGGGCTGAAAATGGTCTGGTACGATGGCGGCAAGCGGCCCGCCAAGGAGCTGCTGGGCGGCAAGGATCCGGTCGGCAGCGGGTGTGTGATCATCGGCGAAAAGGGCAAACTCTACTCGCCCAACGACTACGGGGCCGAGTTCGAGATCTTGGGCGACGTCGAGTTGCCGGAGGTCGAATTCACCAAGTCGCCCGGGCATTTTGAGGAGTGGATTCGGGCGATCCAGGGCGGTCCGGCGGCGATGTCGAACTTCACCGACTACGCCGGCCCGCTGACCGAGACGATCCTCTTGGGCAACCTGGCGGTTTGGGCCGCCTCGGAGCCGGGCGAGGGCAAGAAGATCGAGTGGGACGCCAAGCAGCTCAAGGCGACCAACGCCCCCGAGGTCCAGCACATCGTCAAGCCCGCGTACCGGGAAGGCTACACGCTGGACGTGTGAAAAACAGCGCCTTTGGAGTGCAGCGATTCATCGCCGCTTTTGGATTTCGGTGGACTAGCGCGGCGGAGCCGACAATCGAAACTGGTCTTGGGTCTTGGGCCTTGGCACTAAGACCTAAGACCCAAGACCTAAGACCCAGCGGGCCTCACTGCGTTCCGTCCGCCCTACCGAGCCGGCTAGAAAAAGAAAGCGGCGACAAATCGCCGCACTCCAAAGCGCGCTCGGCGGAGGTCTCCCGACCTCGCCGCGGCGTCAAATTGAGACAAGTTGGCAAAATCCGACGACTATGCATATTGACATCCTGGAAAACAAACGATAATAAATATCAAACATCGTGCAACCATGGGAACTCGGGTGGCCGAGACAAACTTCGGGGAAGAGTGACCATGAGGGGAAGACTTGGGAATTCGCAATCTTGGGCTCCTGATTGCGTGGGCACGGCAGGGTTGCCGGCCGCCCAAGCCCCTGGTGTTGCCGGGATGGAGTCCGCAGTTTCATTTGGCCTGGCCCCAAGCGCGCGCAGGCAACGCGCGGCCCGTCGAAGGTCGCGATGGCGTTGGAGGCCCGCTGGGCGCGGGTACACGTAAGGAAGCCCCGTATGATGAAGTTCGATGGAGATTCTGCCTCAGTTACCCTAAGTGTCGAGGAGGAGCCCCCGGATGTCCCGCTAAGTAGTAGTTTCAGCACCTTTCCTGTGCTGGCGCCCTCCGATGGAACCGCGATGGGGCGCGTTTCCGGTGGGCGCATCGTCTCGCTATCCCCTCCTCTCTCTTCTCCCCCCCGTTACCCGCGTGGTAACCCCCAAACAAGAGCCTTCCGGAAGGCATTCTTTTCCCAGGCCACCGACCAGGAGTGGAACGACTGGCGCTGGCACTCCCGCAACCGCATCCGCAAGCTGGCTCAACTGGAGCGGATGCTGGTCTTGAGCGACGAGGAACGCAATGCCTTGGTCGAAGGCGGCTCGATGCTCCCGGTGGGCGTGACGCCGTACTACATGAGCTTGCTCTCCCGGAATGACGCCAGTCAGCCGCTGCGGCGAACGGTCATTCCCACGACGAGCGAATTCCAGCGCACCACGGGCGAAGACGACGATCCGCTGGGCGAAGACGGCCACAGCCCGGTGCCCGGGCTGGTACACCGGTACCCGGATCGCGTGCTCTTGCTGGTGTTGGATTTCTGCTCGACGTACTGCCGCTACTGCACCCGTTCCCGGGTGGTCGGGCACGGCGAGCTGATTCCCAGCGAGTCCCGCCTGGAAAAGGCCCTGGAGTACATCCGCCAGACGCCCACGATCCGCGACGTTCTGCTTTCCGGCGGCGATCCGCTGGCCATGAGCGAGGATCGCCTGGATTGGATCCTGACCCGGCTGCGGGATATCCCGCACGTCGAGTTCGTCCGCATCGGCACGAAGATGCCGGCGGTGTTGCCGCAGCGGATCACGCCGCAGTTGTGCCGGGTGCTGCGCAAATTCCACCCCCTGTGGATGAGCCTCCATTTCGTACACCCGGACGAGTGTACCCCCGAGTCGCAACGGGCGTGCGCCCGCCTGGCCGATGCGGGCATCCCGCTGGGCTCCCAGACGGTCCTGCTCAAGGGCGTCAACGACAACGTCGAGACGATGAAAGAGCTGGTCCATCGGCTGCTGATGATGCGGGTCCGGCCGTATTATCTGTACCAGTGCGACCCGATCTCCGGCTCGGCCCATTTCCGCACCTCGGTCGCCAAGGGATTAGAGATCATCGAGGGGCTTCGCGGCCACACCACCGGCTACGCGGTGCCCAACTACGTGATCGACGCGCCCGGCGGCGGCGGCAAGATTCCGCTCCAGCCCAACTACGTGATCGGGCGGGAAGGCGACGATCTTCTCCTGCGAAACTACGAGAACAAGGTGTTTCGCTATCCCGATCCGGTGTCTCCCTGACCATGCGCGTCGGATTGACCTACGACCTTCGGGCCGAATACCTGGCGGCAGGTTACGGCGAAGAAGAAACCGCGGAGTTCGATCGCCCCGATACCGTCGAGGCGATCGAACTCGCCCTGAAATCCCTCGGCCACCAGACGGACCGCATCGGACAAGTTCGGCAACTCGTCGCCCGGCTGGCTGCCGGCGACCGGTGGGATCTCGTCTTCAATATAGCCGAGGGGATGTACGGCATCGGCCGCGAGGCCCAGGTGCCGGCGATCCTCGATGCCTACCAGATCGCCTACACGTTTTCCGATCCCCTGGTAATGGCGCTCTCGCTGCACAAGGGGATGACCAAGCAGGTGATTCGCGCGGCGGGCATCCCCACCCCGGATTTCGCCGTGGTCTATGACTGCCGCGAATTGGAACAAGTCGATCTTCGTTTTCCGGTCTTCGCGAAACCGGTAGCCGAAGGGACCGGCAAGGGGATCGACGCGTCCTCGAAGATCCTCGACCGCCAGACCCTGATGACGGCCTGCGCCGGGCTATTGCAGCGGTACCGGCAGCCGGTTCTTGTCGAGCGTTTCTTGCCGGGCCGGGAAATGACCGTGGGAATCTGGGGGACTGGGGCAAAGGCCGAGGTGATCGGCGCGCTCGAGATCGTGCTCAACTCCGAGGCGGAACCCGAGGTCTATTCCTACGTCAACAAAGAGCGATGCGAGGAGCTGGTCGAATACCGGCTGGTTTCCGCCGCCCACGACGAAGAGGTCCGCCGGGCCGAGGCCATTGCCCTCGACTCGTGGCGGGCCCTGGGCTGCCGCGACGCCGGGCGCGTGGATCTCCGCTCCGACGAGACCGGGCAGCCTCAATTTCTCGAAGTGAACCCGCTGGCCGGCCTGCACCCCCAGCATTCCGACCTCCCCATGATTTGTACGGCCCTGGGGATCCCGTACCAGAGACTCATTGAGCGGATCGTCGAATCGGCCGCAACGCGGGTGGGCACAACTTGCCAAGCCCCTTGAGCTGGTCACGGTGCTCCTCTTCCCCTACGGCGCTCGGCGCGGGTCTCACGACCCCGCCGAGGCTTCGACCGCAGGTCTCCTCTCCTCCTATTCCTGGAGACCTTCGGTCCGCGCCTGTGCGGGGTCGGGAGACCCGCGCACAGCCTCGGGAACCCGCGCACGCCTCCTGCGCCCGAAGATGCCCAGGCAGAGCGTCAACAGAATTCCGGCGCAGAGCATCGCGCCGCCCAAGCACTTCAAGAGCCACCCCGGGTCGCTCGTCACGCGCAGCACCGACAGAAACACCCAGCCGGGCAGTTCCCGGAAGCCGGACTGGTAGAAGGTACACGTGCCGTACTTGAGCGGGCGGCCCGTGGCGATCTCCCGGAGCGGGTTGTCCGCCGAGACGACGTCCGGGTCTTGCGTCGGCTCGGTGAGTTGCACCTGGCTGACGCACGAGACGTCGCTTGGCGAGTCCGAGTTCGCCTCCTTTTGAAACTCGACTAGCTTCACGGAGAAGCCCAGCGGACGCCATTCGTAGCCGAACGTGACGATCAGAGGCCCGCCGCCGGGCCTCTGCAGTTGCCGGACGCCGAGTCGGGCATCGTTTCGCCCGAGCCAGAACTGCTCGGTCTTGTCGGGGGAGGTCACCTCGACCAGGGCCGCCGCCTCGGCTTCTGTCGTCTCGCCGTCAGCAAGTTCGACCGGCACGAAAGTTCCCTCCCGCCGGGCATGGGGAACGTAGTGGAGCAGAGCGATCTCGCGGTCGGCCGCCAGCGCGATCCGATCCCCCGGCTTGACTTCGCCTCGCGGTTGGTAGGCCCGGCCGTCGCCGACCCGGCAGTACAGCTTTCCGTCCGGCGTTTGCAGGAACTCGGCCCCCGAGGTGGGCTTAACGTCCGGATGGTGGTACCAGAACTTGACCGGGCAGTCCTGCTTCTTGTGGATCGCGCCGAAATTCAGAAACGGATGGTTGGCATAGGCGATCTCCGAAATCGGCTGTTCTTTGCCGGGGGCGTGAATCCGCAATTGCAGCAAGGGGTTCTTGGGCTGAACTCCCTCGGAGCTGAATTTCCCCTTGTCCGACTTGGCGTTGGCATAGTATTCGACGATCTCCACGGTCAAGCCGCTGTCGCCCAACGGAACTCGCTTGCCCGTGTTGCCGTCCACCGGGATCGGGTAAACGCGATCCTTGTAATGCGCGGAGAGAACGCCCCGGCTGCCGGGCTTGAGGGCGGGCGGCTTGAGGAACTCGTCGCGCAATGACGCCACCGAGACCTTCCCGACGGAAACGTCGGGTTGCCCTTTGACGGATGGACTATCGAAAAGGACGGGCACGCACCACCGCTCCGCCGACCCGCCCGTTTGCGCGTCGGGCACGGCGACCTGAATCGCCGCCTTTCCCAACCCGGTTTCGTCGGCGACCCACTCCGTCTGGTAGCGGGCGTGACGGTAGAACCGCAGCACCTTGACCCCCATGCCGTCCACCTCGCCGAAATCCAACGGCTCATCGCTGCGCCAATCGACCGGTCCGGGAGAGAAGCCCAACTCGGTCGATTGGACGTCCTTGCCGCGGCGCGCAAGCAGCGTGATCTGACTGCGATGGGGCAGACTGACCGTTTGGGCGGTCTCACCCTGCCAGAGAATCAGTCGGCCTTCGATCCCCTGGATCAACGTCTGAATGAACCCGGCCAGCAGGACCATCAGGCCGACCGGCGCGATCACCAGCCCGGCTTGACTCCAGCGCCGGGGGAAGCGAACAACCGTGGCCGCGGCGACGTTCACCGCCAGCGCGACCAGCAGCCCGATCAGCCATTGGCGGCCGTAGACATACCACTGAGCGAACTCGCGGCCCTTGGCCGTTTCCAAGTAAACGGCGCACGTCAGCGCGGCGGTCAGGTGCGCCAAGAGCACGAAGGTCAGCTTCAGCGACGCCGAGAATCGAACCAGGGCGCCCGCCAGACGACCGACGCGATCAGGGGGGGCTCTCTGTATCTCAGCACCAAGCGCTTGTGGGATCATACGGCGTCAACTTTGGATATGGACAAGTCTCTGCTTCCCCCACCGGCCCCGTGCCGGTGGAAACGGGTTTGACAACTACACGGCGGCCTACGGCATCAACTTTCGTCATGACCGAGCTTTGCCCTCCCCACCGGCCCCGTGCCGGTGGAAACGGGTTTGACAACTACACGGCGGCCTACG